>MNEX01000222.1 GCA_001917905.1 Acidobacteria bacterium 13_1_40CM_65_14
CGAAAGCGCTGACCGTTCTTGGCGGCGCGGTTGTCGTGGTGATGACCGTCGCGTGGATCAACATCGCCGGTTTGCTGGTCGCGTGGCTGCCGACGCGGCGGCACGAGTTCGTGGTGCGGATGGCGCTCGGCGCGACGACGACGGCCGTCGTGCGACAGCTGATGGCGGAAACACTCCTCTGGGCGGCGGCGGGCACGGTTGGCGGTCTCGTGATCGCCACGTGGTTCGTGCATCTCTTCGGCGCGGCCGGGGTGTCGACAGCGCTGCCGTACGATTTCGATCCGCGAATCGACGCGCGCGTCATCCTTGCGACTGCTGCGCTGTTGCTCGTGAGCGTGGCCGCGACCGCTCTCGCACCGTGCGTGCTCGCGGTCCAGCAATCCAGGGATCTCGTGCCGCGACGCACGTGGGCTGCCGGCAGACTCGGGCGCCGAGTCACCGTCGCGGTGCAGGTCGCGCTCTCGATCGTCCTGCTGTCGGCGGCAGCAGGCCTTCTCCTCCGATTCCAGCATCTCGCTGCGCTCGCCACGCCCGTGACTGGCGCGACGCCGGCGCTGGCGATGGAGATTTCGCTGTCTGAGGCGCGCGTGCCCGACGGAACGCAGCAGCGGCTGTTCTTCGAACGGTTGTTCGCGGCGCTTGCGGCGCGTGGTGAAGTCCGGGCCTTCGGCGCTGCCAGCTACGTGCCGCCGGCACGGCCGCTCGGCAACGTTCGCTTTTCCATCGAAGGGCGCGCGACGTCGACCGAGACGCAGACGGCGCTGGCGAGCGCGGTCAACGCGTCGGCCTTCACGCTGCTCGGCATCCCGCTCGTGCGCGGACGGTTGATCGAGGATCGGGACGGCTCGACCGCGCCTCACGTTGCGGTGATCAGCGCGGCGCTCTCGCGCAGATATTGGCCGAACGAGGATCCGATCGGACGACGGATCGCCCTCGTCCTCTTCGGGAAGCCGATCACCATCGTCGGCGTCGTCGCCGACGTGAGACAACCGCTGAGTCACGATTCACGCGCAGAGTCGGTGCTCTACCTCTCGTATCAGCAGAACCCGTGGCCGTTCATGACGCTCATCGTCGCTCCGGCTGCGACGCCCGCCGCAGCCGTCGCGGCCGTACGGCAGGAAGTGGCGCGTCTCGATGCCTTGCAAGCCATCGGCGCGGTTCAGATGCTCGACGAGCTGCGCACCGAATGGCTCGCGCAGCCGCGCGTGCAGACGACGATCGTGACGCTGTTTGGCGTGGCGACGCTTCTGCTCACGCTCGTCGGATTGTATACACGCGTCGCGCACAGCGTGGTGGTCCGTGCACGCGAGTTCGCGATCCGCCAGGCGCTCGGTGCGCGTCCGTCGGATGTCGTGCGTGCACTTACCGGCGACGCGCTGATCGTCGTGCTCGGCGGGGTCGTCGCCGGCTTCGCCGCGCTGCCGCTGAGTACGACGGCGCTGCGCAGTCTCGTCGTCGAGGTTCCATCGTTCGACTTCAGACTCGCGGCCGGTGTGGCGTGCCTGCTCGTCGCCGGCGCGCTGGTGAGCGCCTACTGCCCGGCGCGCCGAGCGGGACGCGTCGACACGGCGCAGCTCCTGAAGTCGGAGTAGCGCGGCCCCTTCAGAGCTTCCGAAAAAAGACGTTTGAACGCAAAGATCGCAAAGCGCGCAAAGGATTTTGGCGACGTCTTCTTTGCGGTCTTTGCGGCCTTTGCGTTTAGCGTGGTTTCTTCACGTGACGGCCCGCGCCCCCCGACGGCCGCGTAATAGACTCTCGCTATGCAATTTTTACGAATCGTCATCGTCTTCGTCCTTGCACTCGGCGGATCGGTGAGGGCCGCGGACTGGCCGCAGTGGCGCGGACCGCACGGCAACGGCATCGCCGACGACAAGAACCTGCCCGATCGGTGGACGGCCACCCAGAACGTCGCGTGGAAGGCGTCACTGTCGGGGCTCGGCGTCTCGTCGCCGATCGTCTTTGGCGATCGCGTCTTCGTCACCTCGCAGATCGGCACCGGCGTGCGACGGCCCGGCAGCCATCCGCGACTCGCACAAGGCGCGGCGGCGGCGACCGCTGGCGAACGCGCGCTCGGCTCGCCGCGCGACGCGGCCGCGGACGGTCGCACGTTCTTCGCCGTCGAAGCGTTCAATCGCGCCGACGGCGGTCGCGTGTGGCAGTACCGCGTCGAGGCGGCGGGACCACTGCCGGGCGTGCACGACAAACCACGAAAACTCTTTTCGTGTTTTGTGTAGCGCGAAGGCTTTAGAGCGTGTGAACAAATCACGTACAACGCAGAAACCGCGGAACCCGCAGAGAAAAAATGCTCAAGGGTTTTTCTGCGTGTTCTGCGAGTTCTGCGTTCACCGTCGTATTTCTTCACAAGCTGTTTAGCCGAGCGTCAACGCTGCCGCGGGTTGACGAGCAACGCCGCGAATCCGGGCAGGTAGGCGAGCGTCCAGTAGACGAAGTGACGCGCGTAGTCCCAGCCGTGCGGATTGAACGGAAACCAGATCCCCGAGATCGCGTAGAAGCCGAGGCCGGAGCCGATCGACGCGAGCACGCTGCGCGCCAGCACGACACTAAGGCTGTCGCGTTTCTCCAGCACGCGGCCGGTCAGCAATCCGAGGCCGATCCAGAGCACAAAAAACATCACGAACAATCCGGAGTACCCGAGCACCGGCCGGAGGAAATAGAAACCGGCAGTCGCCGCGACACCGACCATCACGCCGCCGGCCGCACCGAGAAGTGGCTTACGCGACGGCGTTCCCAGACAGAAGCCGACGGTCAGGAAGAGCAGCGCTCCGTGCGCGAACCAGTAGATAGGCTGGCCGTGCGGGAGCACGTTCGCCCACAGGTAGTCGCCCACCGTGCTCACCGCCGCCGTCACGAGCGCACCGACGATCGCTTGTCTCACGGTTGCAGCACCTCATTGCCACGAAACCACGAAACCACGAAAGCACGAAAGCACGAAAACCACGTAACGTTTCGTGTTTTCGCGTTTTCGTGTTTTCGTGATCATCGTGCGTCCGCGTTCGTTCGTTAGTCCGGAAGCTCCTCTCGCTTCGGTTCCGGCAACCAGAAGCTCGCGATCAAACCGAGCAGGTACGCCGCCGTGCCGACGAGCGCAGATGCGTACGCGAGCTTGGTCGGCGCCGACGCGCCAGGCATGACGTTGGCGAGCTGTGTGGTGAGCAGCGCCGCCGACGTGCCGATCATGCGTCCGCCGACGTTGGCCGCGAAGCTCTCGCCGGTGCCGCGCAAGTACGTCGGAAAGACGCGCGGCAGATAGTTGCCCCAGAAGCTGAACTGTCCAATCGTGGTGATCCCATAGAGGAAGATGCCCCACTTCAGCATCGTGAGGCTGCTCGTCGCGACGACCGCGAAGACGATCGGCACCAGCACGAGGCCGGGCACCTGGAACAGGCGCAGCAGCTTGCGGCGGCTGACGATGCGGACGGCGAGGTAGGCGAGGAGGATGCGTCCGGCGAGTCCGCCGAATTCCTGAAACGACTGGACGACACTGACGGTCTGCTCGATGGCGGGCCGCGGCAGCGTGCGCACGTCAGGCAGGCCGGGCACGATGCGCGGCGTTTGTTGAATCGCGCCGAACGCCGCCGCGTACGCCGCCGCCATCATCACCGTCGTCACGATCGTCGTCTTTTTGAACTGCGGACCGAAGAGCTCGCCGAAGCTCGGTCGCTTCAACGTGCCGGCCTGCTTCTTCTGCTTCCAGACCGGCGACTCCGGCAGAAACGGCCGGACGATGATGAGCGGGATGGCGGGGATGACCCCCGACATCAAGGTGTACCGCCACGCTTCGTGGCCGCCGCGCACCGCCGGCAAGAGATGACCGTACGTCACGACGAGGTAGTAACCCGCAGTCGCCATGATGCCGCCGATCGATCCCACGGTCTGCGTGTAGCCGACGATCGCTTCGCGCTGCTTCGGATTCGGGAACAACTCCGACAGCCACGCGACCGCGGCGACGAACTCCACGCACACGCCGACGAACGTGCCGCACCGCCAGAAGAGCAGCCACCCGACGGAGGTCGAGTAGCCCGACGCGAACGCCGAGAAGGCATAGAGCAGGATGCTCCACACGAGCACGCGCCGGCGGCCGAACACGTCGGTGAAATACCCGCCGAGGAGGCCGAAGATGCCGCCCGCCATCGCGGGCACATAGAAGATGAGGCCGGCCCAGTCGTTGATCAACGGGCTGCTGGGCGGAACGTGCAGCAGCTCGGTGAGCGCCGGCCGCACGATGAGCGGCAGCATCAGCAGCACGTACGAGTCGAAGGCGAATCCGATCGCGGAGATGATGATGATCAGCCACTGCAGCGGAGTCAGGCGAGTAGCCCGCGCATCGGGCTGGATGGTGGACATGAGGCCTCGCTACGGAATGATTCCGCGGGGACGCCCGCGGCGGCTCACGATACCACGGCCGCCAGAGACGTAGCGCGCGAGCTCGCCCGACTGTTTCGTCGTCGTGTGGTACTTCGCAGCAACGGCCCCATCATTTCCCGGGGCGCTATACTAGTGGACCGTATCCGCTGAAGGAGTACTAGTCACAACGGGCCTTCGACCGCGATTTTCGGGCCGCGACAACGCGGGGTCCCCACCGCGCACGCCTGCGCGGTGGGGTGCGAGCGGAGCGGCCCGGTAGTAATTCGGAAGAGACACGCCACTAGGTCATCATGCTCGGACCAAACTCTCCACCACGGGGGACACGGGGGACACTGAGGACTCCCGAGAAAAGTCTTGTCACGTTTTTTCCTTCGTGTCCCCCGTGTCCTCCATGGTGGCGCGTTTATCCATGACGTTCGAGCAGGTGTCGACGATTTCCTCACCGCGCGCCGCGCTTGACGCGTGGGTCCGCGAAGTCGTCGACTGGCATTTCGATCCGTCGACCGGATCGCCCTTCTGGCTCGAGTTCGCGAAGAGGGCCGGCTGGGATCCGCGGCGCGAGGTCAACACGTTCGACGACTTGAAACGGTTTGGATCGTTCGAGGACGAGTGGCTGCGCGGCGGTCCGGTGCAGCGATGGATTCCGAAAGGCCTGGCGGGTAAGCCGGTGTTCGTCTTCGAAACAGGCGGAACGACCGGCATCCCGAAAACGCGCGTCGCCTGCGAGGACTTCCGCATCGACTACGAGATCTTCAGCGAGACGCTGCCCGACGAGCACTTTCCGAAAGGATCGAACTGGCTGATGCTTGGCCCCTCGGGTCCGCGCCGGCTGCGGCTTTCGGTCGAGCACCTCGCGCAGTATCGCGGCGGCGGCATCTGCTTCTGCGTGGATCTCGATCCGCGCTGGGTCATCAAGTTGATCAAGAAAGGCTGGAGCGATCATCTGCACGCGTACAAGGATCACGTCATCGATCAGGCGGTGACGATCCTGCAGGCCGGTCACGACGTCAAGTGCATGTTCGCGACGCCGAAGCTCCTCGAGGCCTTCGCGCTGCGGCTCGAATCGATGGGGACGACCATCCGTAAAGCCGGCATCACGGGGATTTTTTCCGGTGGCACCGAGTTCACGCCGCAATGGAATCGCTTCGCGCACGAGGAGCTGCTCGACGGCGCGTACATGACGCCGACCTACGGCAACACGCTGATGGGACTCGCCGCCAGCGCGCCGAGCGGGCCGCACAACAATTACAAGATCACGTACTACGCCCCGCAGCCGCGCGCGGTCATCGAGGTCGTCGATTTCGACGATGCGCACAAGCGGGTGGAGTATGGCGAAACAGGTCGCGTGAAGCTGACGACGCTGACGAAGGAATTTTTCATGCCGGGTTTCCTCGAGCGCGATGAGGGCGAGCGGGAGCCGGCGTGCGATCGCTATCCGTGGGACGGCATCAGCGGGGTGCGGCCGTATCGGGGGTTCGCGTCAACGACCACGGTTGGAGTGTATTGACGCCGCGGTCGTAGCGCAGCCCTTTAGGGCTGCCCCACGCGGCGTAGACGAGAATCAATGCAACCACATCAGCACGAAAGCACGAAACCACGAAATCACGAAAAAGGTAGCTGTAGGTTTCGTGTTTTCGTGTTTTCGTGGTTTCGTATGTTTTTCGTGGTTCGATCAGAGTAACGCATGCTTCATCTGCCCGTTCTCCGATGGGGCCAACCCTACACCTCCATGGACGTCGATCCCGTCGTCCACTTCGCGACCGGGGAACCGATCGCGAACGTCAGTCGCGCCAACAGCGGGCTCATTCAGCGCGACATGCGAAAGGCGCAGCGCGCCCGGGACGTGCTGCGGGAGATCCCGATCGACGATCTGATCGATCGCGCCGGGAAGGCCGGCGAGCTGTACATGAACGGCATGCTGCCGATGGGCGACGGCACGCAGACGCCCGACGAGTTCGTGCGTGCGCAGTCGGCGTCGACCGGGCTGCCCGCGCGCATGTGCCGCGCGAACATGAAGAAGAACGCGTTCGTGCTCGCGGAGATGCGCGCCATCCTGACGTCGCTGACGCGTGGCCTCGACTTCAACGTCCTCTCGCTCGGCCACGGCGAAGAGCGCGGCGTCCCACTGAGCTATCAACCGCACAGCCCCGTCGTCGGCCTTGTGCTGCCGTCGAATTCGCCGGGCGTGCACACGCTGTGGCTCCCGGTGATTCCGCTGCAGATCGGGCTCGTGCTCAAGCCTGGTCCGCAGGAACCGTGGACGCCGTACCGGATGACGGAGGCGTTCGCCCAGGCCGGCATTCCGCGTGAAGCGATGTCCATCTATCCGGGTCTCGGCGACGTCGGCGCCGCGGTCGTCGAGAGCTGCGGGCGCAGCCTGATCTTCGGCGGCACGGCGACCGTCGATCGCTATCGCGGGAATCCGGCGGTGCAGGCGCACGGTCCCGGCTTTTCGAAGATTCTGATTGGCGACGATCAGGTCGATCGCTGGGAACAGTTCCTCGACGTGATGGCCGACAGCGTGTTTCTGAACAGCGGCCGCGGCTGCATCAACTGCTCGGGTATCTGGGCCAGCCGTCACACGCGCGAAATCGCGGACGCGATCGCGCAGCGGTTCGCCGCCATTCGTCCGCTGCCGCCCGACCATCCCGATGCGAGCCTCGCGGCGTTCACGGTGCCCGGTGTCGCGGACGCCATCGCAAAAGAGATCGACCACGACACGCAGGCGCCCGGCGTGACCGACGCCGGCGCGAAGTACCGCGACGGCTCACGCCTGATCAAAGAAGGAAAAGCTGATTACCTGCTGCCGACCGTTATCCACTGCGATTCGCCGGATGCCGCCATCGCGAAGAAGGAATTCATGTTTCCCTTCGTGACCGTGGTGCAGTGTCCCGAGGCGAAGATGCTCGAGGCAATTGGTCCGACGCTGGTCTGCAGCGCGATCACGTGCAACTCCTCGTTCCGGCGCTCGCTTCTCGACGCGGTTCACATCGACCGGCTGAATCTCGGTCCAGTGCCGACGATTCAGTTGAACTGGCTGCAGCCGCACGAAGGCAATCTCATCGACTTCCTGTTCCGGGCACGCGCGTTTCAGACGGCGGAATTATGACCGGCACTGAGTCAACACAATCTTTTGTGTCCTTTGTGTCCTTTGTGTTCAGCGCCGCAGGCGAGGCGCTCGCAGACGCGCCATGAGAATTCTATCGATTACCGCCGGCGCCGCGGGCATGTATTGCGGCAGCTGCCTGCGCGACAACGGGCTGGCGGTGGAGCTGCTGGCGCGCGGCCACGACGTCACGCTGCTGCCGCTCTACACGCCGACGAACCCGGACGAGCACAACGTCAGCCGCGATCGCGTGCTGTTCGGCGGCATCAGCATCTACCTGCAGCAGCATGTCCCGTTTTTTCGGAGAACGCCGCGATTCCTCGATCGGCTCTGGGATTCGCCGGCCGTCATCCGCGCGTTCGCGAGCCGCTCGCTCTCCGTCGATCCGAAAATGCTCGGCGACATGACGGTGTCGATGCTCGAAGGCGATCGCGGCGTGCTGCGCAAGGAGTTCGACAAGCTGTTCGAGTGGCTCGCCGACGAACCGGTGCCCGACGTCGTCAATCTGCCGAACTCATTGCTGATCAGCCTCGCGCGGCCGCTGCGCGAGCACGTGAAGCGCCCGATCTGCTGCACCCTGCAGGGCGAGGATCTGTTCCTCGAGGGTCTCGTCGAGCCGTACCGCAGCAAGGCGATCGATCTCATTCGGAAACAAGTACCCGAGGTCGATCACTTCATCGCGGTCAGCGAGTACTACGTGCCGACGATGACACGGCTGCTTGGGATTGGGTCCGACCGGATCTCCGTCGTCCCGCTCGGGATCAACCTGAATGGCTACGAGCGAGCGACGAAGCGCGACGACGTGTTTCGCGTCGGATACTTCGCGCGGATCTCGCCGGAAAAAGGATTGCACGTGCTCGCCGAGGCATATGCGTTGTTCCGCCGAAAGACCGGCGACGCGCCGGTCCGCCTCGAAGCGGCCGGCTATCTGTCGCGCGCGCACGAGTCGTATCTCGAGGATGTGAAGCGCAGCCTGACGAAGGCGGGCGTCGCGAACGACTTCACGTATCACGGCGCCGTGGATCGCGAGGGCAAGCTCGCGTTCCTCCGCACGCTCGACGTGCTGTCGGTGCCGGCGCCGTACGATGAGCCGAAAGGCGTCTTCCTGCTCGAGGCGATGGCGAGCGGCGTGCCGGTC
>MNEX01000219.1:0-11860 GCA_001917905.1 Acidobacteria bacterium 13_1_40CM_65_14
GACAGCGTATAAGTCGCTGACGCCTGCCAGTGATCGCTGAACCGCTTCTGAAAACCGGTTTGCAGCGCGTGATACGCGGACCGCGCGAGGTGCCCGTTCATCGAGACGATGCCCCAGTCCGGATAAGGACGGTTGGCTCGAGTGCCAAACGGCAGATTCGCGCCGGTGGCCGGATTGAACCTCAGGTTGATGTTATCGACGACGTCTTTTTCGTGGGTCCCTTTGCTGTACACGTAATCGGCCTCGATGGCCATCGTGTCGCCGAACTGCCGTTGGAAGCCGATCGAGCTCTGAAATGTGCGCGGCAGGTGCACGTACTGCGACGGGCCGACGAACTCCTGAAGATCGCGGATGAGACATCCGGGCGCATTGTTGTTGGCGTAGCAGAACCGCTGGATGGCCTGCTCATAGGTCGGCAGCGGTTGGCCGTTGGTCGGGTTCGCCGCAAAATCGGGACGTCCGTCATAGGGGTAATTGATGACGACCAGTTGAGCGTTGCCCGTCGCAAACGACTGGTCGGCCCCGATCGCGTCGCCGTAGTACAGCCCTGATCCGCCGCGCAGCACTGTCTGTTCATTGAGCTTGTACGCAAACCCCAATCGCGGCTGGACGTTCTTCGTATCGTTGGGACGGCCCGCCTGCTGGAACGGCGGCACGCTGACGTTGTTCGCGAACACGCCCATCTCCAGGTCGTACCGCAACCCGAGATTCAGCGTGAGGCGATCGTTCATCCGCCAGTCGTCCTGTAACCAGCTGGCAACTTTTTTCGAGTAGAGGTGGACGTTGAAATCGCCGACGCCGATGCTGTAGCTCCGCGTAATCGAGGAGATCGCGGCGAGGTTCCACGTGTCGGCATTGAACGGATCCGGAAAGAGCGCCTCGAGGTTGGCAGGTGTCGGTCCGCCACGGGCGTCAATCGTGCCCATGCACTGCCGGCAGTTGTCCTGAATCTGGTGACGGTGAAGGAATTCCACGCCGAGCTTCAGGTCGTGACGTCCCTTTGCGTCGTACGAGTACGTGAAGTCGTCGCGGGCGTTCCAGACCCACTGATCCTGGTGCCGCGGATAGAACTGGTTGCCGGCAATCGCAAAGTTCGTGAACGTGATGCGAGGCGACCCGGTGTTGATGCCGTTCGCTTTCTGCCAGTGATTTGACCACGTGGTGAGATTCTGATTGGCGAGACCGAAGATGGCCTCGCCGACTCTGACTTCGTTCAGCGCCTTGTTGCTCAGGACCTGCGTGAACTGCACGAGGCCCTCGTCGTTGTATTCGCGGTTTGTGCCGGTCGCTGCCGGGGAGCTCTGAAGGTTGGGGGGCACGGCGGGCTGAAAGAGCACGGCTCTCGAAAACTTACCCATCAACCGCGTCTTCGACGACAGCTGATAGTCCAGACGCACGCCCCCTTTTTTCTGGCTGTCGGTGCCCTTCACGTCGACGTTGAACTTGGGGTACGGCGTATTGAAGATGAACGTCCTCGGCTCGCGCTCGTATTCGTAGTTGCCGAAGTAGTGCAGCTTGTCTTTGACGAGCGGACCGCCGAGCACGGTGCTGAGCTGCTGGTTGTCGATCGGCTCGACACGGTGCAGCACCGGATTCTCCGCGTTGAAGCGGCTGTTGCGGAAGTTGCCTCGGACCAGACCCGAGAGCGTGTTGGTGCCCGACTTTGTGACGGCGTTCACCTGCACGCCCGTCGAACGCCCCATCGTCGCGTCGAACCGGTTCGAGATGAACTGGAACTCCGCGATCGAATCCTGGCTGTACTTCGGCTGACCGCCCGTGCCGATGTCCGCCGACACCTGCTGGCCGTCGATGTTGAGTTGGAACTCGCGCGCCTCGCCGCCGTTTCTGTCAGGCAGCGGCGTTTGCGCCGCGACTCCAGTGGCGCTGGGGTTCGTCCGACTGCCCGGCGCCAGCAGCGACAGCGCGATCCAGTTGCGTCCGTTCACCGGCAGCTCCTGCACCTGGCGCGGATCGACGTTGCCGCCCAGGCTCGACGTGTTGGTGTCGAGGAGCGGCGATAGCCCGGTGACCGTCACCGCCTCGGCGAGGCCTCCCGGAGCCATCTGCAGGTTGATGACCGCCGACTGCCCCACCAGCAGCTCGACGCCGGTCCGCGTCACCGTGGTGAAGCCGGAGAGCTCGGCCGTGATCCGGTACGTGCCGATGCGGACGGGAATCCGATAGCCGCCGCGCTGATCGGTCACCGTGTCGAAGGTGTTGCCCGAGGCTTCGTGCACCGCCCTGATCGCGACGCCCGGCAGCACGGCGTTCGTCGAATCGGTGACGATGCCGCTGAGCACTGCTTCCTGCGCGAACGCGATGGACGGGAACACGAGGATGATGCCGACGACCAACCACCGTCTGACGACGTCGGAGACCATGGTGACCTCCCAGGTAAGGTTATGCGCGCGGCTGCGACTCGTTGTGGCGTCGCAGGCGGAAACTAACGTAGGTCCGGCGGCGAGTCAACGGGATAACGACGCTGCGGATGACAAGGAAAGGTCTCCAGACGCGCCGATCCGGTTTTTGCGATCGGTAGTCGCCACGAAATCACGAAACCACGAAACCACGAAAAGGAAATCGGGTCCGTTTCGTGTTTCGTGCTTTCGTGGTTTCGTGGCCAAAAGTCGCGGACGTTGCCTATTTCCATGCGGATCGAATCGGCTTGCCCACGAGAAATGCCGGATTCGCACCGGGACGCGGGCGATACTTCTGCACGCCGCCGTTGTCGACTTCGGCGGCGTAGAAATTGCCGTCGCTGTCGACGCTCATGCCGTGCACGCCCCACATGCCGCCGGGATGGGGACCCCACGTGCCCCAGGAGTACATGAAGTTGCCGTCGAGGTCGTACTTGAGGATTCGGTTCGTGCCGCGGTCGGCCGCCCACAGATAGCCGTCGCTCATGATGTGGAACAGGTGAACGTCCGACGGGTTGTCGCCGAATTTCCACTCGTTGAGGAATCTCCCGTTCTCGTCGAACACCTGCGCACGATGGTTGCCGCGGTCGTTGACGAACACGCGCCGCGTCCGCGGATCGACGGAGATCCCATGCACGTTGTTGAAGTAGCCGGGCCGCGTCTCGTTCGGAGGATTCCCTTTCTGCCCCCACGCGGTCAGGTACTTTCCGCTCTTGTCGAACTTCACGACGCGTGTGCCGTTGTACCCGTCGGCGACGACGAAGCTGCCGTCGGGGAACCAGTCGATGAAGGTGGGACGATTGAAATGCTTCTCGTCGGCGCCCGGCTCGCCGTACGTACCGAGAGTCTGGACTTCCCGCTTGCCGTCGTTGGTGAACTTGTGAATCACGTGCTTGTGGTCATCGACGATCCAGACGTGCTTCTCCGCGTCGTACGGGCTGATCGCGACGAAGTGCGGCCGCTGCAGCATCGCGTCGTACTGCGTCCACGCATCGACGAGGTTGCCGGCGCCGTCGAAGATCATGATGCAGTGTTCCCAGCGCGCGTCGACGCCCATCTTGTTGCCGGCGCGCTCCCACGCCTGGACGCCCCCTTCAGCCGGCTGACCCGTTCCGCCGTTCCCGGGAGGACTCGAAACGGTTGCATCGCGCCACGGCAGCCGGCCGATCGGAAAGAAGATGCTCGGAGCCGTCTCGGTGAGTTTCTTCTGCGCCGGCGCTTTGATGTTCGGCAGCTCCCCGCGCTGCAGGACGAAGATGCGGTTCGGGCTCTCCGCAAACACGCTCTGTCCCGCGCCGAAGGTCCAGCCTTCGTGACCGGGCCGTGTAGACAGATCCTTCGGCCAGTCGGCGACCGATTCGTACGCGCCGTAGATGTCCTGACCGCCTTTCTCCGCCGGCACGGCGGCCACTCGAGTGGGTCCGGCCGCGCCGCCGCGCTGCTGCGCCAAGAGCCATCGACTGCCGATGACGAACAATGAAGCCGCCGCAAGACCCGTGATCAGCACTGCATTGCGTGTACGCATCATGAGTTCTCTTTTTTTTATTGCGTGGGGCCCCACCCCCACGCCTGACGCGCTTCGCGGCGTAGACCGCTCGCGCGTATCCAGAACAGGACGTCACCGACCGCTGCACCGACGGCTGACGCGCTTCGCGGCGTAGACCGCTCAGGACGTCATGGACCGCTGCACCGACGACTTTTCACTGGCGGCGGGGCCCCACCCCCGCCGCGAACTGACGTTGACGCTTCGCCGCGGATTCCCAGTCCGCGGCTCAGCGTGGCCGCAGGCGCTTCTGCATTAGCGCCGCCATCCGTTCGAGGACGGCGTGAACGGCTGCCGTGTCTTCTCCGCCGCGCCCATTTCGATGGCGGCAGTATAGAGGGGCGCGCTCGCGGAGAACAGCGGCGTCGCGGATCCGGCGTCGCTCGCGAAGTCGGCGATGATCCCCACGTCCTTCTGCCACACATCCAGCTTCATCGTCGGTTGCTCATCACCACGCTGGCGCGTGACCCGACGTCGGGACAACTGCGCGCGATGTGTCCGCCGGCGCGGCGATGCGCCTGCCGGCGCTTCGCGAGGATGTCGTAGCCGATCACGTCGTTGCCCGCCTTGATGAGATTCGCGGACATCGCTGAGCCCATGATGCCGAGGCCGATCATGCCGACGGGTGTTCGCGTCATACGTCGGGATGGTGTGGAGATCATCCCCTACCGGACCCGGCCAGCACACGAAAACACGAAATCACGAAGCACCAAACCACGAAACCACGAAAATAGGTTTTCTTTGTGCTTTCGAGCTTTTCGTGGTTTCGAGCTTTCGCGCTTTCGTGGTTTCGTGCTTTCGTGTTTTGGTGGTGACATCGTCGGGATTCTGTTATGAGCGTCCAGGGCGCGCGTAGTAGTAGCCCTCGCTCTCCTCGAGCGCGATCGGCGACTCGAACAAGTCGCTCAGGCGTTCGGGCGTCAGCGTGAATCGCTTTGGCCCGTCGCCGACGACACGTCCGTTGCGGAGCAGGATGACACGCTCGATCTCGGGGACGATCTCGTCCACGTGGTGCGTGATCAGAATGACCGTCGTCCCGTCGCGCCCGATGCGACGCACGCGCTCCATGAAGTCGTGGCGCGCCACGAGATCGAGACCGGTCGTCGGCTCGTCGAGCACGAGCGCGCGCGGCGACGTGACCAGCGCACGCGCGAGCAGGACCCGCCGCGCTTCGCCGCTCGACATCTCGTCCATCCAGCGTCGAGCCAGATGCGCGATGCCCATGCGATCGAGCGCGTCGGCGGCGCGCCGCCGCATGTCGTCGGTGATCGCGCCGTAGCGGAGAATGCCGTCCGACGCGAGAAATCCCGAGAGGACCGCCGTCTCGGCGGCGATCCGGCCTTCGCTGTTGCCGACGACGAACCGGTGATGAAGGTCCGCCGAGATGATGCCGAGCTGCGATCGCAGGTCGAAGACGTGCCAGTTGCCGTTCCCGAACACGCGCACCGGCGAGATCCCGGCGTCTGGCGCGATCGCGCGATCTTCGTGCGTGAGCAGGCGGACGAGGATTGATTTGCCGGCGCCGTTGGGCCCGACGATGGCGGTGTGTTCGCCGGCGTGGATGGTCAGCGTGATGCCGTCGAGCACGCGGCGACCGTCTTTCTCGACGGTCGCGTCGACCAACTCGAGGACGGGCTCGATACTCAAACCGGCAGCGGTTTGCCCTTCGTTTCCTCGCCGAAGGGCAGCAGGAGGAGTCCGAGCAGGAAGGCCATCGACGTCAGCGCCACCGGCACGCCGAGCGTCTTGAAGTGCGCGATGCCGGCGCCGACGAGGAACACCATCGCGCAGCCGACGAACCGGCCGATCGAGCTCGTGAACCCGATCGCGCTTCCTCGGCATTCGGTCGGGTACTGCTCGGGAATCCAGAGCGTGTACATCGCGAAGTTCGCGCCGCCGAGGCCGAGCAGAAACACCATCGCGTAGAACGCCGGCAGCGCGTTCGGCGCGATGTAGAACACGTAGCCGAACGCGATCGCGATGCTCGCGCCCATCAACACGAAGTACAGCCCCATCGTCAGTCGTCGTCCGAGTCGCTCGGCGATGACCGGGAGGAGCACGCAACCGAGAATCGTGCCGATCGAGAGCAGCCCCGTGCCGTACGAGGCGAGCCGCGCCGCATCAGCGGACGCGACACCCTGCCGCAAGGCAATCTGCGTGACTGCAGTCGGCACATAGATCGATCCGGCCCAGAGACCGATGATCGACACGAGGAACAGCAGCGAGTTGACGATGGTGCGGCGCCGGTACGCCGGCGAGAAGAGCTTCATGAACGACTGCCGCATCGACGGACGGCGACTCGCGTTGCCCAGCTTCTCCTGCCACGTCGCGGACTCGCGCACGCCGCGCCGGATCCAGCTGACGAGCAGCGCCGGGGCGCCGCCGAGCGCGAACATCCATCGCCATCCGAAATTGGCGCCGATGAAGTAGTTCGCGAGCGCCGCGAGAAAGAATCCGAAGTAGTAGCCCGTGTGCATGTAGCCGGCGCCCATCTTCCGGCGATCCTCGGGCCACTCCTCGGCGACGAACGTGCCGCCGATCGGCTGCTCGCCGCCGATGCCGATTCCGCAGAGCACGCGCAGCACGGCGAGCTGCCAGATGTTCGTCACGAGCGCGCACAGAAACGTGAACAGCGAGTAGCAGAGAATCGTGAGCATCAGTGCGCGGACGCGGCCGAAGCGATCGGCAATCGGTCCCCACACCATCGACAGTCCCCATCCAAACAGGAACAGGGCGAGCAGGATGCTGCCGTAGTACCCGATGTTCGCGGCCGTCGCGGCGATGCCCGAGCGCGGCAGCAGCTCCATCAGCGCCGGCACGAGGACCACGGCATAGATCGAGGCGTCCATCCCGTCGAGCGCCCAGCCGCCCCACGCCGCCCAGAACCCGCGAATTTGATTCGGCGTGAGCGTGCTCGGCGCCTGCGCGACCCGGACACCCGTCACCATGGTGGTCTCCCCCAAAGATCCCTCAGAAATTGACTTTCACCCCGAATTGGAACTCACGCGCATCGGTGGCCGTGCTGCCGATGCGCCCGAAGGCGCTCGAGGCGAAGTTCAATGTCGGCACGCCGAAATTGACGGTGTTGAACGCGTTGAAGGCGTCGATTCGCAATTCGACGTTCATGCCCCTTCGCACGGCGTCGATCGACACCCGCTTGCTGATCGAGAGATCCACGTTCCGCAGCGACGGTCCGCGGATCGCGTTGCGCGGCGTCGTCCCGAATTCGCCCGGAGCCGTCTTCTGGAATGCCGCCGTGTTGAACCAGCGGGTTGCACCGCGATCCGACGAGGGGAGGTTCGGATCGCCCATCAGATTCGGCCGGCAGGTCGCTGTATAGCCTCCCGCGCGGAGACAAGGGTCGTTGCCGTCGAACACGTTGTACGGGAACCCGGACTGGAATGTGTAAATGCCGGACAGCGACCAGCCACCCGCGACCTGCGAGAGCACGCCGTCGCGCAGCCACCGCCGGTTCTGTCCGAACGGCAATTCCCAAATCTCCGACGCGACGAGACGGTGGCGCGCATCGAAGTCGGCGTCAGCCCATTCGGGTGCGAGATTGTTCGTGTCCTGCGGCTTGAGGAGATAGAGCGTGCTCGTCGCGCCCGAATGGAAGCCGGACGAGTAGTCCATCGAGTGCGAGCGCGTGTAGGCCACCTGGAATCCGAGCCCGCTGCTGAACCGGCGCTGCACGCTGGTCTCGATGCCGTTGTAGGTGGACTTGCCCCAGTTGGTCGACCGCAGCACAGATGAGAAACCTGTGTACGGCCGGAACAGATCCTTGTTCGCGGCCGTCGTCTGCCCAGCCACGAAGATCGGCTGATTCATCTCTTCGAACTGCAGCAGATCCCGCCCTCGATTCCCGACATACGCCACTTCGAGCAGCGTGTTGGGCATGAACTGCCATTGCACGCCGAGACTGTAGGCGATCGCGTACGGCGTCACGATGTTCGGATCGGTCGCGTACAGCTGACCGATGATCGGCGACCCGGCCTGCGGCTTGATCGGGTTTTCGAGCGTCGTGTCGCGGATGACCGGCTGCTCCTGATAGGGGTAAGAGAGAATGTGCTGCAGCGCCAGGTTGTTTCGCAGCTGGTTGTGGAAGATGCCGCCACCGCCTCGAAGCGAGAGTTTCCCCTTGCCGGTGACGTCCCACGCGAACCCGGCCCGCGGCTGAAAATTGTTTCGATCCGGGAAGTACGTCGCGTGCGTGGGCAGGCCATGCGTGCCGGAGTCGATGACTTCCGCCACGCCGCTCTGCGGCACGTTCGGCGTGTAGGGCTGACTGACGATGAACGTGGAGGTCTGTCCCAGCCGGTCGGTGATCGGACTGTAGTAGTCGTACCGGATCCCCAGATTCAACGTGAGATTGTCCCGCACCTTGAAGTCGTCCTGCAGGAACGCGCCGTAATTGGCGTTCTCCATGATCAGCCGCGTGCGTCCTTTTGCGTAGTTGAACTCGACGGCGCGGCCGAGGAGAAAGTCCGCGAACGAGTCTCCCGTGTACGTGCCGTTGAACACGAAGCGGCCGGTGAAGAAGAACCCGAGATCGAAATCGTCGTTGCCCTGACGCATCTCACCGCCGGCTTTCAGGTAATGACGGCCGATTGCCATCGAGAAGACGTCGGAGAGCTGCCACTCGCGCGACGGATTCTTCGTCGGACCCTGAATCTGGTTCCCGATTCCCGACATGCCGGTAATCGTGAAATCGGGCAGGCCGAGACCGCCAGCCGTGTCCTGAGGCCGCACGTAGTTGACACCGTAGTCGAGCGGGTTGACGAGCGGCAGGTTCAGGCTGATGTTCTTGTTGCTCGCGAACCCCGCGCGGAACTCGTTGAGCATCGCCGATCCGAGGACTGTGCTGACGCCGAACGTGCCGTGCTGAATGCGGGTGTTCCCCTGCACGGGGAACCCGAGGTAGTTGGCCGGCCCCGCGCCCTGGAACGGGTTGAAGTTGTCGCTGTCCTGGAGAAAATGCCGGTAGAACAGATTCCACTTCGTGCTGATGCTGTGATCGAACCGCGCCATGTACTGGTCGTAGTTGTCGTTCCGCGTCGGCGACGACACGAAATTATTCTGACGCGCGCCTGCACCCGTGATATTCGGCAGCGGCATCAGCTCGAGCAGCTTTCGCGCCGCGGGGCTGATGCGCTCCGCCGGAATGATGTTCCCGAGAAACGGCTGTCCGGTGAGCGGGTCCACGATCGCTTTCGACAGAAAGCTGAGATTCCCGGCGCGCTCCTGCGCCGTGGCGACGACCGTCTGGCGCGTCACACCGCGCGTCAGCCGGTACCCCTCGTAGGAGCCGAAGAAAAAGCTTCTGTTCCGGCCCGAGTACATGCCTGGGACGGTCACCGGCCCGCCGACGGTCCCGCCGAACTGGTTCTGGCGCAGCGGCGGCGGATTGCCTTGCGTGAAGAAGTTCGGACTCTGAAATTTGTCGTTGCGAACGAATTCCCACGTGCTGCCGCGCAACTCGTTCGTGCCCGATTTGGTAACGACCTGCACCACCGATCCGGCATTGCGTCCGAATTCCGCCGAGAAATTGCTCGTCTGGATTTTGAATTCCTGGACGGCATCGACGTTCGGCCTGGCCTGCACCGAGTTGCCGCCCAGCGTGACGTTCGCGACGCCGTCGAGTTGGAAGTTGTTCGCGTCCTGCCGTTGCCCGTGGACGACATATTGGGCGTCGGTCGTCGACTGGCCGCGCGTCGTCACGCCGGGGGTCAGCAGCCCGAGGCTCGCGAAGTTGCGATCGGTCAGCGGCAGCGCGACGATTTGTTTTTCTTCAACCACCTTGCCGATCGTTGCCGTCGTCGTCTGCACGACGGTGCCGGTTCCCTGCACGGTGATCGTCTCCGCCACTTCGCCGAGCTGCAGCACGATGTCGAGCCGCGTCTCCTGATTGACCTGGATGACGATCGGGCCGTGGCTGACGCGACGAAAACCGGAGACTTCCGCGTCGATCTGGTACCGGCCAGGCTGAACGCCAAGCACCTCGTACTGGCCGCGGTCGTTCGAGACGGTGTCACGGGTCACTCCCGTTCCGAGGTTGCGCACGACGATCGATGCGCCGGGCAGCACGCCTCCCGAGTTGTCCGTCACGACGCCGAGAACTTTTCCGCTGCTCACTTGGGCGGTTGCTGTCGATGACGACAGCAGGATGGTGCCGACGACGAGGACGAGGACGAGGTGTGTGGCTTTCATGTGATCGCTCCAAGCCAAGCTAAACGCAAACACGAAAACACGAAAACACGAAAATCACGAAAAAGAATTTGCTTTCGTGGCCTTCGTGGTTTCGTGGTTTCGTGGTCGCATTTGTTCACGTTGAAGAAGCTACCGCCTATGGATTCGATGACGGGACTGGCGCGTTGCCGCGCACGAATCGCGGGCGAGTTGCCGCGTTCGCGAGATTCCACGCCGACAGGTACACGAGTCGCGTGATTTTCTCGATCTTCGGGTAGTTGATGCGATCCCAGGTGTCGTTCGCGGTGTGATAGTCCGGGTGCTCACCTGTGTTGAACAGAACCATGGGCACCGACTTGATTGCGAACGGATAGTGATCGCTGCGCGAGAACCAGCCCTCCCGATCATCCTTGTCCGTCTTGTAGTCCAGCGTCAGACCGATCCGCTGGTTCTCCGCTTCGATGATCGTGCGAAGGTCCGGGTTGTACAGCGTGCCGACGACGTTGACGCCGTTCCGATTCTCAGCGGCGTGCGTGTTCCACGTCGGCGAGTCCTCGTCGCGGCCGATCATGTCCATGTTGAGCACGGCGACCGTCCTATCGAGAGGCACGACGGGGTGGTCGACGTAGTGGAAGGCCCCGAGCAGTCCGTCCTCTTCGGCCTCGAAGACCAGGAACATCACGCTGCGTTTCGGCCGCTCCTTCGTGGCCGTGAGCGCTTCCGCCATCGCGATGACGGCGGCGCAGGCCGACGCGTTGTCGTCGGCGCCGTGAAAGATGAACTGGTCCTTCTGCCCCACGTGATCGTAGTGGCCCGTGACGAGCACGTACTCGTTCCTGAGCGCCGGATCGGATCCCTCGACGACGCCGACGACGTTGCGCGTCTGAATCACCTGGCGGTCCTTGATCGCGCGCCGGAGATCGACGCTGACGCCGGGCACCGCCATCGACCGTGGCGTTCCCGCGCGATCGATCGCATCCTGAAGCTCGTCGATGGTGCGGCCGGCCGGCGCCAGCAGGTCGTCGGCGACGCGCCGCGTGATCGTGAACACCGGGATGTCCCAGAACGGGCTCGTCAGTGTGTGCTGGCCGCGATCCGTCCGAATCTGTCCGTTGGTCGGTCCGCTGGCCGCGCGCGGCGGCCGGTGCGTGACACGGTCCTGGACGATCAGCATCGCCGCAGCGCCGTGTCGTCGAGCGACTTCAGGTTTCCACCAGTTGTACGCGTGCACCGTGTTCCACGCGCCCTTGAAGCGACTGGCGGGATCGGTTTCCTGCGGCTCGTGCGTCAGCACCATGATCGCTTTGCCCGTGACGTCCACGCCTTTGAAGTCGTCGTAGTCGTACTCGGGTGCGGTGACGCCGTAGCCGGCAAAGACGAGTGGCGCTGACACGGTCACGTCGACGTTGCCCTGCCGTGGCAGCGAGAAGTCCGGGCCGTTGGCGTAATCGCGGTCCAGGTTCCCGCCCGTCTTCGAGACGACGCGCGAGCCGAGACGGGTGTTCTCGCGGTCGATGTGGGCGTCGACCATGGGGAAATTCTGGAAGAAGGTGTTGTTGTCGCCGGCCGGCTTCAGACCAGCACGGTAGAAGAAGCCGGCGATGTAGTCGGCGGCAATGCGGCCCTCATGGCTCATCGAATCGCGGCCCGACATCGCGTCCGAGGCGAGGAAGAAGATGTGTCCCTTCAGCGCGTCGGCGCGGATCGTCTCGAG
>MNEX01000219.1:11955-14637 GCA_001917905.1 Acidobacteria bacterium 13_1_40CM_65_14
CTTTCACGGTTCCCCGCCGAGGATGATCTGGCTGCTACGGACGCGGCCGTCGCGTCGACGCGAGGACGACGTCGAGATCGCGCCGTGCGTCTGCGTTGGTCGGATCGAGCTCCACGGCGCGGCGCAGATGCTCGATCGCTTCGTCGCGTGCCCCTTGGAACGCGAGCGCCGCGCCGAGGTGCCATTGAGTGCTGGCCGAGCTCGGCTCGAGCCGCGCCGCTTCACGAAACTCGGCGACCGCTTCGTCCATCCGCCCGTGTTCCGCGTGCGCGATGCCGAGCGTGTTGTGCAGATCCGCCGACTCGGGAACGATCGCGCCGAGGTACGCGCTCCCGGCAACGAGCCGCGGTTGCCGATCGGTCGTCTGACGTGTGCGCGCCAGTTCGGCGGGCGTCGCTCTGTAGGCGCGACCGAGCAGCGCGAGGTACGCGTCGAGCCCTTCGGCTTCGGGTACGAGCTTGCCGTCGATGAAACAGCGCGGACACCACGACGCGACCTCGGTCAGATCGACGACCGACGCCGGCACCGCATCGCCGAGATTCGGCAGCGATCGCACGCCGTACTCCTGGATTGGCCGATCGTCGCTGACCGGATCCACGTCACGTGTCGCCTCGGCGAGTTTCTGCGCGGACCCGACGAACGTCCCGGCGATCTCGGTGACGCTGCCGAGATCCAGCCGTTTCAGATCGGCATGGACCGCCGGCGCGCGTGACAGCGCCGTCGCCAGGCGCACCGGATCGATCTCCATGCGCGAATCGTTTGCACCGACGAGCAGCAGATCCGCCTCGGCGCCGGAGAGCAGGACCGCGCGCGGAAACACGTCGACGAATGCACGAATCATCGCGAGGGTCGTCGCCGTGGGCACCTGATACGCCGGGAGCCACTGGCTCATGACGCCGTTCGCCGTGAGGCGCGTGCGCGCCAGCGCGTAGAACTCCCTCGAATACAGCGCGGCCATCCCCGCGTATCCAATCGGCGGCGGTTCGAGCGTGATCAGGTCGTACGACGCCGCCGGCTTCATGTGCAGATGGTGGCGGCCGTCGTTGACATACACGCTCACGCGCGGGTCGTCCAGCACGCGTCCGTTCACGTCGGCGAAGTAGGAGGCATGCCTGAGGACGTCCCGGGACAGATCCGCCACCTCGACGCGCGTCACCGACGGATGCAGCGTCGCCGCATGCGTCGTGTTGCCCACGCCGAATCCAATCACCAGAACGGTCTCCGGTCGATCCATGGACAGCAGCGGAATGTGCGCGAGCGCGCGCATATAGCGCTGGCTGAGGCGCGTCGTCGCAGACATCGGATGCCCGTTGGTCAGCAGACGCCTTCCCTTCCCGGGCATTTCGGTGACGGCGATGATCTCGTTCAGTCCTTCGCTGACCGCGAGCAGTCGCTCGCTTTCCATCGGCCGCAGCGCGCGCGTGTTGACGTAGTCCGCGGGCAGACGTAGCCAAAGAACGATGGCTGTCCCCGCGACGAGCAGCGACCCCGCCAGGGCCGGCTGAAGCCGGCCGCCACCGGAGAGGAACAACGGCACCACCGCGAGCGCCGCGACCATCATGAGCAGCGTCGCGCTGGTCTGGATGCCGATTCGTGGCAGCAGCACGAAGCCGGCGACGAGCGAGCCGCACACCGCGCCGCACGTGTTCGCCAGATAGAGCGCGCCCGCGCGACGGCCGACCGGCGCTTCCGCGCGCTGCACAATCGCGTTGGCGAGCGGAAACCCGAAGCCCATGAGCAGGGCCGGGACTCCGAGCTCGACCAACATCGGCCGGGCGTTGAACCACAGCTCCGTGAGCGTTCGACTGAACGCGGAATCCGCGCTCGCGCCGGCCGCACGGCCGACCATCGCGAGGAAGCCGGGGTCGGCGGTCACGATCGCTTCGAGATCCTTCGCATCGGCGGCCGCCAGACCGGCGAGCGTGAACGCGACGAAGAGTCCCTGCACTAGCATCAGCCACTCCGCGGGCTGCCGCGTGCGACGCGTCAGATAGGCGGACAGCAGTGACCCGGCGCCGATGCCGACGAGGATGATGGTCAACAGCAGCGAGAACACGGACCGCAGTTGACCGAGCAGGATCGTGAAGTGCCGGAACCACAGGATCTCCATGCCCATGGCAGAAAAACCTGTCAAAAACAAAGCAATCGTCATTGAGGATTGAGGATTGCGGATTGCGGATTTATTGGCGATTGAGGATTTACTGCGAATTGAGGATTCATTGGAGATTGGGGATCTCCGACCCGCAATCCGCAATAAATCCGCAATCCGCAATCCTCGATCCGCAATGTCGAGTCCGCGATCCGCAATCGAGAGGGCGCCTGCGCCGGCTACGACGTTGAACACGACGGCGACGTACTGCGTGATGCGGATACCTGCAGTCGGCACCAGCAGGAAATCGGTGAGAAAACATCCGAGCGCGGCACCGGCGGTGTTGACGGCGTAGAGCACCGCAATCCGCCGGCCGCCGATCTCGAACTCGTTTCGCACGAGATAGCGGATGAGCAGCGTCAACGTGCCGCCCATCAGCAGTGTGATCGGCGTGAGCAGGACGACGGCGACGCCGACGCGAGCCGCGTACGAGGTCGCCGACAGGACGTACCAACCGGAAGGTTCGCGGGAGTACGAGGAGACCAGCGCGGACACTCGATCGAGATGCGGCAGCAGCAGCGCGATGCCGAGCC
>MNEX01000235.1 GCA_001917905.1 Acidobacteria bacterium 13_1_40CM_65_14
CTCTTCGACCGTGATCACGCCGTCCTTGCCGACCTTGTCCATCGCATCCGCGATAATCTTCCCGATCGTTTCGTCGGTGTTCGCCGAGATGGTGCCGACCTGGGCGACCATGTTGCCGCTCACCGGCTTCGACATCTTCTTCAGCTCGGCGGTCAGCGCTTCGACGGCCTTCTCGATGCCGCGCTTGATGTCCATCGGATTCGCGCCGGCCGCGACGTTCTTCGCACCCTCGCGGTAGATCGCCTGAGCCAGCACCGTGGCGGTGGTCGTACCGTCGCCCGCGGTGTCCGAGGTCTTACTCGCGACTTCACGTACCATCTGCGCGCCCATGTTCTCGAGGGGGTCTTTGAGGTCGATTTCCTTGGCGACTGTGACCCCGTCCTTGGTGATCGTCGGGGATCCGAACTTCTTGTCGAGGACCACGTTACGCCCCTTGGGGCCGAGTGTGACCTTCACCGCGTCGGCCAGCTGGTTGACGCCGCGCAGCACGGCCTGGCGCGAGTGCTCGCCGTACACAATCTGTTTTGCCATTACCTTTTGTCTCCTGTGAGCAGGTCTCAAGACCGTCGCTACTTCTTTTTCTTGGTCCCGCCTTCGATGATCGCCAACACTTCGTCTTCGCGCATGATGATGTATTCCTCGCCATCGAGCTTGATCTCCTGTCCGGAGTACTTCCCGAACAGGATGAGATCGCCCGATTTCACATCGAGCGGCGTCCGCTTCCCATCGTCTTTGACTTTGCCGCTTCCGGCCGCGATGACTCTGCCCTGCTGGGGCTTTTCCTTGGCCGTGTCGGGAATGATAATCCCCCCGACTTTCTGTTCGCCTTCTTCAAGGCGCTGAACAAGAATCCGGTCGTGCAGTGGTCTGACGTTCATGCGGTGTACTCCGTCTGGCGTAAAAGTGGAGGTGCCTTCCCGCGGACTCAATCAAGACGGCCTGGAGGCTAGCAGTCGCCTGAGGCGACTGCTAATCATACGTCGATGACTGGCAGAGTCAAGGTGCGAGTGCCAAGCCGGACGGGCGGGAAGAGGCGGCGACAACCACCGTCCGGTCATCGCGTCGGTGGATCCGAGTAATGTGTTGACAACGCACAAGATCGACGCCGTTCTGCGAGGTGACGATATCGTTTCGCGCCCCTCCGTTTTCGGCCAAAAGAGTGGCCGCCGAACCCGGTATGGCACGATGCCGCATCCTGCCTGGCCGCACCGTTCTTCGATTCAGGAGGGGGACCCGAGGCGAGCCTTGTACGGCGCGATCTGTTATGGGCGAGGGTGTCGTTCGCCAGAACTCCATCCGCCTCATCGCGGTTGATATTCGCAGGCGGCGGACGACACGATCGGAGCGTGCTGGAGATGATCTTGTTGATTGTCCGCCGGTATTGGCGGGCTGTTCGGGCCGGGACGCAACAGAAGGGTCGTTCTCGGACCCGCCTCTACCTCCTGCGACAGACTCCATCGCGAGTATCGTCTGACCCCTGGCCGCATGAGCCAACTCGGGAGCCCGCCGTGAATTTTTTGCGGAGTGCACGCTCAGATCATGGAGCACACCAAGGTCGACACGACGATGAACGTCTACACGCAGGTGCTCGACGGCGCGGCGCGCGCCGCGGCAGATCGCGTCGGATCCGAATTGTTCAGAGTTGTTCAGATCCCGGATGGGGCGAGGACGCCGACACGTTGAAGAGATTGGCTCCTCAGGTTGGATTCGAACCAACAACCCTCCGGTTAACAGCGTAACGCAGGTGTTTGGACTCGCCGGTTCTCCGTGCCGGTAGCTCGGGCGAGAACCTGGTGATATCGGGTGTTCGGCACAAAATTGTTCAGAGATTGTTCAGCGCGTCTCCGCCGCGCGTCCTCCGCTTGAGTTTTCAGCAAGGACAAGTTGGATCGCGACGTTCGATGGCGTGACACCCCATCTCCGTTCACCTGCGCTCGGGGCCTCGCTTTGTTGTGACGGACGAGACGCGAAACAGTGCCGTACGGTCAACGCGTCAGATCTTCCGGATCGCCCGAACGCGCCGCGGGAAGTCTTTATCGTCGCCGTGCAGGCGGCCCAGATCGGCGAAGTCGATGTGCGCGGCCATGTCGGTGGTCTGCTGCGACGAGGCCCAGTAGGTGAAATTGTCCACGACGCCGCCGTCACGAAAGTCCCGGGTGCCCGCGGCCTTGAGGTTCTTGTACATCAGCGCGAGCTCGTCTCGCGAAGGCAGGAACCACCCGCGCACGCCATTGAGGTTGAGATCGGCACAGAGGCGAGCGCCAGCGCGCGCCGGCGCTCTGATCGAAGGGTGCCGCTTCGAGATAGCGCCAGCCGTCGTTCGCGCCGTTCGGGTTCTCGTAGAAGATGAATCCGCCGGCGGGCCCGGTGTCGCCAAGGCGATAGCCTTCCGTGGACAACCACACGGTCATCTCGCCGGCGCCGCGATTGGCCCAGAGATAGTAAGGAATCAGCTTCACCGATTGCGCCGCCGACGAAGGGTTCGTGATCGACGTGGCGCTCGTGTGGATCACGGTCGCGCCGCCGTAGAACGCAGGATCGACGACCGGCTTCAGATCGACTCTCGCGTCTAGGAGCGCGCTCAACGCGCGGCCGCCCTGCATGTCGTGCGACTCGAGGCAGTAGACGATCGGGCCGCGCTCGACGGCCACTCTCCGGCGCGTTTCCGCCACGCGCTGATCGGCGACGACTCGCCGGACTTCGAACGGGAACTCGACACGAATGACGTCGCCGTTCTTCCACAGGCGATCCAACGACACGTACCCCATCTTGTCAGGCGCCGCACTGACGCTCTTTCCGTTCACCCACATTGTCGCCTGATGATCCAGCCTGTCGGCGTACGAATACAGCGTGCTGGGAACCGGCTTGTTCCGCGCCCAACCTGGAATGCGCAGCTTGATGGTTCCGCTCACATCGTCTTTCGTCGAGACGGTGATGGTTGACACGCCGCCCCACGGCATCTCGCTGTCAACGGACAGCGCGAGATCCTTTGCGCCGACCTTGAACGACGTCCTGCTGGACACGTACAGGTTGACGTAAATCGCGTCCTTCTTGTCCTGTGCGTACACGTAGCCCGGCATCGACGCGAGGAACCGCACGAGATTCGGCGGACAGCACTCGAGCGACGCGCGCGCCCACCGCGTATCGCGTCCGTCGCCGGCGCTCGCGAGCCTGTTGACGTAGAAGAAGCGATCGCCGCTCGCGGAGACGCCGTCGATGGCGTTGTTGTACATCCCGCGTTCCATCACGTCGATGTACTTGGCGTCGCCCGTCGCCATGAACAGCCGGTGGTTCAGCGTGATGAACATCAGCACCGCGCAGGTCTCTGAGTAGGCGTTGATGTTCGGCAGCGAATACGCCTCGCCGAATCCTTCGTTGCCGGTCGTGCCGACGCCGCCCGTGACGTACAGCTTTTTCTCGATGATGTCCTGCCACATCCGCTGGGAGGCGTTGAAGTAGTCCTTGATGCCGGTCAACACGCCGACGTCGGCAAGCGACACCATCAGCGTCACGCAGTTCACCGCGTGGCCGACCGCCTCGGTCTGCTCCAGCACCGGCTTGTACGACTGGTTGTGCCGGCTGCGGTTCACGGAGCTCTCGAGGCCGCGGATGTCGAGATAGTGCTTCGCGAGATCGAGGTGCTTCTTGTCGTGCGTTGCGCGATAGAGCTGGACGCAATTCATCGCGTCCCGCTCGCCGCCCGAGAACGGCGGATTGGTCTCCACGAAATTCTTGTAGAGCGCGTCGGCCGTGACGATCGCTTTGTCGAGGAGATCGCGTTTGCCAGTGGTGTGATAGTAGGTCGCCGCAACTTCGAACCCGCTGTTGCCGCGGGCCTCCGCCTGCTTGGCCTGCTGAACCCGAGCATCCAGCATCGCCTGCAGCTTCGGATCGGGATGCGTCTTCAGCGACAGAATGACGGCCTCGAGGACGTTGCCGTTGACGCCGCGCTCGATCTCGCTCAGCTTCTGGACTTCAAACGGAATCGTGACTTCTGCGTTGGCAGCGACCTTCGGCTTCCAGAACGTGTCGGTGAGCGTGACCTCTGAATAGAGGTTCGGCTGAATCGGATAGTCGGGTACGGGCGTATAGGAAGCGTCGCCAATCCTGATATCGGCGCGTGCACCCGGTTTCGCCGCGGCCCCGGGCACGACGAGCGGCGCCACGGCAGCGGCGGCGGCGGCCTTCAGAAAATCACGACGAGCAACGTTTCCCACGACGGTCTCCCTGCGTCCCGTTTGCGCGCTCAGCCCTCCGCCCTGGAAGCCCTCAGCCCTGGCGCGGTCTTATTCCCACGGCAACCGGACCATGCTGCGCTTGATCGCCGCCAGGTTCGGTGCGCCAATCAGTCCCATCGCCACGGTCAGTTCGGCGTTCAGCATTTCGACGACGCGCGCGACGCCGACCGGCCCGAACGCCATCAGCGCCCAGCAGTGCGGCCGCCCGATGAACACGCCTTTCGCGCCGAGCGCGAGCGCC
The DNA here is from genome assembly GCA_001917905.1 of Acidobacteria bacterium 13_1_40CM_65_14. GTDB lineage: Bacteria > Acidobacteriota > Vicinamibacteria > Vicinamibacterales > CAVVIG01 > QHWF01. The sequence continues at coordinate 4,480 of MNEX01000235.1, forward strand.
TTCAGGACGTCGGTGCCGCGCCGGATGCCGCCGTCGATGAAGACGGGGATCTTACCGCCGACCGCATCCACGCACTCCGGCAGCGCGATCAGCGTCGGAACAGCGCCGTCGTAGGCGCGGCCGCCGTGATTCGAGACGATGATCGCCTGCGCGCCCGCCTTGACCGCCGTCTCTGCGTCCTCGCCGTTCAAAATGCCTTTGACAACGAGCGGCAGCTTCGAGCCGCTGCGCAGCCAGTCGAGATACTGCCAGGTCACGCTCGGCGTGGCCGGCCTCAACACGCCCGCTTCATAGCCTGGAAATCCGTTGCGAATGTTGTTGTCCCGGTTCGGCGTGTACGGGTGATCCACGGTGACGCTCAGCCACGTCGCGCCGGCGTCTTCGTTGCGCTTGGCCCACGTCTGCGCGTCGTTCTTGTTCGTGTCGCCGAGCGTGCTCGCCATCCACAGCGGCGCTTTGTTTTCCTTGGTGAGATCTTCGATGAACGCGTGCGCGTTGCCGACGATGCCGTAGATGGTGTTCGCATCCTTCGCGCCGATCGCCGCCATCTTGTCGCCCTGCGGCACGACGCGGTTCTTGCTCGCCGGCGCGATCATGATCGGCGACGGAAGCTTCTGCCCGAGCACGTCGAGCGAGGTATCCACCTTGCTCACGTCCACCATCACGCGGCGGCGCAGCGTCACGCGTCGATACGCCTCGAGATTCCCGAGCAGGGTCGCATCGTCTTCGGCGCCGCCGGACGCGTAGTCCATGACGGCCTTGCTGACGTTCTTCGCGGCGACCGCCATGATCTCGTGTACGTTGACCGGCGCCATCACCTTCGCGCTGTGCTGCGGCGGAAACGTCGTCCGTGGCGTCCGCGGCACCAGCTCCTGCGCCACGAGCGGGACGGCGCCGGCCAGCATCGCAAGCGTGCCGAGAAACTCCCGGCGGCCGCGTGGGCCAAGCCGTTCGTAGCGCCGCATCACGCGCAGCGTCGCTTCACCCGGATCGAAGGGCGCTGAAGGATCGGTGTCGACTCGATTCGATCGCGTGGCCATGCACGACTCCGTTGAATGCCGCAACTGCTGCGCCCTCGTTACCGCGACGAAGGGGCTGATGCCGCCGTGACCTTGTACGGTTTCCACGCCGCACGGATGAAGCTGCGGTCCACGTTCTTCACAGTACCCGCACCGGACAATCCGAGCGCGATCCGCAGTTCTCCCTGCAGGAGCTCGACGACTCGCTGCACGCCGTCCTCACCGAACGCCGCGAGACCCCACAGAAACGGACGGCCGATCAGAATCGCCTTCGCGCCGAGCGCGAGCGCCTTGATCACGTCGCCGCCGCGGCGGATGCCGCCGTCCACGAGGACGGGTACTCGTCCGTTCACCGCTTCGATGACTTCCGGCAGCGCATCGAGCGTGCCGCCCATGCCGTCGAGCGTGCGCGCGCCGTGATTGGACACGATGATCGCCGAGACGCCGTTCTCCACAGCGAGCTTCGCGTCTTCGGCAGTGAGGATGCCTTTCATCACGATGGGCAGCTTCGTCTGCGGGCGCACCCACTTCATCCAGTCCCACGTCAGGTTCGGCGTGTAGGGATCGAGCATGCCCGCCTGGAATCCGACGCGGAATTCCGGCGTGCCGTAGACGCGCGTCCGCGCCCATTCCGGATCCCAGAGGTCGCGGCTAGGACGATCGCGCGCGGACGTGTACGGGTAGTCGACCGTGATGCAGATCGCCGACGCGCCGCTGTCCTCCGACCGTTTCGCGAAGTCCACCGCCTGCTGCTGAGTCGCTTCGCCGAGCGTCGCGGACCACCAGGCCGGCGCGGTCCCTGCCTTGCCCATCTCGGCGAGCATCGGCATCTGTCCGCCGACCATGATCGCCTTCGACTTGGCCGCCGCCAGCGCGCTGAGACGCTCGCCGTCGACGGCGACGATGTTCTTGCCGCCGCCGGGCCCGAGCAGAATCGGATGGTCGTAGGTCTTGCCGAACAGCTCGAATGACGTATCGACTTTGCTGACGTCCACCATGATCTTGCGGCGGACCCAGTAGTGACTGAACGCTTCGCGGTTCGCTTTGAGCGTCAGCTCGTCGCCCGCGCCGGCGGCGACGTAGTCGTACGCCGCGACACTCAGCGCCTGCTTGGCCGCGTCCTCGAACTCGTGAAGGTTGATCACCTTCATGATCTCGTCGCGATAGACAGGCAGACTGATGACGGGCGGCCGATCGCCTCGCTGTGAAGCGGCGCCGCCCTGACGCCCGCCGCCGCCCTGACCGCCGGCGGGTGTTTGCGCGCCCTCGACCGGATCGCCGTTCGCGTCGACGAGGGAGACGAGCGGCGAGCCGGCCATCAGCGCCGCCAGATTGCGAATCGCCCGGCGGCGAGAGGCGCGGATGGGAGTGCGATGAGCGTCGTTCATCAAGTGTTCCTCTAGAACTTGTAGCGGAAGCTCAATTGCAAGATCCGGGAGAAGCCCCGGGTCGTCGTGATCAGCCCGAACGCACTGCTGCTGATGTCGGTGTTCGCGCCGCCGAACTTCGGCGTGTTCGTCAGGTTCAGGATCTCGAATCGAGCTTCGCCGCTCTGTCCTCGTCCGATGTCGAACGCTTTCGTGAAGACCGCGTCGGTGTTCTGACGGAACTCATAGCGGTTGTTCCCGTCCGTGCGTCGTGCATTGCCGTAGGCGCCCACTCCGGGATTCGCGTACCCCGCGGCGCTGATCCAGGCTGCGGACGGATGATCTGCGGTCGCGATCCGATCCAGAGCGTCGCCGGTCGTCTGCACCGGCTGTCCAGTGAGGTTCGGCCGCTGCAGTCCATTGAACAGCCCGAGGTTGGCCGCCGACAGGTTGGTCACGTACGCCGAGATCGGCGGGCCGCTCGCGAATTCGACCACCGCCGACGCCATCCACCCACCGAGGAACCAGTACGCGATCGAGCCTTTCGCCGGTCCGGGAATCCGGACGATCGGCGCCAGCACGACCCGATGCGGGATGTCGATCGTGCTGACCGAGTACTCCGCGTCGAGGTCGTAGTAATTCTGGGGAACGCCACCAGTGCCGCCGCCGGCCGGCGCCGGCAAGCCGGAGCCAAACGTGCTGAACTGGCCCCATTGGTTGTCCATCATGCGGCTCCACGTGTAGTTGAACTGCCCACCCCACACGCGCGTCGTGCGCTTCTCCAGCTTGAAGATCAGCGCATGATACTGGCGCCGTCCGCCCTCGGTCGTCTGAAACTTCGTGATGTTGTTGAACTGCGGGAATGGCCGCAGCAGCTGTCCGGCCAGAATCGTGGGGCTCGCGCCAAGCTCTCCTGTTCCCGGCACGCCGAAGAACGGATTCGGCACCGAGCGACGCAGCGCCGCTGCATCCCACCGGCCATTCGCGTCCTTCGGCAACGTCGTCGGATCGATCTGATTGATCTCGATGCCGGTGTTGGTGAATCCGCCGTAGCCGATGTCGTGGCCCGTTGAACCCATGTACCCGATCGACAGCGCCATTTCGCCGGGCAGTTGCCGCTGCACGTCGACGGCGTACTGCTGAACCCGCGGCGCGCCCTTGTTCTGATCGATGAAGTCGACGTTCCCGCCAACACCAGTCAGGATGCCGAGCGCGCTCCCGGTGGGACGGATCAATCCGCTGGGGAACGGATTGTCCAACGTCACGATTGGGACGGCGCTTTCGGGCGCTGATTGAGCCATCGTGGTCGTGCGCACGAAGCCGACGGTGCCGTGGCTCTGTTGCGTGTACTGCCACGGCGCGAAGAACAGACCGTACCCGCCGCGGTAGTCGTTCGCGCCGTTCACGCCGGCGAACATGAGGCCGCCCTTGAGCGCCGGCCCCGTATAGCCATTCCTTCGGATCGCGGCCTCGATCGCCTGCAGCTCGGGACTGGTCGCGTTCGGATCGAACCCGACGGTGATGTTGTTGTCGCGCTCGCGCAGCCCGCTCTCGTGCTCGAAGCGCAGGCCGTAGTTCAGGGTGAACTTCTGGTTCAGACGCCAGTCGTCCTGCACGTAAGCCCCGCCGTACTTGATCGAGTACACGCCGCCGCCCCGATTGAAATCCACCGATCCGCTGGTCGGTGCGCCGAGGAGGAAGCTCGCGAAGTCGTATCCGCCGACGCGGCCGGGCCCAGCGGAGAACAGGTTCTGGAACGTGAAGCTTCCCGCCGTGTTGTTCAGCAGCGTCGTCGTCAACTGCATCTGCCGGTAGTCGCCGCCGACTTTGAGCGTGTGGGTGCCGATGAGTTTCGAGAGCGCCGCGTTGAGCGTGACCGGGCTCTTCCACTCGATCGGCGCGGTGTTCAGGTTTTGCCCCGCCGCCGAGAAGTTCTGAAAGCTCACCGACGGAAACAGATTCTTGGCGGTGGCGTCGAGCGCATTCACGAATGACGAGTTGAAGCCGAGCGAGGAGATGCCGTCGGCAAAACAACCCTGCCCCACGGATCCGCCCCTGCAGTTGCGGCCGTCCGGAAACACCGTGAAGCCGTAGCGGAAGCTCGCCACCATCGTGTCGCTGAGCACGTTGGTGTTGTTCAACACGAAGACCTTGGGGTGGCGGATCAGCCAGTTCGCCGCCTGCTCCATGAACGAGATGTCGTCCGGTACCGCGCCGCCGCCGTGCTCCTTCGTCTGGTTGTAGATGAACAGTCCGCTCAGCGATGAGCTGTTCGTGAACTTGTGCTCGCCCTTGATCGTGAACATGTCGGCGAAATCCGGCAGATTGATCGTCTTGTTCACGTTCGCCAGGCTGTTCTCGTTGGCGCTGAGCGGGGCCGGCCAGAAGCTGGCGATCTTGAACGCCACCGGATTCGCCGCGGGGTGACTCTGGGGGATGACGGCGTTGAGGAACTCTCCGCCCGTGGCGAGCGAGCCCGTGCCGGTCGCCGGACACTTCGCGTTCGCGACGCCGTCGCGGCAGTAGGGATTGAAGATGCGAACCGGCGCCCCGTTGAGCGTGGTGGTCGAGAAGTCGCCGCTGCGCTGCCGCGCGCTCGGCCAGGTGCGGCTCAGTCCCTGAATGACCTGGTCGCGATACCCTTCGCTGGCGGCCCAGAAGAACGTCCGGTTCCTGACGATTGGACCGCCGACGCCGCCGCCATAGAGGTGGTAGAACGAATCGGCCAGCCCGCTGCTCTGCTTCGTCTCGCCGCGCTTCTTCGCGAAGTATTCGAGCTCGGAGCCCCACGTCGGACGGTACTGATAGAACGCGGTGCCGTGGAACGCGTTGGCGCCCGACTTGGCGGTCGTGTTGAAGACGCCGCCGCCGGTCCGTCCCATCTCGGCGTCGAACGTGTGCACCTGCACCTTCACGTCTTCGATCGCCTCGATCGTCGGGTTCAGGACGGGGAACCCGCGCATGTCGCTGATCGGCACGCCGTCGAGCGTGTAGTTGTTGGCTTGGACCCCGCCGCCCCCGAGCGTGAGTTGCGAGGCCACCATCTGATCCTGCTGGCGGTTGAACCGAGGCTCTCCGACATGCAGGACGGTTGGCACGGTGACCCCGATCATGAAGGCGTTTCGGCCGGGCGACGGCAGACTCTCCAGCGCCTGGCGATCGAGTACACCACCCTGCGACGCGTTCGACGTCTCGATGAGCGGCGCGTCGGCGGTGACCGTGATCGATTCCTCGACGGCGCCGACTTCGAGCGTGAGGTCCAGCGTGACGAACTGCTGCGTCGCGATGCGGATGCCGTGGCGCTCGAACGTCTTGTAGCCGGGGATGGTCGCCCGGATGCTGTAGGTCGCCGGCGGGAGCGCGGGAAAGTTGTATTCGCCGACGGCATTGGAAACCGTGTCACGAGGGACCGTCGTCGCCTCGTTCATCACGGTGACCGAGACGCCAGGGACGACGCCGTTGGCGTCGTTGACGGTGCCACGGATGCCGCCTGTGAATTGCTGGCTGAGCCCGTTTGTCGGCGCGCCGAGGACAAGCCCGGCAGCGAGGAGGAAAGACGTCGTAGCCTTCGACAATTTTTTTCCTTCCTGTGGTTTTTCGGCCAGTTCCGGAAAACGTCGGAAGTGTAGCGCCAAACAGGGACGTGTCAAATTATTTTTCGGCTACGGAGACGTTCAGGACGCCGATATTCGGGCCGCTAGGATCGACGACCACGCGGTAGGAACCACTCGCCGGCAGCGTCACAGCCGGCAGCGCGAAGCTCAGCGCTGAAGAGGTCATCGACGCGAGCGTTTGGTTGTCTTCAGTCAGCATCTGGATCGTGACGCCCTTCGTCGAGTTTCCCGAGATGTGAACCGTGACCTGCTGTCCTTGACGCCCGGTGAAGGTGACGGCGCCGTTCTGTCCGGGTTGCTCGATCGCGACCTGCACCGCCGGACCACCGACTGTCGCCGAGCCCGCGACATCGGGCGGCACGTCGAACAGCGTCACGGTCACCTCGCCGATGTCCGCACTCAGCCGCTCGGTTTGAATCGTCTGGCCGCGCGCGAACGTCCACGGCTCGATGAACGACGGCGACGGACCGATCGTCCCCGACGTTCGCACGCTGCCGTCGACATCGCGAACGAACACCCTGCCCGGCGGCCCGGCGCCGATCCCGAGGCTCACGCGATCGTTTTTGGGTGTCGCGAGCGTGTAGACGCTGCCGCGGCCGATCACGTCCTTGTCAACCGACAGCTCCATCCAACCGTTGAACATCTCGTCCCAGCTTTGCTCCGACCAGGAAACCGGCGCGGACGGACGTGGATTGTTCTTGTTGCCGCTCGAGTTGTCGTAGTGGCCGATCGCTTTGATCGTGCTGCCGGCCGGCAGATGCACCGGTTCGACGAGCTGATACTGCAACTGCCACTGGAAGTCGTACTTCGGAACGTGCAACAGGATTTCTTCACGGCCGTCGGGATACGTCGCGATGAACGTCATGTCCTTGCCGCGCAGGTGCATGTGCGGCCACAGCGCGTACAACGTCACATCGTCCTGAATCGGCGTGATGGCGGTGATGCGCCAGTCGCCTGCGTGAGGAGGAATCGCGGGAAACTCCGCGTCGGCGCTCTGGGCCACGAACTCCTTGCCTTCGATGATGTGCGCTTCGCCGATGCGCTTGGTGATCACTTCGTGCGCCGGCGGCGTCTGCGCATACCACAGACCGAGACGGTGCTGATCTTTCGTGGGCTTGCCGGTGGGCGTGTAGTGGACGCCCCACGCGAGCGCGTTCTGCGCGCTGACGCGCTTCACCGCCCCCGCCGGAAACTGCTGAAACCCGCCGCCCGGCACGTAGAAGAGGAGACGGTAGTCGTCCGTCGTGCGAAACGCCTCGGCCCGCAGTGCCGCTCGACGCGCCGCTTCGTCGGCGGTCAACCCGTTGTAGGAGGTCCCGTCCGCATAGACCGGAACGAAATCCACCTCGGGTCCGCCCGGCCACGCGGCGCCTCTTCCGAGCGTCGTGCCGGCGGGCAGCGTGCGCGCCGTGACGTCCGAGTGATGAACCGCATCGACAGCGCCGGGACGCAGCTCCACCGCCTCGATGAACTTGTCTTCTTTGAAGGGATTCGGCGACCACAGTGTGAAAACAGGCAGCGCGCCGTTGGCCGGGACGTCGAAGGCCGCGGGCATCTCGACGATCGCGTCCGGGGGACGATTCTTGAAGGTGCGCCACCCGCTGACGAACGACGGCGGCGCGGGCGGTCCACCAGAGCCGCGCGGCGCTCCACCGTCAACCCATGCCACGACGGTTTGAATCTCCGCGTCGGTGAGCCGTGGATCGTTGATGAACGGGCGGCCGAACCTCGGGTCCGCGAACCACGGCGGCATCTCGCGAGCCGCCACTCGCGTGCGGATGGCGCGCACCCACGGCCGCGCGTCCTCGTAGGCGACGAGCGACATCGGTGCGACCTCGCCGGGACGATGACAGCTGACGCACTTCTCGTAGAGGATGCGCGCGACGTCCTGATTGAACGTCGGCGGCGACTGCGCGGAGCTGTCCGCCGCGGTGACGGCAACGACGATCAGCGTCAACGCGCAGCTCCGCATGGCGGCCAACATTACGGCTTGTCGACTGTTATTCGAACGCGCTTCAGTTGCTCGATGTCCGAGGGAAGCTCCGTCGCGCCGGACGGAAAGCCGGCGACGCTGAGAATATGCGCAACGACGTCGCTGTTCTGCTGAGGCGTCAGCTTGCCCGGCTGCTCGGGCGGCGCCGGCATCGTCTGGCGGATTTTGTCGAAGAGATCGGCGACGCTCTTGTTGTTCCAGTTGTCGTTGAACTCCGTGCCGGTCAGTGGAGGCGACCCTTCACCGCCCTTCAGCCGCTCACCATGGCAGGTGGAGCATTCCCGCGTGTAGATCGCCTCGCCGCGCTTCTGCTGCGCGTCGGTGAATACGCCGTCCCAGACGGTGCGCGATGGCGACTGCGCGCTCAGGGCGAGGACCGCGAAAAACGTGGCGAGAACGACGATGGCCTGCTTCATCAACCGACTCAATCGTGTGACGGACACGAGCCGAGATCCACGACCGACGTGAGATTGATCCGCGGCGGCGAGGCGTCGATCAACAGACCTTTCACCGCGACCTTGTGTCCGCTGACGAGCATTCCCGTTGCGTTGACACGTGAGGGCGTCAAGATCTTCGCGCGATCGCCGATACTGGCCGACGTCTGGGCATCCACGAAATCGGCGACGCCAATCAACTGATAGGTGTTCTGTCCGAGCGGCTGCTTCGCGAGCTGATCTTTCTCACTTGTCGTGATGCCGGCGCGCGACGATTCGAGTCGCGCGCCCGCTTGCTTGAGCTCCCAGATATGCGGCGCCGCAGTTTTGCCGGCGCAACCCACAACCACCACAATCGCGGCGGACACCATCCACACCCGGTTCATCCCCAGTAGCTGACGAAGTCGGCGAGCGATCCATCGGGCGCCGGCTTCACGCCGGACTGGTCGCGCGTGAAGGTTCCATAGCTGCCCTGATAGAAGGCGAGCGGCGCCGGCGCGGCCACGGTCTCGAAGCGCAGCACCTCGCCGACAAGGATGACGTGATCGCCGCCGGGATAGATGCTGCGTCGCGCGCACTCGAACGCGGTGATCGCGTCGGCCAGCAGCGCGCATCCGTGGGCGCCGCACCGGTATTTGACGCCTTCCCACGTGTTCACCGACGGCTTGGCGAATCGATTCGACAGCGCCTGCTGGCCGGTCGAGAGCACGTTGACGGCGAAGTGCGAGGCCTGCTCGAAGGCTGCCAGGAGACTGGAACGCGTGGACAAACAGAACAGCACGAGCGGCGGCTCGAGCGACACCGAGGTGAACGAATTCACGGTCACGCCGGTGTGGCCGCCCGCGGCCGTGCAGGTGGTGACGATCGTGACGCCGGTTGTGTAGTGTCCCAGCGCGTGACGCAGCGCGCGAACGTCCAGTCCCGCGTCCTGCATATCAGGTGATTTTTTGCGGCTCTGCCTGAGGCAATTCGTACCGCGACATGAGATTGTCCACCAGACCGACCGCTCGCGCCCAGTCGCAGGTCCGGAACGCGTGCCCACGTGTCACCATGTTCGCGCCCGCGTAGAACATCTCGTATTGAAGATGACGTGAGCCGAACTCGGAGCCGACCGCATCCCATGCCAGCTTGAACAGCTTGACGCGTCCAACCGAGTCGGTGGCGGGCGAGCGCTGCGTCAGCCCGATGTAACGCGCGATCTCGGGGTTGGTGAAGTCGTCGATCGACGAAGGCAGCATGATCATGCCGCCGCCCGACAACTCGCGCAGCGTCGTGACGAACCTCGGGTAGAGCTGCTGGGTCAGCACCATCGCCGAATAGAGCAGCGCTGTGTTCGGGACGAAGTATTTGCCGTAGTGATAGCCGCTGGCCTCCATGCCGACGACCATGCCTTCGACCATCGCGGTCTCGGCCGCGAGCTGGCCGAGCGTTTCGCGCACCTGCGGGAAGTTGCCGATGCCGTTGGTGTCGGCGATCTTTTTCGCCAGGCCGAGCAGGAAGCGCAGCTTCACCATCAGGCGAATCTGGCACTGGTAGTTTTGATACGCGTGCGTCGGGATGCCGTGCCACTGCGCCTGCGCCAGCTGCACGTCGTCGTGGACGAACACGCGCTCCCACGGCACCTTCACCTCGTCGAAGTAGAGAACAGCGTCGTTCTCGTCGAACGCGGAGGTCAGCGGGCTGTCGAACTGCGAGACGGCGTGCTCCTCGAACGACTTGCGCGACAGAATCTTGAGGCCCTTCGCATTCAGCGGCACCATGGCCGTGAAGCTGTACTTTTCCTCGCCCGGCTTGAGCGGCTGAATCGCCCCGACGAACACTTCATTGGCAAGCGGGCAGCTGGTGCCGAGCATCTTCGCGCCGCGGATTGTGATGCCTTCGCGGTCTTCGTCGCAGACGCCGGCGACGAGATACTCATCTGACTGCTGACTGGCGTCCTTGCCGCGGTCCGCCTGTGGGCTGATGATCACGTAGGTCAGATACAGATCTCTGTCGCGCGCGTACTCGAAGTACTCGCGCACCGCGGAAGCGCGCTGGGCGCTGTGACGCTCGAAGAGATCGAGGCCCATGTACATCCCCGATATGCACGAGGCCACGTGATCCGGCGAGCGCCCGAGCATGCCGCACGTCAGCTCCGCCCACGATTCGAGCGCCCGGCGGCGTTCGACCAGCTCGGCGAGCGAAGTCGGCAGCTGCCACATCCGGCTGACGCGTTCGCCGGAGGTCGGTGAAGCGAACGTCATCTTCTCGAGGTTCTGCGGCTGCGCCTGGTAGTCGAAGAGGCTCGCCGCGGACGCGACGGCATTGCGAAACGCGGGGTGCTCGGTGTGATCGGCCACCAGCCGGCCGTCGATGAAGATCTGGCGGCCGTCGCGCAAACTCTGGATGTGCTTGCTGCCGTCTTTTACCATCTCACATGAAGCTCCTGAAAATATTTCCGCACAATAGCATGATTCACGCATTGTTTTTCTGAATAGAGCCCATCTTGCGCTATATTGAAAAAAACTTGTCGCGGCAAGGAGAAGGATGCCAGCCTACGCCTCACACTCGATCGACTACGCGATTCAGCAGCTGGGCGGACGCATCCACGAGGAGCGGCGACGGCAAGGGCTGACGCTTCAGGAGCTTGCGGCACGCTCCAGCATTTCGATCAGCCGCCTGTCGCAGATCGAGAACGGCCATCACGTCCTGGACGCCGTGCAGGCCGATGCCATTGCCGAAGCTTTCGGCATGTCGCTCGAGGCGTTCCTGCCTGCCGACGTCACGATTCCTTATGTCCTGTCGCGAGACAGCGAAGTACGGTCGGCGCCGATCACCGACCCATCGGTCGAGTCGGCGCTGCTCCAAGAAGGCGAGCAGAGCTGGCCGCTCGCCGAGCGATTCATCGGCCGGCACCTCGAACCATTGCTCACGCGCCTCGACCCTGGTAGCGACCGCTTCGTGTATCACCACGAGCACGAGTTCACGTTCGTGCTGCAGGGCGCGATTGAGTTCACCATCAAGACGCCGTCCGGCGTCGTCCGGGAAGAGCTGCACCGCGGCGACTGCCTGCATTTCCGATCGAGTCTTCCTCACCGCCTTCGCGCGCACGGCGGCGAGCCGGCCGAATGCATTCAGGTGATCTCCTCCGGAGCAACGCCGCTTTCGCCGGGACAGGACTGGCGGCTCGCCGGGTTCTTCACGGAAGGCGACAGCGAAGACGGACGGGCGCAGGTCATCGGACGCGAGCTTGGCGCGCTGCGCGAGAGCCGCGGCTGGACGACCGAGCAGGTCGCGCGGATGGTGGGGCTCAAGGATCGGCAGATCGAGCAGATCGAAGCCGGCACCCGCCGGCTCCCGCTCGACGTGATGATCCGGCTCGCGCGCGCGTTCGGCAAGCCGCTCCGGGAGTTCCTGCGCGACACGCGAAACGCCGGCCCGCACTACTTCGTTCAACGCTCGAGCGAGATGCCGGCGCTCGCCGCCCGCCAGCGGCGGATGCCGACCGACCGCGCCCACGCGCCGACGCCCAACGTGTTCTATCCGCTCGCGTCCGGCTTCGCCACGCGCCACATGTATCCGTATCTGATCCGCGTGCGCAACGTGGACACCGAAACGCTGGCGCGCCACGAGCATCATGGCGAAGAGTTCATGTACGTGCTCGAAGGGCAGCTCGAAGTGACGACCTACGCGGAAGAGAAGAAAGTCACCGAGATTCTGCGGCCCGGCGACAGCTGCTATATCGACGCCAGCGTCCCGCACTTCGTGCGCGGCGTCACGCGCAGCCCGTACTCGCAGATCAGCGCGGAAGTCCTCGACGTGTTCTGGTGTCCTCTGGGCGAAACGTATTTGTTCGCGGATTGACGTTCCCGGCAACCTTGTATCCACTCACATTCGAGATCGGCGGCGCCCCGCGTGCGGCGAACATCGACACGCTGATCGTCGCGGGCTGGACCGGCCGCGATCTGTCGGCGGTCGAACAGCACATCTCCGAGCTTGCCGCCCTCGGCGTCCAGCGGCCGCACGCGATCCCCTCGTTCTATCGCGTCGGCGCGAATCTCCTCACTCAGGCCGGCACCATCGACGTCGTCGGATCGCATTCGAGCGGCGAGGTGGAGTTCGTGCTCGTCTCGCTGCCGAATGGCCTCCACGTCGGCGTCGGATCGGATCACACCGACCGAAGCGTCGAGGCCTACAACGTCACCGTCTCGAAGCAGATGTGTCCAAAGCCGCTCAGCCGCGAGCTGTGGACGTTTGCCGACGTCGCCGAGCACTGGGACGAACTGGTTCTGCGCTCGTGGGTCACGCGCAACGGCGCGCGTGCGTTGTACCAGGAGGGTTCGGTCGGCAAGATGCTCGCGGCGACGGATCTCGTCGCGCGGTATCTCGGCCGTCGTGGCGTCCTGCCAGTGGGCATGGTCATGTACGGCGGCACGCTCACCGCAATCGGCACGATTTGCGGCGGCGAGTGTTTCGAGATCGAGCTGCACGATCCGGTGCGCGATCGTCGCTTGCAGCACTCGTATCTCGCGCGCTCGCTGGAATTCGCGGATTAGGTTCGGGGCGTATTCCTCGAGGCAGTTGTGTTGGCCGCCCGCAACGTAGCGGCCCTTTAGGGCTGCCAACGGCGGGCCGCGGGGCAGGCCTGAAGGCCTGCGCTACACGTCAACACAACGGCTCGCGGGGCTCAGGAGGCGCGATGGCGATCCACAAGGAGCACAAGGAGTTCTACACGGTCGATCTGGAGAAAGGCTGGGAAGTGCCGCCGGGTTATCCCTCGGGCATCGAGCAGCAGATCCTCGCCGGTTCGCTCGACGAAAAGAAGAAGATCGGGTTTCGCACGCGTCACCTCCGTTTCAAGCCCGGCACCTACACGACCGCGCCGTTCGTACACGAATACTGGGAAGAGGTCTATCTCGTGTCAGGCGATCTCATCGTCGGCAACGACGCGAACGGCAACGGCGGCGAGAAGTTCGGTCCACACACCTACGCGTGCCGGCCGCCCGGTACCTATCACGGTCCGTTCAAGTCGGAGACCGGCTGCCTTCTGCTCGAGCTGCACTACTTCGACGAAAAATGAGGGTCGTCGCGACCGCGCCGCCGCGGCGCGAACCGGTTTCATATTTTTCGAAAGCCGCTCGTCGGGACCGTCGTTGCCGTTGCCGTCGCGCTGACAGTCAAGCTGCAGCCGCAGATCGGGCAGCTCGATTCGAGGGGTCAGTCGGCGCTCGCGGTATCGACGGAACGCCGGTGATCGACATCAAGCGCGTGCTCAAATCATCATCGCCGGCGCTGATTCAGTTCGTCCGCCGCGTGTGTGTCGCGTCGAAGTGCTTCACGTACCAGGCCATCGACCGATCGAGAAAGTCCGCGACGTGCTGGCTCTCGCGCATCCCGTGACCCTCGCGCGGGTAGCGCAGCATCATCACTTCCACGCCGACGTCCTTCAGCGCCGTGAAGTACTGCTCGATCTCCGCGGGGTTGACCAGGAGATCGTTGTCGCCGTGCGAGAGCATCATCGGCGTCTTCACACGGTTGACGAAGCGGATCGCCGAGCGCTCCCAGAGCATGTCCATGATGCCGCCGGTGTGCGGTTTCCCGTCGTACTCCTGCTCCAGGTAGTCGTGGTACACCGACATGTAGTTGTTGTCGTCGCTGTCGGTAAACGTATACGACGCGAGGAACTGCGTGTTGTGGCTGTAGCGCTTTTCGACCTTGACGTAGACCGCCTTGTACTTCAGATCGGCGTCCGGCCGGATCTGATCGATGCGGTTGAACTGGGGCAGCGGCCGCAGGAGCGTTAGCGGATCGCGGAAGTTGAGCGTCTTGTAGTCGCCCTTCGCATGGTTGTAGACGAAGTCCACGTGAAGGCCCATGTTGAACGGGAGCGCGCTCGATAGACCGGCCGTGGTTTGGTCGGCCGCCGGCTGAATCATCTCGTTTGACACGACCGTAATGTTCGGCGCCTGCGACGTCAGGATGAACTCGTTGGGATTCCGCCCGTTGTAGGGGTCGGGATACGGCGGGTTCGAGATGCTGATCGAAAACTGCCGGAAGTTGTTGAATTCGCCCAGCGTACCGAGCAGACGGATGTGGCCGTAGAAGCGGCCGTACCCGGCGCGCAGCACGGTGCGGGCGTTGCCGAACAGATCCCATGCGATGCCGGTGCGCGGCCCGAAGTTGTTCGTGTCGCCGCGCTTGCTGACGTCCACGTACGGCAGTGTGACCGGAAAGCTGTTCGGATCGAGGTCCTCGTTCGCGGATCCGTACAGCCGCTCGTAGCGCAGTCCGAGGTTGACGGTGATGTTGCGCCGCAGACGCCAGTCGTCCTGCACGAAGCCGACGTAATACTTCGTCGGGTGTGAGGTCGTGTACGGCGTCGACGCGCTGAACGTGGCCGCACTTGACAGCGCCGCGATCGACGCCGGATCGTTTGGATCGAAGAACTGATCGCGCGAGAACGAGTAGGTGCCAGACGTCGGCGAGTTGCCGGCGCCTTCCGAGACGTAGGGCATGTAGTTGTACTCGCCGCCGAACTTGACGCCGTGGTCGCCATAGTTCATCGCGTAGGTGTCGCGGATCTCCCAGCGGCTCTCGGGGCTGATGTAGTCGTAGTTGTTGCCGTAGGTCAGCGACGGAAAGCTGTAGGTCCGCGTCGAGCGATCCACCCGCTGCGGTGGAAAGGCGCCGGTCTCCTTCCAGATCGCGGTGCCGCCCGGGTAACCGTAGAAGGCGGCGTGCGC
Source organism: Acidobacteria bacterium 13_1_40CM_65_14 (assembly GCA_001917905.1). GTDB lineage: Bacteria > Acidobacteriota > Vicinamibacteria > Vicinamibacterales > CAVVIG01 > QHWF01. The sequence continues at coordinate 19,629 of MNEX01000235.1, forward strand.
GTACTGAAAGCGCAAGTCGTTCAGCTGACGGACACCGCGCACCCACGTGTGCCCCATCACCACCGATTCGCGCGGCACTTCCTCGTCGCGGCCCGAGGCGCTGATGCCGCCGCACCCCTGACACGTCTTCTTGTCGTCTTCGCCGAGGAAGCGCGCGAACGCGGATTGCGAGTTGCTGATCCGCCAGTCGCCGCGTACCGAGTAGAGATTCCTGGTGGACGGCAGCGGAAACGTGCCCTCCAGCTTTGAGTAGAACTGCGGTTGCCCGGTGCGCACCGTGTAGAACTCCTCGGTGTCGGTGCGC
>MNEX01000260.1 GCA_001917905.1 Acidobacteria bacterium 13_1_40CM_65_14
CGCTGCTGCGTGTAATCTGTCGCCGAGATTCCGTTGAGATCGTAAACGACTTTTCCATCGCGCAGCGTCAGCTCGCATGCGAGCCGCTGCGTGCCTTGCATTCGCCCGCCGAACGAGTCGACGAACCCGAAGCTGCCTCGCTCCAGCCGCACCACCGCGATGTCGGCATTGGCGCCGACCGACAGATGTCCGAGCCCGTCTTGTTTGAGTTCGCGCGCCGGATGCCACGTCGAGCGCTGAATCACGTCGTCGAGCGACAGGCCCATCGCCAGGAACTTGCTCATGACGTTCAGCATGTCCTTCATCCCGGCATTCATGCTGCCGATGTGCAGGTCGGTCGAGATCGAGTCGGGCAGGAATTTCTCCTTGATGGCGGGAACCGCGATCCGCCACGCGAAGCTGCCGCCGCCGTGCCCGACGTCGAAGATGACGCCGCGCTTTCTGCCCTCCCACAGCCCCATGTTCACGCGGCCGGACGGATCCTGCTCGCCGCGAAGTCCCGAGTAGACATGGGTGTAGATGTCGCCGGGTCGGAGCTTCCGCGTGACGAGCTCGGCAACCGGGCGCTCGGGCTTGTTCGCGCCGAAGTCGACCATGACCGGCACGCCGGCCAACGTCCCGGCTTCGACGGCATGCTCCACGGGCGTCCATTCGGGTCCCGCGTAGTGCGCCGTCTTGACGCCGACGATCACGCCGCGATGGCGCATCGCCATGTCCGCCGCCGGCCGCGCCACCATGTCCGCGAGATCCTGCTCGAACGCGCCGCCGCGCATGCCGTGGCCGACGATGTTGAGGAAGGCGAGCACGCGGGTCTGCGATCGGTCGATGATGCGCTGCTTGAAGTCCTCGAAATTGCGCCAGCCCGAGCTCCCCGCGTCGGCGATCGTCGTCACGCACGCCCGAAGCGTGAAACCGTCCGGATAGAGGCTGTTGTCGCCGGCGTACGAGCCCTTCTCTCCAGTTCCAGCGTAGACGTGCGTGTGGATGTCGACGAGCCCGGGAACGACATAGAGTCCCGAGGCGTCGATCGTCTTCGACGCCTCGGCCGAATTGATCTGCGGCGCGACCGCGGCGATCTTGCCGGCGGCGATCGCGACGTCCCGGGTCGCGCTGATATTGTTGCGCGAATCAATGAGGTGCCCACCGCGCAGAAGCAATTCGTACTTCGGCGTCTGGGCATGGCCAGCCAGACCGAGGAGAAGCAGCAGCGGAACCACCAGTCGCGTGTGCATCGAAATCTCCTCTACTTCCCGGACACCTTGGCCTTCAGCGCTCTTGGGACAGTTACGTTACCCGATTACCCGATTACCCGATTACCCGATAATCCAATTACCAGATTCTCTTCGTGTCTTCGTGTCTTCGTGGTTGCATTTTCACGGGAAGTCGTTCGCGATCGCGGCGCGATCCGTCTGCGTAATCCACCGGCCGGCACGCATCACGTTGTTGATTTTGATCGTGTTGTTGATGTCGAAGGTCGGATCGGCATCGAGCAGCAGGAGATCCGCCACCTTCCCGGCCCGAATCGACCCGTACTCGGGATCCTCTGAGCGCGTGATCACGCGCGCGGCATCGAGCGTCGCGGCGCGGATCGCGGTCAGCGCCGACATCCCCGCTTCCACGAACATCTGCACCTCACGATGCGTCGCGTGGCCGAACGGCGTGACTTGCGACGCCTCCGCGCCGCAATCGGTGCCGGTCACGACGCGGACGCCGGCATCGGACATCGCTTTGATGAACGGGTACGTCTGCTCGCGCATCCGCGCTTTCCGCTGCGCCAAATCCGGCGCCGAGAGCGTCTGCTCTTTTCTGGCGGCGTCGGCCAACATCTGTCGTCCGCGCGGATACAACGCGTCCTGCAACATCGGCATGCTCAGGATGTCCGGATGCTCGTAGTAGAACCATCGCGACTCGATGTTCGCCAGGGTCGGCGCAAACGTCAGCTTCTTGCCTTTGGCGTACGCGACAAGCTCCGGCGTCACCGGCTGATCGATGGGATTGTGAAGGAAGTCGGTGACGCCCTGATCCGCGAGCTGATGCAAGCTTGCGACGTCGGTGACGTGCGCGATCACGGGGATTCCCTGCTTCTTGCCCTCGTCGACAATCGCGGCGATCACGTCCGGCGGAAACATCGGGTTCGTCATCCAGATCTTGATGAAGTCGACGTTCTGCGCTTTCAGGTTCTGAACGTTCGATCGCGCCTCGTCGGGCGTCTTCGGCTTGAACGTCGGCGCGCCGGGGTACGGACCGCTGACGTTGAAGCCCTGCCCCGCAGTGTACGCGCGCGGCGACAGGAACGCCCCAGCCTGCACCGAGCTTTGTCGAGGGGAGCGCGTCTGCCGGAACAACGGAACGGTCTCAGGCTTGTCGTTCCCCGCCGAGCGCATCGTCGTCACACCCCAACGCAGCTGCGCCATCCAGTAGCGCTTCATGTCCTCAGGCGGCTGGTTGATATGACAGTGCACGTCGACGAGACCCGGCAGCAGGAACTTGCCTGTCGCATCGACCACCGTGGCGCCGCGCGGAACCTGAACGCGCGCGCGAGGTCCTGCCGCGCGAATTCGATCGTCTTCAACGACCACAACCGAGTCGTCTATGGGCCTCGTTCCAGAACCATCGATCAACCGGGCACCGATAATCGCGATCGGGGCGTCAACACGAATCGTGACGCGATCGATTTGCGCAGACGCTGGACCGCTCAGCAACGCGACAAGGAGCACGATCGAGCAAGCTCGCCACCAGGGCGGAAACGGAGGACACCGAGGAAAGTACCTTTCCGTAAAGGTTTTATGCTCCGTGTCCCCCGTGTCCTCTGTGGTGGCGAGTTTGTCGGCTGCAGGAATCGTTCGCATGGCCGTTATCTGACTGCAAACACCCAGATCGCGCCGCCCTCCGGCACGTCCGGCATCGCGCGCAATCGGCTCAGACGCGACTGCATACCGCGCGCGTCGATACCCCAGCCCGATTGCACCGCGATGTACTGTTTGCCGTCGACCATGAATGAAGACGGCTGGCCGATGATTCCAGAGTTGGTCGGAAACTCCCAGAGGCGCGCGCCGGTCGATGCATCGAACGCGCGGAAGAGGCGATCGTTCGTGCCGCCGCTGAAGACGAGTCCACCGCCGGTCGCCAGCATCGGACCCCAGTTCGCAGACGAGGCAAAGGTCTGCGTCCAGACGCGCTTGCCCGTGTCCACGTGCCACGCCTGCACTTCGCCGATGTGATCGGCGCCCGGGACGATCGAAATCGTGTTCGTCGCGCCGGTGAAGCCTCTGCCCGCCGAGTACGTGACCGGCCGTCCGGTCATCGACGTGCAGAGATTCTCGTTCGCCGGGATGTAGATCATCCGCGTCTTCGGGCTGAACGCGATCGGCGGCCAGTTCTTGCCGCCCCAGTGCGACGGACAGAAATCCGCCTGCCTGCCGGTCCCCGGTTGTCGCGCCGGATCGACGTCGGGACGGCCGGTCTTCGGATCGAGGCTCTTGAAGACGTTCTGCTTCACGTACGGCATGCCTTCGACGAACTTGATTGGGCCGTCAGTCCGCTCGAGGAACCACAAGTAGCCGTCGCGGGCGACGTCGATGAGACCTTTGATCGTCCGGCCATTGCGTGTGTAGTCGACGAGGATCGGCGGCGACACTTCGTCCCAGTCCCACGACTCGTTCGGGTCGTACTGGAAGTGGCCCTTGATTTTTCCGGTGGCGACGTCGAACGCGACGGTGGATGACGTGTAGAGATTGTCACCGGGACGTTGATCACCGATCCATGGTCCGCCGTTGCCGGTGCCCCAGAACGCGAGGTTGGTGTCCGGATCGTAGTTGCCGGTCACCCAGATCGATCCGCCGCCGGTCTTCCAGTGATCGCCCTTCGGCCACGTCTCGCTGCCCGGCTCTCCCGGCGCCGGCACGGTGTAGGTCTTCCAGATCTCTTTGCCGGTCTCGACATCGTACGCGGCGACGAAGCCGCGGACGCCGAGCTCGCCGCCCGACGCGCCGACCAGAACTTTGTCGCCGACGACGAGCGGCGCGACCGACATGTAGTACCCGTTCCTGTTGTCGGCGACTCTCGTCGTCCAGACTTCTTTGCCGCTTCTCGCATCGAGCGCGACGAGCACCGCCTCGCCGGCGGCGAAGAACACCTTGTCGCGAAACAACGCGACTCCGCGGCTGGTCGCGTGCAACAGGATGACGTCTTCGGGCAGCGGCCGCTTGTATCGCCACAGCAGATCGCCGGTCTTGGCATCGAGCGCAATCACCTGATTCCCCGGCGTTGCGACGAACATGACGCCGTTGTTGATGATGGGCGGCGCCTCGTGGCCGTTCAGCACACCGGTCGCGAACACCCACGCCGGCTGCAGTCGCGTGACGTTGGCGGGCGTGATCTGATCGAGCGGGCTGTAGCCCCAGCCGTCGTACGTGCGCCGGATCATCAGCCAGTCGCCGTCCTCTGGACGCTTCAAGCGATCCGCCGTCACGGGCTTGTAGTTCTGCAGGATCGCCGGCACTGGTGCAGGCGGCGCGGGCGGTGGCGGCTGTGCCGATCCGGCCGCAGCAGCGAACAGAAGCGCCAGCACGGCGGCTGTCCTCGCCATCCGACTCGTCACAACGATCATCACGGTCCTCCGCTTTTTGAAGCCGAAACGCCTGCCAAAAACAAACATGGAGGAGCGGAGGAACGGAGCGCCTCGGGTTCGACGCGTGGGCCTGCGAAGCAGGCCCACCGCGACGCGGCGCGCGTCGAACCCGATCGGCGTTTCCTTTTGCGTTTCGCGGATGCCGTGATCCGTTCGTCTCCGTTTCTCCGTTTCTCTGTAGAACAAACGCCTGACATCTTGTTTTGCCGACAAGAAGCGCGTTTGTTCTGCTAGACCCGGCGGGCCGTACGGCCCGCCGCGAAGCGCGGGTGAGCCCCCCGTTGGGTTGCGGCTCAGCCGCCCTGCGTGATGCCGTTGCCTCCGCGTCCTCCGTTCCGTTATCCGGGTTCGAACCCGACGCGCGCGGTGAACGGCTTGGCGACCACGAGTTTGCCGTCGACGACCTTGAGCGGCAGTGCCGGCAATGGCCGCGGCGCAGGACCGTCGACCACCTTCGCGCCGTCTTTCGGATCGAACGTCGACGAGTGACACGAACACGAGAGGTTTTGATCGCCGGCCAGCCAATCGTCGATGTCGCAGCCATTGTGCGTACAGATCAAGGTGTACGCGACGACGCCGTCCGCCGACCTGGATCGCGTCTCGGGAGCCAGTTTCTCGGGATCGAAACGCAGCAGCAGCAGTTGATTGAGCCGCGATCCGCTGCGGACGGTGTGGTCCGCCGGGTCCATCGCCCACGCGAGCGTCTGCATGGCGCCGAGCGGAATGTCGGCCGGCGTCAACGCCGCCTTCTCCGAGTCGCCCATCTTGACCAGCAGGTCGCCTTCCTTCGGCCGGACCGACGCCGGATCGTCCTGCGACGTCCCCAGGCGGGACGTCAGCGTCAACCCGAGCCCGAGTCCAGCCTTCAGCGCCTGGCGTCGATCAATCATCGGAATCACATCTTCGCGGGTAACTATAACCGGTAAAATCGCGGTCAAAGAATGAAGCTGTGGATTCGGATCCGTCTCGGCACGGAAGATCGGGCCATGTTGGCGAAGCTGAAACAATCGACTGGTCGCACTGAATCGGAACTTGTCCGGCGCGGGCTGCAATTGGTGGCCGAGGAACACGGCAAGCGAGGAAGTGCGCTCAATCTCGCGGGTCGCAGCGCTGGCCGGTTCAAGAAAGGATCGAAGCATCTGTCAACGAACCGAAAGCAGCTCGACGGGTTCGGCGAGTGAGTGCACGCTACTGCCCTGGGCCGTTGTAGCGCGAAGGCTTTTAGCCGAGCGTACCGACAGGTCGGTACTGAATTCTCATCGACGCCACGAGTTCACGCTTCTGTAGAATGACCGCGCCCAAGCGCCTGCGGCCGCACCGAGCCGCGGACATGGGAATCCGCGGCGAGGTGTCAGCGTCAGTTCGCGGCGGACCTGGCGGGTCCCCAACGCGGGCCCCACGCGCGGCAACCGCGCGTGGGACCCGAACGCGGCAGCCGCGTTGGGGTGCGCGTGGGGCCCGCCGCCAGTGCAAAAAATGGACATCGATATCGCCATCGTGCCGGTCGCCGGCCTCGGGACGCGGCTCCTGCCGGCCACCAAGTCGCAGCCGAAGGAAATGCTGCCGGTCGGCCGCAAGCCGGTCGTGCAGTACGTCGTCGAAGAGCTGACGCGGGTCGGCATGAAGCGCGTGCTCTTCATCACCGGGCCCGGCAAGGCCTCGATCGAGAATCATTTCGATCTGAACGGCGAGCTGATTCAGACGCTGCGCGAGAGCGGCAAAGAGGATCTGCTCGCGGAGCTCCAGTACGAGCGCGCGACGGTACAGTACTTCTACACGCGCCAGCGGCAGCTCCTCGGACTCGGCCACGCGGTGCTGTGCGCGCGATCGTTTGTCGGCAATCAGCCGTTCGTCGTCGCGCTGGGCGACTCCATCATCGGCATGCACGCGGAAAGCGACGTCGTCGAACGGATGACGCGCTGCTATCACGAGCGCAACGCGGCCGCGGTGATCGCGTTCGAAGAGGTGCCCGCACACGAAGTGAGCCAGTACGGCATCGCGCAGCCGAAGACGCCTGGAGAACACGACGAGCTGTTCGAGATCCTCGACCTCGTCGAGAAGCCCACCGTCCGTGAAGCTCCCAGCAACCTCGCGATTGCCGCGCGCTACGTGCTGTCGCCGGGCATCTTCGAGGCGCTGGCGCACACCAAGCGCGGCAAAGGCGGCGAGATCCAATTGACCGACGCCATCCGCGCGGTCATCCGGAATGGCGGCAAGGCGTACGGCGTCCGGCTGCGCCCCGGCGAGCGCCGCTACGACATCGGGAACTTCCAGGCCTACTTCGAAGCATTCCTCGAGTTCGCGCTCGCCGATCCGAAGTTCGGACCCGCACTCAGGCGATATCTGCTGGACGTGCTGAATGTTTCTCACGCGTAAGCGCGCGTACGCGCGCGCGGGACTGCTTGGCAACCCGTCGGACGGCTACAACGGCAAAACGATCTCGATCAGCGTCCGCAACTACTGCGCGGAGGTGGTGCTGTACGAGTGGGACTCGGTCGAGATCGTGCTGGCGGACGATGACCGCGCGAAATTCGATTCCGTTTACGAGCTCGCGCGCGACGTGCGCCTGCACGGCTACTACGGCGGCATCCGGCTGATCAAGGCGACCATCAAGCGGTTCGTCGAGCACTGCCAGGCGCGCGGGATCGCGTTACACGACCGGAAATTCTCGGTGCGCTATCAAACCACGATTCCGCGGCAGGTCGGCCTCGCCGGCTCGAGCGCGATCATCGTCGCCACGCTGCGCTGCCTGATGGAGTTCTACGGCGTGCAGCTGCCGATCGACGCGCAGCCGATGTTCGTGCTGCTGGTCGAACAGGAGGAACTGGGGATCACCGTCGGGCTGCAGGACCGCGTCATTCAGGTCTACGAAGGGCTCGTGTACATGGACTTCGACGCGAGCCGCGAGCGCACCGTCGACGGTCTCCGCTGCTACTGGTACGAGCCGATGGATCCCGCGCTGCTGCCGCCCATGTACGTCGCGCACCACGAGACGCTCGGCGAGCCGACCGAGGTGTTTCACAACAACATCCGCGATCGCTTCCGCCGAGGCGATCCGACGGTGATCGACGCGATGACGTGTCTCGCCGCAATCGCGGCGGACGGCCGCGAGGCGCTCCTCGCGCAAGACGCCGAGCGTCTCGCGCGCCTCATCGACAGGAACTTCGATACCCGGCGCAGCATCTACGCGCTGCCGCAGTGGCAAATCGACATGGTCGAGACTGCGCGCGGCTGCGGCGCCAGCGCGAAGTTCGCGGGATCGGGCGGCGCCATCCTCGGCACTTACAACGGCGACGCGATGTTCGAGAACGTCCGTGCCCGTTTGGCTGCGATCGGATCTCGCACCATCAAGCCGCAGGTGAGGGAATGAGGCCGGGCTGATCCTGATGGTCTTGACACAGCCAGCTGCAGCTTCTACCTTGGCTTCATGAACGTTGAGCTCACACCTGACCAGCGCGCATTCATTCGCCGGGCCATCGAAAGCGGACGATTCCGCCGTGAAGAAGAGGCCGTCCAGGAAGCCTTGACGCAGTGGGAAGAACGCGAGCGTAGACGGGCCGAA
>MNEX01000225.1:0-17423 GCA_001917905.1 Acidobacteria bacterium 13_1_40CM_65_14
AATCGATCGCTCGGCGTTCGCCGCTTCGTATGCTGCGAGCACTTCGTCGATCGCCGCGTCGCCGACGGCGTGCGTCGCCACGCGCCAGCCGAGACGATTCAATTCCTTGACGACGTCGGTGTACGCCGCCTGCCTCATCGTGTTGACGCCGCGGAACGTGCCGCGCTCGCCCCACGGCTCCGCGTACGGCTCGCGCATCCAGCCGCCTTCGAAGCCGCCGTCCACGCCGAGCTTCATGCCGCCGATGCGGACCCACTCGTCGCCTTCGTCGGGTTTGATGCCCGACGCCGCAATCGCGCTGCGCATTGCGTCCGCGCTGTCGGCTGGGAACCGCAGCAGTTGGCTGACGCGAATCGTGAGCAGACCGCGCTGCTGCATCTCCTGCAGCAAGCGGTACTGCTCGACCGACTGGCCGGGATAGCGGATGCTCGTCAACCCCGCCGCATTCAGCTTGCGATGCTGCGCCTGCAGCGCCTCGATCGTCACCTTCGGCAATGGCGGTAGCTGCGCGAGCGACTTCGCGCGATCGACGAGCTCGCCGTTCAACTCGCCGTTTGCATCGCGGGTGATGCGGCCGCCCGGCGGCTGCGGCGTGTCGATCGTGATGTTCCATTTCCTGAGCGCCGCGGAGTTGAGGATGTACTCGTGGCCGCCGCGAACGAGGACGACGGGGGTGTCGGGCGACACCGTATCCAGGTCCTTGCGATACGGCAGGCGATGCTCTTTGAGCTGCGCTTCGTGCCAGTCGCTGTTGCTGATGATGATGTCGCCGGGCCGGCTCTGCTCGATGCGCGTGCCGATCGCTGCGAGGACGTCTGCAATCGATCGCGCACGTGACAGATCGACGTCGGGTCCCCCGCCGGCGTCGTGAAGATGACCGTCGGCGAGCCCCGGGATCACCGTCTGCCCATGAAGATCGATCGTCGTCGTCTTCGGGCCCGCAAATTTCTTGATCGCCGCGTCGGCGCCGACGGCGGTGAAACGCCCACCGGTAATCGCGATCGCCTGTGCGATCGAAAACTTCGAGTCGACGGTGATGACGTGGCCGTTGACGAGAATCGTGTCGGGCGCAGGCGCCGGGGACTGCGCTGCCGAACAAACCGTCAGCGCGACAACTATCGCGAGGCAGCTGTAGCGCAGGCCTTTAGCGCTTGTGAAGAAATACGACGTTGAACGCAGAACTCGCAGAACACGCAGAAAGACCTTAAGCATTTTTTCTCTGCGGGTTCCGCGGTTTCTGCGTTGTACGTGATTTGTTCATACACTCTTTAGGCTTACCGTGGGGGATCATTGCGTCGCCGTGACCGCTGCCGCGCGCATCGGTGTCGTCAGCGTCCCGATGCCTTCGATTTCGATGGTGACCACGTCACCAGGCTTCAAGTACTCCGGCGGACGGCGCGCCGTGCCCACGCCATCCGGCGTGCCGCTCGAGATCACGTCGCCGGGATACAACGTCAGAATCGACGACAAATACCGCACGAGATGCGCTTCATCCCAAATCAGATCTTTGCTGTTGCCGTCCTGTTTCGTGACGCCGTTCACCTTCGTGACGATGCGCAGGTGCGTCGGATACTCGACGAACTCTTTCGGCACGATGAACGGACCGAACGGCGCGCCGCGATCGCGGCTCTTGCCGGCGAACCAGTTCGGGCCCTGGAATTGCGAGCTGAACGGACGGCCGGTGCCGCCGCGATCGCTGACGTCGAACATCGCGCTGTAGCCGAACACGTAGTCGTGCGCTTTCGCTTCCGGCACGTTCAGCGCGGGCTTGCCGATGATGATGGCCAACTCGCCTTCCCAGTCGATGTTGCGGCCGGGCGGGATGAAGAAGGGCTCGCCCGAATCGATGATGCAGGAGCGCGGGCTCTTGGCGAACATCACCGGATCGACTTTGTCGGGATCGATCTCGTTCGCGCCGCCGCCCGCGCCGCCGCGGCCGAACATCTCGTTCGCGTGCGAGCGATAGTTCGCCGCCGCCGCGAGCAGGTTGTACGGATACTTGATCGGCGCCTTGATCGACACCTTCTGCACGTCGAACGCGAACGGCAGGCCGTCGGTCTTCGCGTCCTTGAAATAGTTGGCGATGCGATAGAGGCGCGGCGAGACGCGACTGTAGGTTTCGATGAGCTCGCGCATGTCGGCGGGCATCGCCACGACGGGCAATCCCGATTTCTTCGCGACCTCCGCGTTCGCGCCCGCGATATCGAGCACGCGCGTGCCGAGCACGAGCCCCACGCGCGTCTTCCCGCCGGCCTCGAAGGTCGCGAGCTTGAACGGCGTCTGCGGTTTGCTCGACACCTCGCCGCGCTGCGCGCGCGCAGGTCCAACGATGGCGACGACAAGCAGAAGAAAAACGACTCGACGCATAAGACCAACTTTCTTTACTGGCGCCGGGGCCCCACCCCCGGCGCGAACTGACGCTGACACCTCGCCTCGGATTCACATGTCCTCGGCTCGGCGTGGCCGCAGGCGCTTTCACTGGCGGGCCCCACCCCCGGCGCGAACTAACGCTGACGCCTCACCTCGGATTTCCATGTCCTCGGCTCGGCGTGGCCGCAGGCGCCAGCGCGTATGATACCGCTCCCGTTTCGGTGATTCGCGCGTCCAACGACTCCGTCACGATCGCCTCATGACCAACGACCAACGCCCAACGACCAACGCCCACACCGACCTCCTTTCCAGCTTCTCCAACCAGCCGTGTTCGTTTCGGTAGGGGACGGCCTTTAGGCCGTCCCGCGTCGCCTGCCCGATCGGGTGATTCGTCCGTTCGCACGTTCTGCGAACATCGCGTCATGACCAACGAACTTCTTTCCAACTTCTCGAATCAACTGGCCGACGCCGTTGCCACCGCGTCGCCGTCCGTCGTCCAGGTGCAGGGCCGCCGGCGTCCCGCGAGCGGACTCGTGTACGCTGACGGTGTGGTGCTGACCACCGTGCGCGCGCTCGGACGCGAGGACGGTCTGCACGTGCGCCGGCACGACGGCCAGGCGTTCGATGCCGAGCTCGCCGGCTGGGATCCGACGACGAGCCTCGCCGTGCTGCGCGTGGCCGGCCTTGGCACCGCGGCGATCGCGCCGACCACGTCGCCGGCGCGTGTCGGCCATCTCGCGCTCGCCGTCGCGCGATCGTGGAGCAACGCGGTCACCGCCAGCGCCGGCATCGTGTCGGTCATCGGCGGACCGCTGCCGACTGGAAGACGACGGGCGATCGATCAGGTGATTCGCACCACGGCGCCGATGCACGACGGATTCGCGGGCGGCGCGTTCCTCGACACGGCCGGCGGACTCGTCGGCATCGCAACCGCCGCGGCCATCCGCGGCCTCGGCGTCGTCATCCCGGCGTCAATCGCGTGGAAAACGGCGGCGACGATTCTGGAGCACGGACAACTCAAGCGCGGCTATCTCGGGATAGCCGGCCAGCCCGTCACGCTTCCCGAGAATCAGAAAGGCGCCGACGGCCGTGACGAAGCGCTGCTCGTGGTCGGCGTCACAGCGGGAAGTCCCGCCGCGTCGGCCGGCATCCTGGTTGGCGATGTCCTGCTCGACTTCGACGGCCAGCCCATCGAGTCGCCGGAGGATTTGCTCGATCTGCTCGTCGGCGATCGCGTGGGCCGTCAGGTGACGCTGCGCGCGCTGCGCGGCGGCGCCGTTACGGAACTGAAGGTCACCGTGGGTGAGCGTCCCACGCACTGATGCGCGTCGTCCTAGTCGGCTCGCCGTCCGATCGCGCGCGCGTCCGCGCCGAGCTCAACGGCTCGATCGACGTTGTTGCGGAATTCGCCTCGCTGGCGGCGGCGCAGCGATCGGACGCCGACGCCGACGCGATCATGATCGCCGAGAGCCGAGGGCGCTCGGGCACTCCTCGCGATGATCATGACGACGACGGACTGGTCGAAGAACCGTTGACGCCGCGCGAGATCCAGGTGCTCGAGCTCCTCGCTGAGGGACTTCCCAACAAAGCGATCGCCGAGCGGCTGCGCATCAGCGACCAGACGGTGAAGTTTCACGTGTCGTCGATCTCAGGAAAGCTCGGCGCCGCGAATCGCACCGACGCCGTCCGCCGCGCGGTGCGCCGCGGCCTGATCACGCTGTGAAGACGCTCGGCTAAAAGAGCTAGTGAAGAAATACGACGTTGAACGCAGAACTCGCAGAACACGCACAAACACCTTAAGCATTTTTTCTCTGCGGGTTCCGCGGTTTCTGCGTTGTACGTGATTTGTTCACACGCTCTAAAGCCTTCGCGCTACGTCATCTCGCCAAGGGTTGTAGCGAGCGACTTTTACCCGAGCGACTCCGCTGGGACGACTGTCAATTGTCGTCGGGCGCCGCGGCGGAGGATCGTGAGCGGCGAGGCAACGCCGATGCGATCGTCGGTCAACTGGCGATGGAGATCGTCGATGCCGGTGACCGGTTGGCCCGCGAACGCGAGGATCACGTCGCCATTGCGGACGCCGGCGTTCGTCGCGGGACTGCTCGGCTCGACGGACACGACGAGCACACCCGAGGACACCGCCAGCTGATTCGCGCGCGCGAGCGCGCGTGAGATCGGGACGTTCTGTCCCGCGACGCCGATGTAGCTGCGGCGGATGCGGCCGTCGCGCAGCAGGCGCGACACGACGAACCGCGCGGTGTTGCTCGCGATGGCAAAGCACAGCCCTTGGGCCGGCAGGATCGTGGCGGTGTTGATGCCGATGACTTCGCCGCGCGTCGTGACCAGCGGTCCGCCCGAATTGCCGGGATTCAGCGCCGCGTCGGTCTGGATGATGTCGTCCATCAGCCGGCCCGACTGCGATCGCAGCGATCGCCCGAGCGCGCTGACGACACCGGCGGTGACCGAATGGTGGAACCCGTACGGGTTGCCGATCGCAATCGCGATCTGGCCGACGCGCACCGTCCGCGAATCGCCGAGGCTGGCCCACGGCAGCGACGCGCCCGCGGCCACGGTCGCGCGCACGACCGCGAGGTCGGTATCGGGATCGCTGCCGACCACGTCGGCGCGAAACGATCGACCGTCGGGCAAGGTGATCGCCATGCGCGGCGCGCGATGCACGACGTGGCTATTGGTGAGGACGAGACCGTCGGGCGTGAAGACCACGCCCGATCCGCCGCCGTGCTCGACGTCGATCTTCACCACGGCGGGGCCGACCGCGTCGACCGCTTGGATCACCGCCTGCGAATACGCGTCAAGCAGCTCGTCGTCGTCGGGCCGCTGTTGAGGGATCACATATCGATGGTAGGACCGCCTCGCGCTGCCCGCACCACCCAAACGGGCAGTCTCGACATTGCGGATTGAGGATTGCGGATTGCGGATTTATTGTCGATTGTCGGATTAACTGACGAATGCGGATTCAGCGATTCTGCGGATTCAGTTCGGATTAACTGACGAATGCGGATTCAGCGATTCTGCGGATTCAGTGTGGATTGCGGAATGCTTCAATCCCGAATCATCAATCCCCAATAACCAATCCTCAATAAATCCGCAATCCGCAATCCTCAATCCGCAATTACCGGATCCACGCCATCCCGTCGGGTCCTGTGCCGGTCGAGATCTTGCTGATGACCTGCCATGTCTTGAGGTCGATGACCGCGACGTGGTTGTCGCCGTTGACGGCAACGAAGGCCCGCGAGCCGTCTGGCGGAATCAAAATCCCTTCCGGCATCCTGCCGAGCGGCAGGCGCTTGATCTCTTTGCGCGCCGCCGCATCGAGGACGACGAGATCGCCCGCGTCGAGATCGGAGATGAGCGCGAACTTGCCGTCGGGCGTCAGGTGGATCCGATTCGATCGCGTGGTGCCGGCGTTGATCGTCTGCGTCACCTTCTTCGACGCCACGTCGATGACCGACACACCGCCGTCGCGCGAATGCGCGCTCCAGACGGTCTTGCCGTCCGGCGATAGATCGATCCCTTCCGGTCCTTTGCCGACCGCGATCACCGTCTGCGTCCATGCGCCGCCAGCGTCCTGCTGAATCGCCGACACGCTGTCGGAGCCGATGTTCGACGTGAAGATCGTCCGCGCGTCCTTGGTCGGCAGCACCATGTGCGTCCCGTTCTGGCCCGTCTCGAACTCCCAGTCGATCTTGTCCGCTGCGGGATCGTAGCGCGCAATCTTCTTGTTCGCTTCCGCGGTGAAGTACAGCTTGCCGTTGACGAACGCAACACCGTGCGGCCGGCTGAGCGGCGTGACGTCGACGCGCCGCAGCTCTTTCTTCGCGGCGAGATCGATCATCGAGATCGTGTGGCCGGGCGCGGGCCCCGTCCCGTAGTTGCTCGCGAACGCCCACTTGCCGTCAGTGGACGCGACGACTTCGTGCGGTCCCTGTCCGACGGGCACGGTCCCCAGAATTTTTCCAGACGAGGGATCGACGATCGCCAGCGTCGCGTCCTCTTTGTTCAGGACGAGAAGTCGTGGCGACTGGGTCGACAGCACCTGCGATGCGACGAACGCGAGGGCGGCAGTTGCTAAAAGGCAGCGCCTGCGGCCACACCGAGCCGCGGACGTGGAAATCCGCGGCGAGGTGTCAGCGTCAGTTCGCGCTGGGGGTGGGGCCCCAGCGCCAGTGAAAAAAAGTAAGCGCATAGCTTGTCAGTATAGGCGCGTCACCCTCGGATCGCCCGCAGCGTTTCAGGATACGTCGAGGGATCGATTCGCGCGTCGATGAGACTCGGCCCTCGATGCTCGAGCGCCTCCAGTAGCGCGCGTTCGAGCTCAGCTTCCGTCGTCGCCACATGCGCCGGCATGCCGAAGCCTTCCGCCACGGACCGCCACGCGACGTCGCCGATCGTCACGCCCGCCGATGCGTATTGACGCTGGCGCTGTTTCACGTCGATCAGGCTCAACGAATGATCGTTGAACACGACGGTGATGATGCGGAGCTTTTCGCGGGACGCGGTCAGCAAATCGCCGACGCACATCAGCAATCCGCCATCGCCGGTTAGGGCGACGACAGGTGAATTCTGATCAAACAGGGCCGCGCCGATCGCCGCCGGCAACGCGAATCCCATCGTCGACAGCCCGTTCGAAATCAGCATCCGGTTCGGTTCGCTGACCGGCCAGAGCATCGTCGCCGGGAACATGTGGGCGCCGGCGTCGACGGTCACACGCGCACGGCTCGACGCAGCGTCCGCGGCGATCTGCACGACGCGATGCGCCGAGAGATTCTGAGTCGCCGGAGAGACGGCCTCGCGCTGCGCGGCGACAGTTCGGCCGACAGCACCGAGATTCCACGCCGATTCACCGAGCGCGTCATCGACTCGTTCGAGGGCGACGGCCAGATCGCCGATGAGCTGCGCCACGAACGGCACGTGACGCGCCTCGACCGGCCACGGCCCGCAACAGACGATCGGCTGCTGCGACCGCCACGGGCGCGGCAGCAACTCGACCGGATCGAGGCCGACGCCGATCAAAAGGTCGGCTTCGTCGACGATCCGCTGCTCGATCGTGCCGTTGGTGAAGACGCCCGCGAAGTGCGGGTCGCCGTCAGGCACGACGCCCTTGGCTTTGTAGGTCACCATCGCCGGCAGCGCGTGCCGCTCGCACAGCGATCGAATAGCGGCGACATCCATCGGACGACGCGCACCGAGACCGGCAACGAGCAGCGGCTTCCGCGCGCGAGCGATCGCCGACTGAGCCGTCTTCCAGGGACCAACGACCAAAAACCGGGCATCATTCGGCGTTGCTGGACCTTGGTTCCTGATGCCCGGTCCTGTGAACGGCATCGTCGTGACATCGGGTGGACATTCGAGGTGAACTGGTCCCGGCGGCGGTGCGATCGCGCCCGCGATCGCCTGTTCGACGATCTCGTCGGCGCTGTCCGCCGTGATCGTCGCCGACCATTTCGTCATCGGCGCGAGAAGCGCGTGATGATCGAGACGCTGATGCGCGAAGACGTTACCCGTGGCCGCAGAATGACTGTCAGTCAGGACGAGGAGCGGCGCGCGTTCGAGGCGTGCGCATGCGACGCCGTTGACCACCGACGCCACGCCCGGACCGAGCGTCGTCAGGCACGCGCCGGGACGGCCGGAGATTTCCGCCTG
Source organism: Acidobacteria bacterium 13_1_40CM_65_14 (assembly GCA_001917905.1). Classification (GTDB taxonomy): domain Bacteria; phylum Acidobacteriota; class Vicinamibacteria; order Vicinamibacterales; family CAVVIG01; genus QHWF01. The sequence continues at coordinate 8,035 of MNEX01000225.1, forward strand.
CGCGATCGCCGCAATCGCGCCGGCGGTTTCGGTGGCCGTCAGCACGAACGGCATGCCGAGCCGGCGTGCGGCTTCGATCAGATCGAGATTGCTCCCGCCGCCCGGCATGCCGAACAGCGCGGCGACGCCAGCGTCGCGCAGTCGAGTGATGATCAGATCGGCGACGGTCTTCATCTTTTACTTTGCCGCGGGGCCCCACCCCCGCGGCCTGTCACCGCTCGCCTTCGGCTCGCGGCGGTGATGAGCAATGACTGTCCGCTTGGGGCGCGTTGCCATCGGGCCGAATCCCCACGTCTTGTCACCGCTCGCCTTCGGCTCGCCGCGGTGGCGGCAGCGACTATCTGCTTGGGGCGCGTTACTAATATCATCACCGCGTGCCCGTCGCCGAACTGCATCAGGACCTGCGACACGCGGTCCGCGATCTCTGCAAGGCGTTTCCCGACACCTACTGGCGCGACCTCGACGCCAGGCGTGCGTATCCCGACGCCTTCGTCAAGGCACTCACCGACGCCGGCTATCTTGCCGCGCTGATCCCCGAGGAGTACGGCGGATCGGGTCTGGGCGTCACCGAGGCGTCGGTCATCCTCGAAGAAGTGAATCGCAGCGGCGGCAACGCGGCCGCGTGCCACGCGCAGATGTACACGATGGGCACGCTGCTCCGCCACGGGTCCGCGTCGCAGAAGCGCGCGTTCCTCCCGAAGATCGCCACCGGCGAGCTGCGGCTGCAGGCGTTCGGCGTCACCGAGCCGACGACCGGATCGGACACGACGCAGTTGAAGACGATGGCCACGCGGAAGGGCGATATATACATCGTCCGCGGACAGAAAGTGTGGATCTCGCGTGCCGAACACTCGGACTTGCTGCTGCTCGTCGTCCGCACGACCCCGATCGATCACGTGAAGAAGCGCACCGAGGGACTGTCGATTCTGCTCGTCGATCTGCGAACGGCCGTCGGCCGCGGCCTGACGATTCGCCCGATTCGCACGATGATGAATCACGCGACGACGGAGCTGTTCTTCGACGATCTCGAGGTGCCGGCCGATGCGCTGGTCGGCGAGGAAGGCAAAGGGTTTCGGTATCTGATCGACGGTTTGAACGCCGAGCGGATTCTCATCGCGGCCGAGTGCATCGGTGACGGCCGGTGGCTCGTCGACCGTGCCACGCGCTACGCGTGCGAGCGCGTCGTCTTCAACCGCCCAATCGGACAGAACCAGGGCGTCCAGTTTCCGATTGCGCGCGCGCACGTGAACGTCGAAGCCGCCGACCTGATGCGATTCAAGGCGGCGGAGCTCTTCGACCGCGGCGAGCCGTGCGGCGCCGAAGCGAACATGGCGAAGCTGCTCGCAGCCGACGCGTCGTGGGAAGCCGCCAACGTCGCGGTTCAGACGCACGGCGGATTCGGGTTCGCCGAGGACTACGACGTCGAGCGCAAGTTCCGCGAGACGCGGCTGTATCAGGTCGCGCCGATCTCGACGAACTTGATCCTCGCGTACGTCGCCGAGCACGTGCTCGGCTTGCCCCGGTCGTATTGAGGCAGCCCTGAAGAGCTGTGAAGAAATCACGTACAACGCAGAAACCGCGGAACTCGCAGAGAAAAATGCTTAGGGTTTCTGCGTGTTCTGCGAGTTCTGCGTTCAACGGCGTATTTCTTCACAAGCTCTAAAGGGCTGCACTGCCGTAGTCGTCAAGGCCGCGCCACAAACGTACGGTCAACGCAGAGCTCGCTGAGACCGCAGCGAGAGATTGGCTCTGCGGGCTCTGCGGTCTCTGCGTTGATCGTCGTTCGCAGCGGGAGCCCGAGGACTTGCCAGCGTCAACGTATGCTGCCACTCAAAGACATCACCGTCGTGTCGCTCGAGCAGGCGGTCGCGGCGCCGTTCGCGACGCGGCAGCTCGCGGACCTTGGCGCCCGCGTCATCAAGATCGAGCGGCCCGACGGCGGCGACTTCGCGCGCGGGTACGACACGACCGTCAAGGGACTCTCGAGCTACTTCGTCTGGCTGAATCGATCCAAGCAGTCGCTGACGCTCGATCTCAAGAAAGCCGGTGGCGCGGATGTCCTCGCGCGGCTCGTCGAGCGCGCGGACGTCTTCGTCCAGAATCTCGCGCCGGGCGCGGCCGATCGGCTCGGCACGACGCCGGCCGATCTCTGCGCGCGTCACCCACGCCTGATCGTCTGCACGGTGTCGGGCTATGGATCGTCGGGCCCCTACGCCGCCAAGAAAGCGTACGACCTGCTCGTGCAGAGCGAGGTCGGGTTGATTTCGATCACCGGGACCGAAGCGCATCCCGTCAAGGCGGGGATTTCGGTCGCGGACATCGCTGCCGGGATGTACGCGTACGCGGGGATTCTGACCGCACTGCTCGCGCGCGCGTCGACCGGCCGCGGCGCGGTGATCGACGTCTCGCTCTTCGATGCGCTCGGCGAATGGATGCAGCCTGCGGCGTACTACACCGGCTACGGCGGATCGCCGCCGCCGCGAAGCGGCGCCGATCACGCGTCGATCGCGCCGTACGGACCGTTTCGCGCCGCCGACGGCGAGGAGGTGTATCTCGGCGTCCAGAACGCGCGCGAGTGGAAGAATTTGTGCGCCGAGGTACTGCAACGGCCCGAGCTGGCCGACGATGAACGGTTCGCGACCAATTCCGCGCGGGTGCGCAACCGTGACGCGCTGCGCGACGCCATCGAGTCAGCGTTCGCGGGTCTCTCAGCCGCGCACATCATCGATCGGCTCGAGTCCGCGCGCATCGCGTACGCGCGCATGAACTCGGTCGAGCAGTACCTCGCGCATCCCCAGCTGGCGGGACGCAGGCGCGACATCGGATCGCCCGCTGGACTGCTCGTCGCGCTCGTGCCGCCGGTCCGCATGAGCGGCGTCGAGCCGGTGATGGGCGACGTCCCGGCGCTCGGCCAGCACACCGACCAGGTTCTCGGCGAGCTCGGCATCGATCACGACACGATTGTGCGGTGGCGAACGGAAGGAGTCGTTTGAATGGCGGTGAAGGAAGGTTGGACGGGCCGCGTCTTCGAGGATTTCACGGTCGGCGACGTCTACGAGCATCCGCTCGGCCGGACGCTGCTGGCCGCCGACAACGTCTGGTTCTCGTGCCTGACGATGAACACGAATCCGATTCATTTCGACGCGGAGTACGCGAGCCGGACCGAGTTCGGCAAGCCGCTGATGAACTCGTGCTTCACGCTCGCGCTCGTCACCGGTCAGTCGGTCACCGACCTCACGCAAAACGCCGTGGCGAATCTCGGATGGGATGACGTCCGGCTGCCGCATCCGGCGTTCGAGGGCGACACGATCTACGCGCGCAGCGAAGTGCTCGAGACGCGCGAGTCCAAGTCACGACCGAACGTCGGCATCGTGCGCGTGAAGACGACGGGCGTGAACCAGCGCGGGACGCCCGTCATCGAGTTCAAGCGGACGTTCATGGTGTGGAAGCGTGGGCACGTGCCTGCAGTCTCGCGCGGGTGATTCGCCGAAATGCCTGGCAAAAACAAACAAGGAGGAACAGAGGAACGGAGCGCCTCGGTTCGACGCGCGGCGCGCAGCGCCGGTCACACGGCGGAACGTGGCCGCGCACGAGTCGCCAGGACATTTCGATGCGACTCGTGCACGGTCACGTCCCGCCGCGTGCCTGGGCCTGCTTCGCAGGCCCACGCGTCGAACCGATCGGCGTCTCCTTCTGCATTTCGGCTCTCAAGGAAATGCGAGCAATTCTCCGATCGTCTCCGTTTCTCCGTTTCTCCGTTTGTGAATCCGTTTCCTCCGTAAACCTCCGTTATCTCCCGCAGGCAAAGCTCGCGGCCTCGTCGATGCTCCCTGACCCCTTGTATTTCGCGACCTCGGGATACGGACAGAGCGGCCGCGTGCGGACGACTGTTCCGTCCACGACTCGCGACCCGACGATCGATCGCGGCGCGACACTCTTCTCCACCCACTCGACGAGCGGCGTCAATGCGTCGAACGTGCTGGCGCCGACGCCGCCGCTGCAATGGAACATGCCGGGAACCATGAACAGCCGGTAGAAATCGGCCGTCGACGGTCCGACCGTCTGCCTCACGCTCTCGTAGTAGTTGACGCCCATCATCGGATTGAGCGCCGGGTCGGCCCAGCCGAAGTAGCCGACGATCTTCCCGCCGCGCGCGTTGAAGCGCGACAGATCCGGATCGGTCGCGTCGAGCACGCTGCGCGTCCACTGCAGCTTGTCGAGATCCGCGTCAACGTTGAACGTCAACCAGTCGTACGACGGGTTGGGTTTCCCGAACGCCATGTACTTGAAGAACGTCTCGCCGAAGCTGATTTGAATCGGCCGCACGTTGGGCGCGCCGACGAACCACGGCATCCACCCGCTCGCCGTGCTGCCGGGTGCTCCCGCTCCCGGCGCGCCGATTTCGGCGCCCACCGGCCATCCTGGAAAGATTTCGACGCCGTTTCGTTTCACGCCGCTGTAAATCGTCTCGAGCGTGCGGAGCTGCGCCGCGGTGAAACAGGCCGGACCATCGGCGTCGTTGGCGCAGCGAGGCAGATCGACCGACGGCTTGAACGCGCATCGCCGCGGATCGTCGATCAACCCGTCGGTGACGCCGTCGATCGCATCGCACTTCGCATAGACCGCATCGGCGACGACCTTCAGCTTCTCCGGCGCGATCGGCGCCGCGCTGAGCGCACGCTGATTGCTGGCGTAGTCGATCATCGTGCCGGAAAAATTCAGCACTGGCGCGCCGGCGACGATGCCGTCGAAGTCGTCGGGGAAGCGCTGGGCGGAGATGAGGCCCTGCCGTCCACCCGTCGAGCAGCCGTCGAAATACGAGTGCCGCAGCGCTCCGTCGTAGTACGTCTGCAGAATCTTCTTCGCCGTGAGGGCCGTGACGTGGAGGCCGCGGTACGCGTAGTCGAGAAACTTCTGCGAGTTGACGGCGAAGGTGCCGAGCGGTTCAGCCCCAGCGTCGTGACCGGTGTTCATTTGCGCGACCGCGAATCCGCGCGCGAGTCCTCGCCGCACGGAGGCGACACGGCCCGGCGCATCCAGCGGCTCGCCCGCGTACCCCCGAATCTCCGGTTGGATCTGCCCCGTCACGCGGCAATGCTCGGGCACGTCGGTCGACGCCGGCACCGGCGTCGCCGTGATGACGGAAAACTCATAGCCGGTCAGCGCCACGAGCGTCGCGCACGCCGCGCGTGGCTTCGCCTGAGCCGCGTCGGCCAGCACGGACGCCTTCCAGTCTCTGAACTGTGAGCTATTCTGCGCGATGGCGCGGCCGCCACCCGTCACGAGTACGACGGCGATGACCGCACCGCCGATTCGTCGCCACCGCTTCATCGCCATAGAGCCTCCGTTAACGTGCGTACATCGGGACTCGACTCGATCGCGCGGACAGCCGCGAGCGCCTGCTCGGCTCGCGGCTCCGGCAGCGCGCGGACCGCGCACGAGATGAACTTCATCGCCAGCTCGTCATCGCTCGCCGGCCGCTCCGGGTAGCCGCGCGCGCCATTTGCCACCGCGGTCAGCACGCGGCCATCCTCGAGCCGCACAGTCACGCGCGCCTGAGTCAAGGGCGGCGCGGAACCATCGAGCGTCGAGTCGACGCACATCGTCACGCGCTGCAGCGACGAGACGATCTCGCGATCGCGAACCTGCCAGTCCTCGAACGTCTCGATGCCGACGCGTCCGTGGACAATCGCGGCGGCAGCGCAGAACGGCATGCTGAACTTCGCCTGCAGGCCGTCGGCCGGCCGACTATGGATCAACACGGTCGGCGTGACGGCGTCGACGCCGATCTCGACGGCCTGCACCTGGTCTGCGCCGAAGCCTTCGCGCCGTTTCAGATCGAGCAGCGTGTCGAGCGTCGGATGCGTCGCGGCGCACGACGGATAGAGCTTCACCGTGATGCCGGTGTCGAGAATCTCCCATCGGTCGCCGAGATCGTCGAGGAAGTTTCGGAGATCCTGCGGATCGTGCTCGCTGTCCATCGCCGCGAGAAAACCCTGCGGTCCCTGAATCGCGTTCAGGTTGGCGGTCAGCCCCGCCTGTGCGAGACGCGCCGCAAGCACGCCGTTGCGCGCGGCGAGGCCTGCGTGCAGCGGCTTCACCATCGATCCGAAGTTGTCTTTGAGGCCGGACGCTTCCGACGCCGCGATGCCCAGCGCGTGTCGAACGGCCGCCGCGTCGAGACCGAGGAGCCGCGATGCCGCAGCGGCGGCGCCGATCGTCCCGATGGTCGACGTGCAGTGCCAGCCTTTCCGATAGTGGCGCGGGTTCATCGCGCGGCCGAACCGCCCTTCGATTTCGAAGCCGACGATGTACGCGTCGAGCAGGGCGCGGCCGGTCGCGCCGGCGTGCTCGGCGGTCGCGAGCGCGCAGGCGACGAGCGGTGCGCTCGGATGGGCGAGCGACACGAAGCACATGTCGTCGAAGTCGAGGGCGTGCGCCGCGGTCCCGTTCGCGAGCGCGGCATCGGTCGCGCTCGCGCGAAGCGCGGTACCCAGCACGCGGCACGAGCCGGAACCGTCACCGTCACGGCGCTCGTGCGCGATGACCTGTTGGACGCTTTGCGCCGCCGGCTCCGATGCGCCGGCCAGCGTGACGCCGATCGTGTCGAGCACCGCGCGCGCCGCCGCGGCACGCGCGGCGGCCGGGGGCATGGCCTCGGTGATGAAATCGACAAGCGGCGTCACGTGGTCGTCACCTTGACAGCGCCCCACAGCAGTGCGCGATCTTGCCGTGCCCATTCGTCTTCTTCCCGGCTGTCCGGTTCGGCGAAGCTTCGCATGACAATCACCGCTCGTGGCCGCGCGGCATGTTCGACCGCGGCGTGAAGACGCCGAGCATAACCCACGTCCGCGGCGTCGAGGATGTTGGAGAGCGTGAACGCATCGAACGATCCGCGGGGACACGACTCGAGGTACGCCGCGGCGTCGGCCTCGACGACGTTCACCGTTCCCGCCGCTGCGGGCAGCGACACCCGCGGCGATTCGCCAAGGAGCAGGAACCAGGCATAGGCATTGGTGCGATTGGGGTGCGTCGAGAAGCCGCGCGTGAGCCGATGACGCAGAATGGCGGCAAATCCGCGCGGAACGGCGCGCACCAGCGGCGCCGGATAAAACACGCGCAACATGATCGGACTGAGCAGTCCGCCGAGCGTCGCCCGCAAGCGCCAGGTATCGAGATGGGAGCTCCAAAACATGCGCTGCGCGTCGACGTCGTCGAGCGACAGAAATTCACGCAGCATGCTCGTCGTCCATCCGATCACAGGGCCGGCGCGGCGAACACGAGACAAGAATCGATCGACGGATCCTTCTGCGAGCGGCGCGCCCTGCAGCCGCGCGCGCACGAAGGCGACCTGGGCGGGATTCACGTCCACGGCGGTCACGTCGTGTCCTCGGGCCGCGAGCGCCATCGCGGTACAGCCGGCGGACGCAATCGAGAACACGCGGCCGCCGGGCGGAAAGACGCGCGTCTCGAGGCTCCAGTCCTCGAACATGCGGCTGAACATGAGCCCGGCGTCGTGCCACGCCGTGTCATGCGCGCTCATCGGCGACGATCCAGATCAGCGTGAGCAGGATGACGTTGCTCAGGACCGTGCCGAATGGATCGGCAATCGCCGAACGGCCCCAGATGAGACCGCCGGTGTTCATGACGATCAGCAGCATGGTCTGCGCCATCGCCGCGAGCCGCGACCGCCACCCGCTCGCGATCCAGATCGCGAACATCACTTCGATTGCTCCGATCATCGTCAGCACCAGCGCGGCGGCGTTGCCGAACGGTGGCGGCAGGGCGCTCACGATGGACGCGTGCGATGGACAACGCGACAACAGTTTGCACCACAGCCCTTGATACAGCCACACGGACGCGATCGCGGCGCGCGCCCAGACGCGCGTCCGCGTCCCGATATACTTGCCACTGTTTTGCTGCGCCACGCGGTCCCGATCGTCGCACACTTCGACTGGGCGCTCGCCGTCACGCTCGCCGCACCTGAAGCCTCGGTGCAGCCGCTCGTCGCGCCGGGTCTCTCACTCGACAGCTTTCGTGGGTCGGGTTTTCTCGCGGCGGCGTGCGTGAAGACCCGCCGTCTGCGGCCGCGAGGTCTCCCTGCATGGATGGGCGTCGACTTCTTCCTCGTCGGCTACCGGATCTTTGTGCGCTTCGAGAGCTCGACGGGACGCCGATTTCGTGGTCTTCAAATTCTCGGCAGCGAAACCGATCGCTGGATCATGGCGATTGGCGGCGGCCTCTTCACGCACTACGCCTATCGCAAAGTACGCGTCAACGGTGCCTGGGGCGACGGCCGCGCGCTCCATATCGCGACATCGAGCGGATTCGACGTCGCGGTGAAGGACGAAGCGGTGTTGCCGACGGGGTCGGTCTTCGCCGACTGGGATGAAGCGCGGCGCTACGCCGGACCGATGCCGTTTACCTTCGCCTCTGCCGACGGCGGGCGCGCCATCGTCCGCGTCGAAGGGAGTCGCGTGCATTGGGAACCGCGGCCGGTCGGCGTCGCCAGCGCGACGATCCCGTTCTTATCCCGGCTCGTGCCTGATGCGGTCCCGGTGGCCGCGTTTCTCGCCGAGGGTGTCGATTACGAGTGGAAGCGCGGGCACGTCGAGAGGCTGCCGTCGTGACGATGATCGACGCGCCGGCCGGCGACATCGATCGACTGCGCCGACCGCTGCGGCTGGGTCATGTGCTGGTGACGCTCGAGGATCTCCTCATCGTGACGTGGAGAGTTCCGGAAGCGGAACTGCGGCGCCATCTGCCGAACGCGCTCCAACCGGTGATAGACGCCGGCGCGTGTCTCGTCAGCGCGGTGGCGTTCCGCAATCGCGCGCTGAGGCCGGCCGTCGCGGGATTCCCGCGAATGCGATCGTCGCAGATGAACGTCCGGGCGTACGTGCGCGCGCCGCGAAGTGGCGAGCCAGGCAGCGTGTTCTTTCTGGGTCTGTACGTCTCACGCGCGTGGATCGCGGGGATGTCGTCATGGTTGTTCGGCGTGCCCTTTCAGTATTTGCCGTTGGAGGTCGCGGCGCGCGACGAGGGACACGGCGTCGAGTGGCACGCCCGCTCGCCCGATGATCACCTCACGATTCACGCGCGCGAAGCCGATGCCGACGTCGATACACACACGCTCGATCTGCTGACGAACCCGCACACCGCATACTTTCTGGATCGTCGCGGTGTGCTCCGGCGCTGGTCGATCTGGCATCGGCCGCAAGCGGTTCGGACAATGGCCGTGCAGCAGGCGAGGGTCGAGTGCATGCGCGACTTCACCGTCAGCAGACCGCTGCCGGCGCTCTACGTGCGGTCGGTCGACTACGAGGTGTACTTGCCGCCGAGGGCCGCCTCCTGACTGCCGATCGCGGTCATGAAGCGGTGCTTGATGA
>MNEX01000225.1:17450-21337 GCA_001917905.1 Acidobacteria bacterium 13_1_40CM_65_14
CTTCGGTCCGCACCGTCGCGGTGTCGGCGATGCGCATCGCGTGCGCGGCGGCCTCGAGGTCCGCGCCGCGCGCGGTCGGAGTCTGCTGACCGCCGGTGGTCGCGTCGCCTCGTTGTCCATCACGATCAGTAGGAGATTCGCGGGTTGCAGCAGTCTTATCGTCGCGAGCTATCCGAGGTTCATCAGCAGCGAGCCGTCGCCGTCGAGGACGAATACGCGCAGGTCCGGTCGTGCGAGCGCGAGGCCGAGGCCGATCGACGAAGCGAGACCCATGCTGCCCCACGTGTAGAGGTTCTCCGGACGGTCTCCGGCCGCGAACAAGTCGTAGGCCGGATGCCCGAGGCTCGCGATGATCGGCGCATCGCCGGCCAGTTCGACCACAATCCGCGTCGCTTCCAGCCGATTCATTTCGACCGCTCAAAACCATTACTAGTCGGACTCGAGTCTGACTTGAGTACGACTAGTAATGGTCCGCAGCAGGAGGACCGCGTGCAACATGCGGGTGCCGAAGGCGGTTTCGCCGGCGACCTGGACGGTTTTTGCCGCGTCCTCCGCTGACTCCACGCGCGAGTGCGGGATGCCGATCGCGTCGAGGATCGCCGGCAGCGATCGCCCCATCGGCACTTGCGCCGAGTTCCACTCGCCCACGTCGCCACGCATGCTGATGACCATCAGCACCGGAATCTGACACGGGATCAGCAGCGACGTGATCGCGTTCAGCGAGTTGCCCAGGCCGCTCGACTGCAGCATCACGGTCGGCTTGCGGCCGCCGAGATACAGACCCGCGGCGATCCCGAACGCTTCCTCTTCGCGCGTGGCGAGCACCAACCGGACGTCTCTGAATGCCGTCTCGAAGATGCGCAGCACGTGCGACAGCGGATTGTCCGGCACGTAGACCACGTCGCCGCTCTCCGACGCATGCACGCCTGCGCAGACGCCCGACGCCCAACGTGGCTCGTCACTCGTCACTCGGGCCATCAGTCGCCGAGAATCCGCGCCGACCGCAGCCACAGTCCGCCGTCGACGACGAGCGTGACACCGTTGACGAACGAGGCGGCTTCCGAGCACAGGAACAGCGACGCGTTGGCAATGTCGTCGATCGTCCCCATCCGGCCAAGCGGATTGCCGCGGATCGCGCTCTCGCGCGACTGCTCGTTCGTCAGCCGCCGCACGCCCTCGGTGCCTTCAATCGGACCCGGCGCGATCCCGTTGACGCGAATCCCGTACGGACCCCACTCGCACGCGAGCGTCCGCGTCAGCGAATCGATCCCGGCTTTCGCCGCCGCCGCATGCGACTGCCCCATCGTGCCGAGATACGGCAGCGTCGCGCTGATGTTGACGACCGACCCTCCATGCGCTCTCAGATGCGGCAGCGCCGCCTTCGACACGTGGAACGTCCCCTTCAGATCGATGTCGACGACGGTGCCGAAGCCGTTCGGCGAGAGATTCTCGGCGAGGCAGATGAAATTCCCCGCGGCGCCGTTGACGAGGATGTCGAGCCGCCCCAGCTCCGCGACCGTCGCGTTGACGACGTCGGTGACCGCGGCAGGATCGCGGACGTCGGCCGCCTTCGCGATCGCGCGCCGCCCGGTCGCGCGCAACTCCGCGACCGTCGGCTCGAGATGTTCCATCGTGCGGCTCGTGATGGCGACGTCGCAGCCATGCGCCGCGAACGCGAGCGCGATGCCGCGACAGATGCCGGTGCCGCCGCCGGTGACGAGCGCCACGCGGCCCTCGAGCAGATTGGGCGCAAACATCATTGACCTCTCGCGGGGCCCCACCTTTTCCGATCGCGCCGGGGCCCCACCCCCGGCGCTGTTGCTCGCCACATCCGTGCCTCGCAACGGCTCAGGGCTGCCGCTCGCTGACGCCCCGCACTGACGTGCGGGGCGTGGGGCGCCATCATAACTGCTCCAGAATCTCTTTCGTGTGCTCGCCGAGCGCGGGCGGCGGCAGCCGCACGTCGGCCGGCGTGCGCGACAGTTTGACGACCGGCGCCAGCGTTTCGACCGTCAGCTCCGGACGCTGCTGCGTGAGCAGCGTGTCGCGCGCCTTCACCTGCGGATGCTCGAGCGCTTCGCGCATCGACCGCACGCGGCCGCACGGCACATTCTGCGCCTGGAGTCGCGTCGTGAGCTCGCCGACGGTCAGACGCGCAAAAACGGCCTCGAGCTCCTGCTTGAGGACCTGGCGATTCGTGACGCGATCGGTGTTGGTCGCGAATCGTGGATCGTCGCGCAGCGCCGGGCGTCCGATCGCGTCGCAGAAGCGGCCCCACAAACGCGGATTGGCCACGGCGACGATGATGTAGCCGTCTTTCGCGCGCAGCGATTCGTACGGCGCGATCGACAGATGATCGTTGCCGACGCGGCTCGGGTTCGTGCCGGTGGCGAGCAGCACGCCGAGCGGCAGCCGCATCACCGACAGCATCGCGTCGAAGAGGGCGATGTCGACGTGCTGCCCCTGGCCGCTGCGCTCGCGATCCATCAGCGCGAGCAGGATGCCCTGCATCGCGTAGAGTCCCGCAAGATAATCGGTGATCGCGACGCCGACGCGCGTCGGCTCGCGGTCGGGAAACCCGGTCATGTCCATGATGCCGGCCTCGCCTTGAATCACGGCGTCGTAGCCGGGCAGATGCGCGTGCGGACCTGTCTGCCCGTAGCCGCTGATCGAGCAGTAGATCAGCCGCAGATTGATCGCCGACGCCGACGCGTAATCGAATCCGAGCTCGGCGAGGCTGCCGGGCCGGAAGTTCTCGATCAGCACGTCGGCGGTCTCAATCAGCCGCCTCAGCGCCTGCGCGCCTTCCTTCTTCTTGAGATCGAGCGTGACGCTCTTCTTGCTGCGATTGAGCTCGAGGAAGAAGCTGCTCCACCCGTTGATGTACGGTCCCCAGCCGCGCGAGTCGTCGCCATGTTCGGGCTCTTCGATCTTGAGGACCTCGGCGCCCATGTCGCCGAGCATCATCGTGCAGTACGGGCCGGCGACAACGCGCGTGAGATCGATCACTCGCAATCCGTTCAGTGGAGGCATGGTGGTCACCGTGGGCGGCATTATGGTCAACTAACGGTGCTCAGCTCAATCCGCGTGAAGTACACTCAGGGTCGTATGACGACCACGCTTCGGATCATCGCGATGCTGTCGATGGCCGGCTTCGTCGCGGCGGCGCAGGCGCCCGATCCGCAGACGCTCGGCCCCAAGGTCGGCGAGCGTGCGCCCGACTTCAGTCTTCCCGATCAGCACGGCGTCACGCGATCGCTCAAATCGAGCGTCGGTCCGAAAGGCGCGGTGCTCGTGTTCTTTCGGTCGGCCGATTGGTGACCCTACTGCAAGACGCAGCTCGTCGAGCTGCAGGGCCGCCTCGATCAACTCAAGCGTGAAGGGCTGGGGCTCGTCGCGGTCAGCTACGATCCGGTTCCCGTGCTCGCCGATTTCGCGACGCGCCGGGGCGTCACGTTTCCGCTGCTGTCCGACGCCGGATCGGCCGTGATCAAACAGTACGGGATCTTCAACACGACCGTTTCCGCGACCAATCCGACCTACGGGATTCCGTTCCCGGGCACCTTCATCGTCGACGCGAAGGGTGTCGTCACGTCACGGTTCTTCGAGTCCGCTTACCAGGAGCGGGACACCATCACGAGCGTGCTGGTGAAGCTTGGCGCGAAGCTCGATGTCGCGGCCGCGAAGATCACGGCGCCGCACCTGACGCTGACGACGTATGCGACCGATCACGACGCGGCGCCGGGCACGCACTTCTCGCTGGTCGTCGACGTCGCACCCGGATCGCGCGTGCACGTCTACGCGCCTGGCGTCACCGGGTACAAGCCGATCGCGCTGACCATCGACCCGCAGCCGGCGCTCGTCGTCCGCGACGCACAGTTCCCGAA
>MNEX01000304.1 GCA_001917905.1 Acidobacteria bacterium 13_1_40CM_65_14
ACCGAACACGTGTTCAACGCGGCCGAGACCTGGGAAAAAGTTGTCGTGAAGCTACGGAGCCGCGCGATGCCGCCTCCGGGCGTGCGACGCCCCGACAACGCGACCTACGATCGCGTGGCGACTTGGCTCGAGAATGAGCTGGATCGGGCCGCTGAGGTCCAAGTGAATCCAGGCCGGACAGCCGACCTCCATCGGCTCAACCGCACTGAATACACCAATGCCGTTCGCGACCTTCTTGGAGTGGAAATCGACCCGAAGGCCGTACTGCCGCCCGACGAACAGGCGCACGGGTTCGACACCAACGCCGACGCTCTTTCGATGCAGCCCGCTCTGTTGGACCACTATCTCGCCGCGGCCGCGAAGATCGCGCGGCTCGTTGTCGGCGATCCGACGATTCCTGCGGGATTCGAGCGTTACACAGCACTGAAAGACAACTCGAACGAGTCCACATGGCTTTGGCAGAACGAGAGGCTCGGCGAGGAGTTTCCGCTTGGGTCACGCGGCGGAATCGCGGCGCGCCATTACTTTCCCGTGGACGGCGAGTACGTCTTCAAGATTCGGCTGGACCGCACTGACACCGGTCTCATCCGCGGCCTCCAGGCGCGCAACGACATCGACATTCGCATCGAGGGTGGCCGAGTCGGGCAGTTGACGGTCGGCGGCACACCGGAGTTCACTGCCGGGAATGCGAACGCGAACGGGAATCCAGACGACGCAGACCCCAGGAATCCGCTGGCGACCGCAGATGACCGGTTGCAAGTGCGTGCGCCCGTCAAGGCCGGCATGCGGCAGGTGATCGCCACAATCGTCAAAGCCGATAATGTCGAACTCGAGGGATTGGGACCGAACTCGATCCCGGTGTGGAGCCGTGAACACACGACGAAAACCAATAACCCGCTCGTCATCTCGTCGCTGCTCATTGGAGGGCCCTACGGTGGTCGCGTATCACCGGACTCGCCCGGCCGGCGGCGGCTTTTCGTCTGCGAGCCCACCAACAGCCGTGATGAGACCGCGTGCGCGACGAAAATTTTGTCGGCGCTCGCGCGGCGCGCCTATCGCCGTCCTCCGACGAGCGACGACATTCAAACGCTCGTCGGCTTCTATCGGTCCGCGCGCGCGCAGGGAGATTTCGACGCAGGCATTCGTGCGGGGATCGAGCGGGTTCTCGTGAGCCCCGATTTCCTGTTCCGGATCGCGGCCGATCCGGCTGGCGCCGCCCCCGGCACCGCGTACGTCCTGCCGGATATCGAGCTGGCGTCGCGCCTGTCGTTTTTCCTCTGGAGCAGCATTCCCGATGACGAACTGCTCGACACAGCAACCCGTGGAAAGCTGCACGAGCCGGCTGTACTCGATCGACAAGTCCAGCGCATGCTGAGTGACAGGCGTGCACGCACCGCGCTGGTGCAGAACTTCTTCGAGGAATGGCTGCAGACGCGAAACGTCTGGCTGCTCACCCCGGATCTCAACCAGAAGTTTCCCTGGTTCGACGACAACCTGCGGGTCGCGTTCGTCAAGGAAATGGAGTTGTTCCTCGATGCCCAGCTGAAAGGGGATCGCAGCGTCCTCGATCTGCTGACCTCGGACCAGACGTTTCTCAACGAACAGCTCGCGCGGCATTACGGGATCTCGGGTGTCTACGGCAGCCATTTCCGACCCGTCACGCTCACCGATGAGAACCGTTTCGGTCTGCTCGGCAAAGCTGCCGTTCTGTCGGTGACGTCCTATTCGACGCGGACGGCGCCCACGATCCGCGGAAAATATCTGCTCGAGAACATTCTTGCGGCGCCGCCACCCGCTCCGCCTCCCAATGTGCCGGCGCTCGAGGAGACCAGCAAAGATGGCAAACCTCGCTCGGTGCGCGACATGCTCGAGGCACATCGTCAGAATCCGGTGTGCGCGAGCTGTCACGCGCGAATGGATCCGCTTGGTCTGAGCCTGGAAAATTTCGACGCACTCGGGCAGTGGCGCACAACAGACGCGGGCACGCCGATTAACGCCTCCGGCGTGCTCCTGGACGGAACGAGAGTCGATGGCCCTGCGGCGCTGCGCCGTGCTCTTGTGGCCCAGAAAGAGCAGTTCGTGAGGACCGTGACCGGTAAACTGCTGACCTATGCGATCGGCCGCGGGTTGGAACACTACGACGCGCCTGCGGTACGCGGAATCGTCCGGGTGGCCGCCGCCGACGACTACCGCTGGTCATCGACGATTCTGGCGCTTGTGAAAAGCGCCCCGTTTCGGATGAGGAGGACGGGATCATGATAGTGACCAAGAAGGCGATCTCGCGCCGAACGATTCTTCGCGGGATGGGCGCGACCGTGGCATTGCCACTGCTCGACGCCATGATTCCGGCGCTCACGGCGCAGGTCAATACGCCGGCGAAACCGATCCGTCGCCTCGGCGTCGTCTACCATCCAAACGGGGTCATTTACGACAAATGGCTGCCGAAGGGCGTGGGCGCCGATTTCGAGTTCTCGCCCACACTTGCCGGCCTGCAGCCGTTTCGAGACAAGCTGATCGTGGTGACAGGCCTCTTCATGGATCAGGCAGAAGCCCTGGGAGACGGCGGCGGCGATCATTCCCGCGCGTGCGGTGGGTATCTGAGCGGCGTGCATGTCAGGAAATCAGATACCGTCGTCGAATCCGGGATGTCGATGGACCAGATTGCCGCCAAGGCTTTCGAGCGCGAAACCCAGCTCTCGTCGCTGCAGCTGCAGATGGACGAGAACAGCATCATCGGCTCGTGCGACGTTGGGTACAGCTGTGCGTACAGCAGCACGATCTCGTGGCTCACGCCGACGCTGCCGCTGATGACCGAGAATAACCCGCGCTTCGTGTTCCAGCGGCTGTTCGGCGCAAGCGACAGCACCGACCCAAAGGTTCGCGCGGCGCGTTTGCGCCAGGACCGCAGCATCCTCGATTCCGTCACCGATCGCGTGAAGCAGCTGCAGCGGACACTCGGCACAGCGGACAACAGGAAAGTGAACGACTACCTGACCTCGCTGCGCGACGTGGAGCGCCGGATCCAGAAGACGGAGGAGCAGAGCGCCAAAGAAATACCTGACGTGGCACGGCCTGCGGGCATTCCGGAGAGCTTCGACGACCACGCGCATCTGCTCTACGACCTGCAGCTTCTGGCGTATCAGTCAGACATTACGCGTGTCAGCACGTTCATGTACGGCCGTGAGCAGAGTCCGCGGCCCTACCCACAGATCGGCATTCCCGAGCCGCATCACCCGGTGACACATCATCAGAACGATCCGGAGAAAATGGCGAAGTGCGTCAAGATTCAGCAGTACCACCTGAAACTATTCACCGATTACCTGGAGAAGCTTCGAAACACGCCGGACGGCGACGGATCCCTGCTCGATCACGTGATGATTCTTTACGGTGCTGCCATCAGCAACAGCGATCGCCATACCCACGGTCCGCTCCCGACGCTGCTAGTCGGCGGAGGTGCGGGCACTCTCAAGGGCGGCCGCCATCTCGTATATCCAGAACACACGCCGCTGACGAACCTGCAGCTCACGATGCTCAACCTCCTCGGCGTGCCGACGGAGAAGCTGGGCGACAGCACAGGACAGTTCAAGGAGCTCTCCGGGCTGGCTGTGTAGGGCCCTGTGTAGGCCCCCAACCATTCGTGCCGAGACTTGACTAGCTTGCGCCCCGCCTCAGCTTGCGGCGCAGGCCACCTGTATTGGACGAACGAGATGACGTTCCCGTCAGGATTACGCACGTGGAAGTCGAGGCCGCCCCACGCCTGTCTGATGAGCCGCTGGACAAAATCCACGCTGCGCGCCTTATATTCCTGGAAGAGCGCTTTCACATTTGCCACCTCGATCGTGGCCAGGATCAGCGAACCTTCGCGCGCGGCGAGTTCGGCGAAGTTGGTCTGATGGACGAACCGCAAGTGAAGGCACGCACGATCGCGCGACACTGAACCGTAAAAGGGCGGCTTGCCGTGAAGAAAATCAATGTGGAAGCCGAGTTTCACCTCGTAGAAAACCCGCTGCCGCCTCAACGTCACGTACGAACAATATCGGGACGGCGCCAACCAGGGTCGGCCCGCTGGTATCGACGCGCGAAGGCTGCATGAGGTCGCCAGTCCCGCCTTGAGCGCAGCCCAATCTCTAAAGCCAGCCTCCACCGCCACGATCTCCTGAGCGAGTGTCAGAGGCATGGCCATCTCGAGGACTTCGACATCGGTGAGGTGGCGATAGCGCTCCAGAAGGCGGAGCTTCTCGCCGATCGAATAGTTGCGCTCGCGATGCCAGCGAACCAACAGCTTGGCTTGTTTCCGGTAGGTCTCAATAGAAGGCATAGGGGCGCTAACAACCGCCAAGGATTTGGATCGCACACTGGTCGACGTACCTTCAGGTGGGCCGATGGCGCGACCGTTCGAACCCGACTAGGGCAACCGTGATGATGCTGTGGCCTCTTCGGTTCATTTGCTTGTCCGGCTAACGTAAAGCGATTGAGCCGCGGCGCTTGGATGGTTTAACTATGGCACAGCGCTCAACGCCGCCGGCTCCAATCGCCGGTTAGACGGCTCAGGATCAACGCACGTCGATCTTATCAATTGCACGTTGGGCAAAGCGCCGAACGTCAGGACTCTGATCAGAAAGCGCCTGGCGCAACGCGGGGAGCGCCTCCCGGGCAGCCGGACCGAGGCCCGCGAGCCCTATGCACGCGCTGTTGCGAGACCCCTCGTCTGGATTCCCGAGCAGGGCCACGAGATCAGGAACGGCCGAAGCGGCCGTCGGTCCGATTTCTCCGATAGCCTGGGCCGCGAGCGCCCGGACGCGCGGATCGACATCGTGAAGCGCTGCGATGAGCGCGGGCAAACACGAGTGAATGTCGAGGCTTGGACCGGTCAGGGAGGACCATGAACTCGCTGCGACGTTCAGGAAGAGCGCTGCATTCCTTCTGATCTGAACATCGGAGTCCGCCAATCCGCGAGCTAGGGCAGGGAGAGCTTCTTGGCCCAACGCGCGGAGTCGCGCGTATAGGTCGTGTCGTCGCTGTTCGATTGGATCGTTGCTGCCGTCCGAGCGCGTACTGGCCGACAATGATGCCGGAAACACACCGAGCTGCCGAACAAGATCATCAGCAGAGCTCGCACGCTCTCGTTGTGCTGGCAATAGGTCCGTCGCAGGCCACGCAAGGGCAGCCAGCATTACGATTATCAGCAGGAGCTTCGTTGAGACCACTCCGCCTCCTGACCTTCAGAGTCGACAACGATCCGGCCCGGCTAACGCATGGCGTTCACCGGCGCCCGCTCAGGAGCGCACTACCGGCCGTTCAGCGAATGATGATGATGCCGTTGAAACACAAGAAGATCCACAGTTTCGTTGACTGGAATAGGTTCAGACTCGCGGTCAGCTGCCTGCCGCAATGCAGTAACCCCGGCTTCGAACTCATCGTCCGAGAGTAGGGTCAGCGAAGTATCCGCGCGCATGCTCGTGCGCTCTGCAAACTCGCGCAGACTCCCACATGTGCGCTGTTGAATCCGGCGATGGACTTCAAGCGTGAACTCTTCGTTCCCAAACACAGCTGCCGTTTCGCCGATGGTCGGCAAGTCCTCGCAGATCCGCCGAGCACCCGGAAAAAAGCGAAATAGAGTCGAGAACCCGTCGAGTCGGTCAGCAAACGTACCGCGCACCAGCACGCGGCCTCCAGAACGGACCACGCGACGAAGTTCGCTGGCGCAGATGGCCCGCTCGCGGATGTGGTGGAACACATGAGACAACCAAGCGACGTCGCAGGACCCCTCGAGGAGGGGAATCGCTTCAGCGGAGCCCGCTACGTATGCGATTCTCTCGGCGGAGCGTTGCCGAACCGCGAACCCGAGCATGTTGAGCGACGGCTCGACTCCGATGACGCGCGCTGCACTAAACGCGGCGAGCATGGGCGCGAACCGACCCGTTCCGGCACCAAGATCCAGGATCATCGGCGCTGGCGTCCGGGAGATGAATGGCTCGACGGCCGCGCGCCAAACATCTGCGGCCTCCTGCGAGAGCGCACGTCCCTCAGGATAGTTGACAGAGATTGAGCCGCCGTAGTCGATCGCGCCGGGGACGAACCGTTTTCGTGTGACGTTCATCAGGACACGGACTCGCGCTGCTTAACGTCTGGCCGCTCAGCCGCGAGCGGCGTCAAGTCGCGGTCGAATTGGCTCTGTCGATCGGCGCCGCTCGGCGGCTGCAGCGGTCGGATTCTGATTCAGGCCTCCCCCTGCTGCCTGCTGATTACCAGTAGGCTGGCGCAGGGCTAATGCGCAACCGCGCAGGAGGAGGACCGATGCGATTCTACAACCGGCAGCACCGTCACTATTGCGGAATCGATCTCCACGTGAAGACCATGTACGTCTGCATCCTCGACGCGACCGGCCAGGTGCTGGGTGCATCGCAACGTGAAGACGACGCCGGCGGCATTTCTCGAGATCGTCGCGCCGTACCGCGACGATCTCGTCGTGGCGGCGGAATGCATGTTCACGTGGTACTGGCTCGCGGATCTGTGTGCCGCCGAAGGCATCGCCTTTGTGCTCGGGCACGCCCTCGCGATGAAGGCCATCCATGGCGGGAAGGCGAAGAACGACAAGCTCGACTCCCACAAGATCGCCGTCCTCCTGCGCGGCGGTCTCCTGCCGCAGGCGTACGTGTATCCCGCCGCCATGCGGTCGACACGCGACCTGTTGCGCCGTCGCCTGCACCTCGTTCGCAAGCGCGGCCAGCTGTTGGCCCATATTCAGAACACGCGGGCCCAGTACAACCTCCCGGAATTCGAACGTCGGCTCGCGTATCCGGCCAATCGTGACGGCGTGTCGGACCATTTTCCCGATGCGAGTGTTCGCACGAGCATCGACGTCGACCTGGCGCTGCTCGAACGCTACGACAGCCTCATCACCGATCTCGAATTGACGCTCGTGCGCACGGCGAAACAGCACAATGCCGACGCGTTTCACCGCCTGCGCTCGGTGCCCGGCATTGGCAAGGTGCTGGCGTTGACGATCCTCTACGAGATCCATGACATCGCGCGCTTTGATCGCGTGCAGGAGTTCGCCTCGTACGCGCGGCTCGTCAAGGGCCGCAAACAATCCGGCGGCAAACTGCTGGGGACGAGCGGCGCGAAGATGGGGAACGTGCACCTCAAGTGGGCCTTCTCCGAAGCCGCAGTGCTGTTTCTCCGTCATGCCACCGGTGGCAAGCGATTCCTCGCGATGCTTGAGAAGAAACACGGCAAGGGGAAGGCGCTGTCGATCCTCGCGCACAAGATCGGCCGCGCGGTGTTCTACATGCTGTCGCGGGACACGGTCTTTTCGATGGAGAAGTTCATGGCGGCGGCCGGATCGCGTGGACCAGCCACACGTCTAAGTCGAGCCGTCGGGACCGAGCTCGCCACGATCGCCGCGGGCGCATGCGCCGTCGAGCGCACCGAGCGTTTCGATCATGAGCCACAGGTCCGGCAGCCCAGCGTTTGATGGGAAGTCCACGCGCGATCCGGCCGCGCGCCGCGTTCTTCGAGGCGCTGCCCCTTCCCCGAGCCTGCAGATAACGGACGCGCTTCGGCGACGTCGCTCGTCATGAGGAGGCCGGTACGAGGGCACGAATGAGTTTCTAGGCCGCGAGCGTCTGCGACGGTCGCCCTTTGCTACGCGAAGGCTGAGCCTCAATAGGTGTTGGGTGCAGCGTCCGCATCGGGGTTGCGCCAGCGCTGGAAACGAAGACAGCACCGAAGGAGAACACGATGAAGGCTCACTTCACCGGTCGCGCTTCAATTCCGACGCTTCGGCTTCTGACGACGACCGCCCGGAGAAGATCTGCGCTCTTGACTCGGGGAGGCCTGATAGGAGTTAGGCTGCCCCAAGTCGGTCGTCGACTCGCTGACGGTGAACGTAGTCCTTTAAATTAACCCCTCGCCGTGGACTCTTGGACGGTTGCGCCAACGAAATCCTAGCATCTGCGCTGACCGAGGCTACTGCTTCTTTGCGATGATAAGTAGGTGGTCTCGAGGCGACGTGAAGTCGGCGGGCCGCACCGTTGCGCCCGCTGCCGCCAAACAGAAAGTCACAGTCTCGCCAGTCACACTAAAAATACCCAGTTGCGTCTTGTTCTGAGCGACTCCCTCGGTGATGGTGAAGTCGATCGTCATCGGGTTCGTGTCGGGATT
>MNEX01000134.1:0-647 GCA_001917905.1 Acidobacteria bacterium 13_1_40CM_65_14
CTCTGCCGGCCGCGACGTGATGCGCTTCCGCGCCGCCGAGTGGCACGACAAGTACACGCTGCCGTCGCTGATGGACTTCTACACGCCGAACCGCGCCAACCACGGCGCGTACTGGTACGACTGGACGACTGACGACGAAGTCGCCTTCAGAAACTTCTACCAGGTGTGGTTCAAGCTGATGAACGACTACAAGAAGATGGGCGGCCGGGTCACGACCGGATCGGATTCCGGCTTCATCTATCAGACGTACGGCTTCGGTTACATCAACGAGCTCGAGCTCCTGCAGGAAGCGGGCTTCCACCCGCTCGAAGTGATCCAGTCGGCGACGATGAACGGCGCGGCCACGTTGTACGAGCCGATGCACAAGTCACCGGAAATCGGCATCGTCCGCGAAGGGATGCTGGCCGACATGGTGATCGTCGATCAGAATCCGCTGCAGAACTTCAAAGTGCTGTACGCGAACGGCGCGCTGAAGCTGAACGACAAGACCGGGCGCGTGGAACGCGTCGGCGGGCTCAAGTGGACGATCAAAGACGGCATCGCGTACGACGCGAAGAAGCTCGCGACGGACGTGGCGGCGATGGTCGAGAAGCAGAAGCGCGCGACGAAGACGACGACGTCGGCTGGTCGCTGAAGAACTGAGAACT
>MNEX01000134.1:767-11473 GCA_001917905.1 Acidobacteria bacterium 13_1_40CM_65_14
GAAGGCACTCCGCGGTCGGTCGCCAGCAGCTGGTCGTCGTCGAGAAGCCACTCAGCCAGCGGGTCGGCGTGGTTCTTGTGCACCTGCGAATGCGCGGAGCAGATGCCGACCAGCGCCTCGCGCGTCTCCCGGCTCGCGAAGTGCGCGGAGGAATAACCGCACAGCAGGACGAACGAGTGGCGCACGGCGAGCTCGTTCCACAGCTCCTCGAGCCGCTGCGCCGCGTGGTAGTTGCCTTCTTCGGCCAGCACTTCCACCATCTCGCCGTAGATCCGGAAGCCCGCCTTCTGTTGGTCCGCGAGCTTGCGCACGAGCGCGCCCATTGTCTTGTGGAACAGCAGCGAATCGGGCAGGCCATGCCGCATGAACTTCGTGAGCGCGTCGTCGGCGTCGAGCACGGTCAGCGAGGTCTCGGCGCCGTCCGCGAGGGGGTGGCCGCCGGCGCGTAGAGCGGCGGCAATCGCGGGCCAATTCCGCGGTCGGGCCACAACGAGCAGGCGCTCCCCCTGCCGGCATCCTTCCGCCAGAAACGCCGCCACGCTGTCGGCCAATGATTCACGAGTGTCGAAAAACTGAACGATATGCTCGGAGGTCAAGCCTCCGCGCACCACTTTTTCCCTACGAGTCACGCGTACCTCGGTGCTGGATCCTAACGATTTCCTTCTTCGGCGCTCAAGCTGTGCCTTATGCCTGACGACGCCTGAGGAACTGGCCATTCAGACGAGCATGAGCTATGCCGTCGAGCCGCTGGCTCATGTTTTTGTGTGCAGGTCGAGCTTGTCTCGTTAGCAACCAACCATCTGTGATCGCCCTCCGTCTAACGCGGCCAGTGGAGTCTACATAGTAGACACGATGCCGCCCGCCTATCTCGGCGAATTCGAACAGTTGCTCCTGCTCGCGGTGCTCCGCGTCGGGTCCGACGCGTTCGCGCCCGATGTCGCGCGCGAGCTCGAAGCGCGCGCCGGCCGCAGCGTGTCGCGCGGCCACTTGTACACGTCGCTCGATCGGCTCGAGGACAAGGGTCTGCTGCGATGGAAGGTCGCAGCCGGCACGGCCGTTCGCGACGGGTTGCCGCGCCGCGCATACACGGTGACGCCGGCCGGCGTCGCCGCGCTCCGCGCGTCGCGTGACGTCCTGCAGCGCATGTGGCACGGTCTCGATGGCCTGTTGAAGGAACCGTCGCGATGAGCGGGGTCGGACGCGACGAGAACACTGGCCCAACGAAGAACGCGAAGACCGCAAAGAACGCAGAGAACAGCCGCCTTTGCGCTCTCAGCGGCCTTTGCGTTCATCGTCGTGCAGCGCCGCCGCGACTGGCGCGATGGCTGCTGGAGCGCGCGCTGCCGCCCGGCGTCCGCGGCGATGCGATCCGTGGCGATCTGCTCGAAGAACTGCGGGCTCGATCGCGCTCGGCTGCGCGAGCCAGGTCGTGGTACGCGCGGCAGGCGCTGTCGCTGTCGGTGCGGTACGCCTGGGATCGTGCGCGACGGCGGACGCAATCCGACAACACCAAGAGGTCACCCATGTTTCTCGAATCGATCTGGCAGGACCTGCGCTACGCCGTCCGCTCGTACGCGAAAGCGCCGACGTTCACGATCATCATGCTGACGACGCTCGCGCTGGGGATTGGCGCGTCGACCGCCATCTTCTCGATGGTCGACGGCATCCTGCTCCGGCCGCTGCCGTTCGCCGATCCCGATCGGCTCATCTGGGTCAACGAGGTGAATCCCAAGGGCAACACCATGTCGGTGTCGTGGCCGAACTTTCTCGACTGGCGCGCGCGTGTCCATGCCTTCGACGGGTTGGCCGCGGGCCGGACCAATCCGTTCACGTTGACAGGGCGAGACCAGGCGCGGCGCGTGGACGGACGGCGCGTGACCGCCAATTTCTTCGACATCCTCGGCGTGCGTCCGTCGCTTGGACGCAACTTCACGCAGGCCGACGATCGGATCGGCGCCGAACCGGTGGCGCTCGTGAGCGACGCCTTCTGGCGGCGCGAGCTCAGCGGGGATCGGGCCGCGATCGGACAGCGCCTGATCCTCGACGCGCGCGCGTTCACCGTCGTCGGCGTCCTGCCGATCGGATTCCGCTACGTCCGTGACACCGACGTCTTCGTGGCGATGGGGCCGTTCGCCGGCGATCCGATGCTGCTCGAGCGCGGCAATCATGCCGGCTACTTCGCGCTCGGCCGCTTGAAGCGCGGCCTCACGATCGAGGCGGCGGCGCGCGAGCTGGAAGCGATCGAGAACGATCTCGGCCTCCAGTATCCGCAGACCAACAGCGGCATCGCGGTGCATCTCGAGCGGCTGTCGTCGCGGATTGTCAACACCGTCCGGCAAACGCTGCTCGTTCTGTTCGGCGCCGTCGGTTTTCTGCTGCTGATCGCGTGCGTGAATGTCGCGAACCTGTTAATCGCGCGTGGAGCGGCGCGCCAGCACGAGCTCGCCGTCCGCGCGGCGCTCGGCGGTGGACGGCTGCGTATCGCGAGCCAGCTGCTCGTGGAGAGCTCGCTCGCGTCGGCCGCGGGCGGTCTCGTCGGCGTCGGCGTCGCCGCCGCACTTCTGCGGACGCTCGTCGCGATGGCGCCAGAGGGCACACCGCGACTCGACGACGTGCGGCTCGATCCCAGCGCGCTCCTGTTCGCGTTCGCGGCGGCGGCGGCATGCGGCATCATCTTCGGCGCATTTCCCGCGATGCAGGCGTCCGGCGTCAGCGGTCAGCATGTCGTCGTGCGAGGCCGGTCGGGCGGCGCGTCGGCCCGATCGCATCGCCTGCGGCGCGGGCTGATGGTCGCCGAAGTCGCGCTCGCCCTCGTGTTGCTCACCGGCGCCGGTCTGATGATCCGGACGGTGCTGCAGCTCACGCACGTCGACACCGGATTCCGCGCGGATCATCTGCTGACGATGCAGGTGTCGTTCCGCGGCGAACGATGGACCGACGCCAAGCGCGTCGCATTCCTCGACGAGGTGTTCGCGCGCGTGCGCGCGCTGCCCGGCGTCGCCAACGCTGCGGCGGTCCTGTCGCTTCCAATCGACGGATCGCAGTGGAATTCCGTGTTCGTCGCCGAAGGTCAGCCGGTTCCCGAGCGTCGCGAGCTGCTGCCCTCCGCCGCGATGACGCCGGTGACGGCCGGCTACTTCGAAACGATGGGGATGCGGCTCGTGCGCGGACGCCTGTTCACGGTGGCCGATGGTGCGCAGTCGTCGCGCGTCGTCGTCATCAACGAGATGCTCGCACGGCGCATGTGGCCCGGCGAGGATCCGCTCGGCAAGCGCCTCAAGCAGGGATGGCCCGAAACGCCCGGTACATGGCGCGAGGTGGTCGGCATCGTCGCCGACGTGAAGGTCGACGGATTGAGCGAGCTGACGCCGCTGCAGGTCTATATCCCGTTCCCGCAATCGCCGACGAGCGATCTCGCGTTCGTGGTGCGCACCGACGTGGATCCCGCGTCGCTGCAGCCGGCCGTGGAAGCGGCCGTGCACGTGCTGGATCGCGACCTGCCGGTGTTTTCGGTCCGGACGATGGACCGCGTTCTCGAAGCCTCGATCGCACGCGAGCGCATGGCGGTCCTCGTCTTGATGGTGTTCGCGATCGTCGCGCTGACGCTCGCGTCGGTGGGTCTCTACGGCGTCGTCGCGCACGGCGTCACTGAACGGACGCACGAAATCGGCGTGCGCATCGCGCTCGGGGCGGAACGCCGGCACGTGCTCGGTTTGGTCGTGCGTCAGGGCCTGTCGATGGCCGTGCTCGGCACGGCGATCGGCGTCGCCGGCGCCATCACACTTTCGCGTTGGATTGAAGGGCTGCTGTTCGGTGTCACCGCGACCGATCCGGCGACGATCGTCGCGGTCGTCGCGATGCTGCTCACCGTCGCGCTCGTCGCGTGCTACGTCCCCGCCTGGCGCGCGACGCGGGTCGACCCCACGCAGGCGCTCCGAGCGGAATAGACATTGAGGATTGCGGAATGCGGATTTATCGACGATTGAATCCACAATAAATCCGCAATCCGCAATCCCCAATCCGCATTGACTATTCCGCTCTGAGCGCGTCCAGCGGAACGATCCGTGTCGCTCGACGCGCGGGGACAACGCACGCGAGCATCGCGGCTGAGGCGAGGACGGCGGTCGCGACGGCGAGCACGATCGGATCGAACGGGCTGACGCGATACAGAAGGCCGCTCACCAGCTTGCCTGTTCCCGCCGCGAGCAGCAGGCCAATCCCGAGTGCGATGACGGTGGTCCGCAGCCCTTCGCGAAGCACGAGTCGCTGCACGTCGCCCGCGGTCGCGCCGAGCGCCATCCGGATGCCGATCTCGCGCGTGCGGCGCGATACCTCGTAGGCTTTCAGCCCGTACGCGCCGATCGTCGCGAGCAACAGCGCCAGCGCGCCAAACGTGCTGAACATCGTCGCGGCGACGCGGACGCTCCACGCCGTGATGCTCTTGTCGCGCTGCATCTCCATCGTCCTCGCGGTAAAGACCGGCAGACGGCTGTCGAGACGCTGCAGCTCGCCGCGTACGGTGGCGAGCATCGCCGCGTCGGGTGCGCCCGGCTCGGTGCGGACATGCAGCGTCATGTTCGCGGAGAACTTGGATCCGAGCGAGACATAGACGCGTGGACGCGACTCCGGATCGAACAGATCCTGTCGCATCGGGGGCGCGATGCCGACCACCGTGAACGGCTGCAGCGGCTCTCCTTCGCGCGGCTCGATGAGCACCTGGCGCCCGAGCGCCTCGGCGTCGCCGAACAGCCGCCGCGCGAGCGGCGCGTCGATGATCGCCAGCTTCAGCGCGGCGCCCGGCTCGTCGTCGGCGACCGTGAACTCGCGGCCGCGCAGCACACGAAGGCCGAGTGTCTTGAAATAGTCCGAGGCCACGACGACGAAGTCGGCGCTGATACCGGCGTCTGGTGTGAGTCGCACACTGCGCCCCTCGCGGATCTCGCCGAACGGGACCATCGACGCCATGCTCGCATCGGCGACACCCGGTGTGGCGCGCAGCCGCTGCAGCATCGCGCGGAACAGCGCACGGCCACGCGTCTCGTCGTACCCCGCGACGCTTGGATCGACGGCGACGACGAGTTGATGATCGAGGGCAAAGCCGGGATTCGCGGCGGCTGCGCGGATGGCGCCGCGCACGAACAGTCCGCCCGCGGCGACGAGCGCGAGCGAGACCGCCAATTGCCCGACGACCAGCAGCGATCCAACGCCGAAGCGCCGCGCGACACGGCCGGGTTCGCCCTTGAGATCGGCGCTCACTGCCGGCCGCGACAGCGACCACGCCGGTCCAAGCGCGAAGAAGATCGTGCTGAGCACCGCGAAGCCGCCCGCCGCCGCCACCATGCGGATCGACGGCTGCACGATGATCTCGATGCCAAGCGGAATCACCGATCCGAACCACGCCGTGAGCGCGCCGGTCGTCCACCAGCCGGCGAGCGCGCCGAACGCCGCGCCAACCATCGACAGCGTGAGTCCTTCCACGAGAAGCTGCTGCACGATGCGGCGCCGGCCGCTGCCGAGCGCCTGGCGAATCGCAATCTCTTTGCGCCGTGCGGCGCCGCGCGCGAGCATCAGGTTCGCGAGGTTCAGGCAGGCGACGACGAGCACGAGACCGGCCATCGACACGAGCAGCGCGGCGATGACCTTGAGCTCGCTGTCAGTGCGCGGCTCGGAGCTGACCGACAGGCGAGGCAGCGGAAAGAGTTTGAAGAGTTGATTGTCCGTTTTGGGGTATTCCGCGCCGAGACGCTTGCCGAGATCGTCGAGCGCGGCTTCGGCTGACGCGATCGAGATGCCCGGCCGCAGCGCGCCAGCGAGATTCATCGGATGGTTGCCACGGTCCATCAACCCGGTCGTCCGCTGCTTGAACATGTCGTTGACGATGCTGTCGTAGGTGCCGAGCGGAAACCACCACTCCGGCGAGACGATCGTCATCGTGCCGGCAAATCCTTTGGCCGTCACGCCGACGATCATGAAATCTCTCGCGTTCACGCGCACCGTGCTGCCGACAAACGACGGCGCCAGGCCGGCTTTCCTCCACGCCGAGTACGACGCGATCGCGACGGCTGCGTCGGCGCCGGGCCGTTCCTCCTCGGGCGTGAACGGCCGGCCGGCGGCGAGCGGCACGCCAAGCGTCTCGAAATAATTCGAGGACACGAGCGACGCGAACGAGCGTCGGGTCGTGTCACCTTCACGGATGCCGACGATCGCAAAGGTGTGCGCCATCAGGCTGTCGAACACATCGCGCCGGCCGCGCAGATCCACGTACGCGGGATACGACACGTTGCGGTAGTCGTCGACCTTGACGCGGTCGCGGCTGAAGACGCCGACGAGGGCGTCGATGCGCCCGGGCCGCGGGTGAAACACCAGCGCGTTCACCACTGAAAAGATGGCGGTGTTCGCGCCGATGCCGAGCGCCAGCACGAAGACGGCGACGGCCGTGAAGCCCGGCGCGCGCCGGAGGAGCCGAACGCTGTGCCGAAAGTCTTGAAGCAGGTAAGACATGGTTCCCATCCCCGCCGTACTTCAGACTTCTAACTTCCGACTTTGAAAGGCACCGACGCCATCGTCTTGTCCCACATGATCGTCATCTTGCCGCCGGCATCACTCATGTCGGTGAACTCCCAGGTGAGCTGCTCGATGGACACCGGCAGCGTCGAGAGCATCATCGGCGCGCGCACGACGTCCTTGTCGGGCGTGTAGTTGTACGAGCCCCACAACGCGTCTTTATTATTGGGATCGAAGCGCGTCTGCGCCGGCCACGTCGAGACGACGAACGTCCAGTTGTTCGGCTTCAGATCGATGAACAGGCTGTACTCGCCGGGCGCGATCGTCTTGTCGTTGATCACGAGCGGCACTTCGGTCTTGAGGCGCGTCGACACGTTCGCGCCCGCGCGCCAGATGGGCGCCCCCACCAGCGCCGCCTTGCCGTACTCCGCGCCCGATCCCCAGAGATCGCGTCCGCGCTTCAATGGACGGCCGTACGTGATTTCAATCCATTTGCCGCCCTGATACGCCTCGCCGCCAAGCGCCGGTGCGCCGCGTCCTGTCGGCTTGACGTATTTTCCCTGCACCTGCGCGGCCGCGATGCCCGATGGACTGAGCGGCCGGTTGTCCTGCGCAAGAACCATCGCGCTCGCGACGATGGCGAGTACGGCGACGAGGATCAGTCTCAGCGTCATATGCACCTCACGGATCACGGTCCGGCTGAAGCCGGACGCCACATCTTCATTGCGGATTGAGGATTGAGGATTGCGGATTTATCGTTCGATTGAATCCGCCATCAATCCGCATTCCGCAATCCTCAATCCGCATTACGTGCTGTCCCCCGCGTGTCCTCCGCGGTGGGCGAGTTGTAATTCTGCGGCGCGCTCTTAGGTTCCGGCCTTGAATGGTACCGACGCCATCGTCTTGTCCCACATGATGGCGAGCGTCCCGCCGGCGTCGGTCACGTCGAGGAACTCCCACGACAGCTCTTCGTGCGAGTGCGGCAGCGTCTCGAGCTTCATCGGCGCGCGCACGACGTCTTTGTCCGGCGTGTAGTCGTACGCGCCCCAGATCTCCGTCTTGTTGTTCGGGTCGTAGTCCGCCTGCGCTTTCCACCGCGACACGATCAACGTCCAGTTGTTCGGTTTCAGATCGATGAACATCGTGTAGGTGCCGGGCGGAACCGTCTTGCCGTTGATGACGAGCGCCACTTCGGTCTTGAGCTGCGTCGACACGTTCGCACCGGCGCGCCAGACCGGCGCGTCAGGATTCGCCACCTTGCCGTAGCTCGCGCCCGAGCCGAACACGTCGCGGCCGCGTTTGATCGGCCGTCCGTAGGTGACCTCGATCCATTTGCCGCGCGTGTAAACCGGTTCGCCGCCGCTGGTCGGCGTCATCTTGCCGCCGATTTCGGCGGCCGACGCGCCGGCCGGACTCGGCGGGCGTCTGCTTTGCGCGAGCACGAGTGGACCGGTCATTGCGAGAACCGTTGCAAGCACTATCAGTCGGCCTGACATTTTTCCCTCTCTCGCGGGGCCCCACCCCCGCTCGCAGACACGCTCGCACCGCAGTGCTCGCGTGTATCCAGAACAGGACGTCCAGTAAAATCCTCACGTGCCGAGTCGTCCAGACGACGACCTCACGATGGGACCATCCGGCGTCGTCACGGCGCCCGGCGGTGTCGCGCGAGGCCCGGGCCGGGAAGGATCGTCCCGCTTCACGCCGGGCGCCGTCATCGCCGGCCGATACCGGCTCGTCGCGCTGCTCGGCCGCGGCGGCATGGGCGACGTGTATCGCGCCGACGACCTCACGCTCGATCATCCCGTGGCGCTGAAGTTCCTGCCCGAAGGCGCGATCGATCCCGCACAACTCGCCCAGTTCCACAACGAGCTGCGCATCGCGCGACAAGTGTCCCACAAGAACGTCTGCCGTCTCTACGATCTCGGCGAAGCCGACGGCCGCCGCTTCCTGACGATGGAGTACGTCGACGGCGAGGACCTGGCGTCGCTCGTCCGCCGAATCGGCCGCCTTCCGCAGGACAAGGCGATCGAAATCGCGCGGCAGCTGTGCGCCGGTCTCGCCGCCGCGCACGACCGCGGCGTGTTGCACCGCGATCTCAAACCGGCGAACGTGATGCTCGACGGCGACGGTCACGTGCGCATCACCGACTTCGGCCTTGCGGTCGCGACCGGCGATGCAAACGCGGTCCGTGCGGGCACACCGCAGTACATGGCGCCGGAACAGCTCGCCGGCCAGGCGGCGTCGATCAAAACCGACATCTACGCGCTCGGGCTCGTGCTGTTCGAGATCTTCACCGGCAAACGCGCGTACGACGCTAAGACGCTGCACGACCTGATGCAGTTGCACGAGAGCGGCACGGTGACGACGCCCTCGTCGGTCGTCCGCGATCTGGATCCGGCGGTCGAGCGTGTAATCCTCCGCTGCCTCGAGCGCGATCCCGGACGGCGTCCGGGATCGGCACTCGCGGTCGCCGCGGCGCTGCCGGGCGGCAACCCGCTGGCCGATGCGCTGGCGGCGGGCGAAACGCCGTCGCCCGAATTGCTCGCGGCCGCCGGCGAAGCGGAAGCGTTGCCGATTCTGCCCGCGGCCGCCATGGCGGCGGGCTTCGTGATTGTGCTGCTGGCGTTTGCGGCGGTCGTGCCACGGGCGTCGATTCCAGGACTCGTACCGCTCGACAAGCCGACCGATGTGTTGACCGATCGAGCGGAGCAAATGATCGCGACCTTCGGGTACACGGAGCCAGGCGCCGATCGCGCGCGGGGCTTCACGATCCCGCCCGATCCGCCTCGATGGGCGCAGCAACAGGGACCGGCGGACTGGTGGCCGTCGCTGCGATCGGGCACGCCGCCCGTGCTGCTGTTCTGGTATCGGACAAGCCCGCGCGATCTCGTGCCGGTCAGCCCGGCAAGCTCGCTGTCGTCCACCGATCCGCCGCTGCTCGTCTCAGGGATGCGACTCGCCATCCTCGACACCAACGGGCGGCTCGTCGAGTTTCACGCGGTTCCGCCACAACTCGACGCCGACAGCACGCCGGCCGTGGCGCCGAACTGGCGATCGCTCTTCGACGCCGCGGGATTCGACATGACGGCCTTCACGCCGTCGACGCCTCAGTGGACGCCTCCCCACTTCGCCGATACGCGCGCGGCCTGGGAAGGACCAGCACCCGATCGGCCCGATATCAAGATCCGTGTTGAAGCCGCGGCGTATCGCGGGAAGCCGACGTCCTTCTACGCCGTCGGCCCGTGGACGCGCCCGACGCGGATGCAGCCGCTCGCGCGCACGACGGCGCAGGCGGTGGTCAGCGCGCTGAACGTCGCCGTGTCGGTCGTCGCACTGGTCGGCGCCGCGCTATTGGCGCGGTACAACCTGCGCGTGAACCGTGCCGATCGTCACGGGGCGGCTCGTCTCGCGATTGGTTTCGTGGTGCTGGCGTCGGTCGGGTGGATTTTTGGCGCGCATCACGTATCGACCACGGACGTCGAGCTTCGTGAGTTGCTGATCGCGATCGGGTTTTCGACGGTTCTCGGCGCCATTGTCTGGGTGTTCTACCTGGCGATCGAACCGTACGTCCGGCGCTTCTGGCCTGACGGCCTCCTCGGCTGGACGCGCCTGCTCTCAGGACGTCTGCGCGATCCGCGTGTCGGCCGCGACGTGCTCATCGGGCTTCTGTTCGGCGTGGGCCTCATGGCGCTCGATACGGCGCAGGGGCTCCTGCCTCAGCGATGGGGCTATACAGCGCCGCTCCCGCCGTTCGGCACTTCCGTGGGACCGCTCGCGTCCACGGCGTTCGTGGTCACACGGTGGGTCAGCGCGCTGTACACATCCCTGCAGACCGTGCTGCTGGTCGCGATGATCTTCGTCGTCCTGCGCCTCGTCTTGCGGCGCGGCTGGCTCGCGGCGCTCGTTGGCGTCGTCATCCTGACGGTGCTCAGCGACAACGGCGCTGCGTTCTTCGGTACGTGGTTCGACCTGGTGCTCATCCCGCTCACCTTCGTGGTTGTCACGTTCGGGATGTTCCGGTTTGGATTGCTGGTGATGACGGTGGCGGCCTTCGCCAACAAGGTGGCGACGGGGCTGCCGCTCACCTTGAATCTCTCGGCATGGTGGGCGACGCCGTCGATGCTTTCGCTCGCGCTCCTCATCGGGCTCGCGCTCTTTGCCTTCTACGCCGCGCGCGCTGGAAAGCCGCTGTTCGGGAACTT
>MNEX01000072.1 GCA_001917905.1 Acidobacteria bacterium 13_1_40CM_65_14
TTCCTTGCCGGGTTTTCCTCACTCGCGCGCATTGAGCGCGCGCCGTCTGAACTGGTGATCGTTGGCGCGTCGCGCGGCGCGGCGGACGACGTTGCGCGCGCGATCGCGCGCAACGCGGGCGCCACGTTCGGCCTGACGCGTTTCAGCTTCACAGAGGTCGCGGCTCGGTGCGCGGTGACGCGCGCCGCCAGTCGCACGCGAGTGCCGGGCACGCACGCCGGCGCTGAGGCGATGGCCGCGCGCGCGGTGTTCGACGCGGCGGCCGCCGGCGAGCTCGAGTACTTCGCGCCGGTCGCGTCCATGCCCGGCTTTCCGAAAGCGCTTGCCCGCACGCTCCACGAACTTCGCCTCGCCGGGATTTCCGTGGACCGGCTGTCCGCGGGTGCAGGTGTTCGCGATCTTGCGCGGTTGCTCGAGCGCGTCGAAGAGCAACTCACCTGCGCGGCGATTGACGATCGAGCGGCGCTCTTCCGCGTGGCGGCCGAGGCGTGTCGCGCGGACCTCGTCCGATGGGCGCGGCTGCCCATGCTGCTGCTCGACGTGCCGCTCGATTCGCGCGCGGAAGGCGAGTTCGTCGCCGCGTTGATCGAGCGATCGCCCGACATTCTTGCCACCGTGCCCGACGGCGACGACTTTGCGCTCGCTCAACTTTCGAGGCTCAACGCTCAACGTTCAACGTTGCCGGAGCCTGACACCTCACACTTCAGACTTCGTACTTCAGACTTCATCCTTCCAACTTCCGACTTGTCCTGTCTGCGGCGTTTCGTATTCACGTCGGAACGGCCGGAACCGCGTGAGCGCGCCGGCGACGTCGGGCTGTTCTCCGCACCGGGCGAAGGGCGCGAGGCGGTGGAGATCGTGAGGCGCCTGCTCGATGAGGCGGCGCGCGGCGTGCCCTTCGACGAGATGGCCGTGTTTCTGCGCACGCCGCAGCCGTATCTCGGCCTGCTCGAGCACGCCTGCGCGCGCGGCGACGTGCCCGTCTATTTCGATCGCGGCACGCGGCGGCCCGATCCGGCCGGACGCGCGTTCATCGCGCTGCTGTCGTGCGCCGTCGATGGTCTGTCCGCCAAGCGCTTCGACGAGTACCTGTCGCTCGGTCAGGTGCCGCGGATGGGCGAGCGCCGCGAGAAACCCGAGGTCGTGATCCCCGACGACGAAGTCTTCGCCGAGCTCTCGGGCGGACACGCGGGTCCGCCCCTACAACCGGATGAACACGACCATGTCGGGGCCGACCCGCCCGGCGCAATCGATACTGACGACGAAGCGGTCGTCGCGGGGACGCTGCGCTCACCGTGGAAATGGGAAGAGTTGATCGTGGAGTCGGCCGTCGTCGGCGGGCGGACGCGCGCGGACGGCAGCGCGCGCTGGCGCCGGCGTCTCGACGGTCTCGCCGCCGATTATCGATATCGGATCGACGAGCTGATGAAGGACGAGCCCGAGTCGGCGCGCATCGCGCGATATGAGCGGGACCTGCGCAATCTCGTCCACTTGCGCCAGTTCGCCTTGCCGATTGTCGACGAGCTGGCGTCGTGGCCCGATCGCGCGACCTGGGGCGACTGGCTCGTGCGCTTCGACGCGCTCGCGACGCGCGCGTTGCACCGGCCAGTGCGCGTGCTGCAGACACTCGCCGATCTCCGGCCGATGGCGGACGTCGGTCCAGTGACCCTGGAAGAAGCGCGCGATGTACTGCACGACCGTCTCGTGACGCTCGACTGGGAGCCGCCGGCGCGGCGCTACGGCCGCGTCTTCGTGGGCACGCCTCATCAGGCGCGTGGCCGCGCGTTCCGCGTCGTCTTCGTGCCGGGCCTCGCCGAACGCGTCGTGCCGCAGCGTCCCCGCGAAGATCCGCTCCTGCTCGACGATGCGCGAGCGGCACTTGGTGATGTCTCGCTCGTCCGTCAGGAACAGCGCGGCACCGCCGAGCGCCTGCTGTTGAAGATTGCGATTGGCGCGGCGACCGAGCGGCTGTATCTGTCGTATCCGCGCCTCGACGTCGCGGAGACGCGCGCGCGCGTGCCGTCGTTCTACGCGCTCGACGTCATGCGCGCGATCACCGGCCGCGTCCCCGATCACCGCGTGCTGGCGTCGGATGCGGCCGAGGAAGGCGGTGCGAACCTCGCCTGGCCGGCGCCGCGCGATGCCGATCGCGCCATCGACGATCTCGAACATGACCTCGCGATCCTCAGACCATTACTCGACACGCCAGACCGGGAGGCGGTACGGGGCCGCGCTCATTACATGCTGGGCCTCAACTCGGCGCTGCGACGCTCGGTGACCAGCCGTTGGCTTCGTGACAGGAAAGCGTGGTCGACGGCAGACGGCTTGGTGAAAGTCGCCGCGGGCACGCAAGCCGCCATCGATCGGCATCGTCTGCGCAAGCGCGCGTACTCACTGTCGGCGCTGCAGCGTTTTGCGACCTGTCCCTATCAGTTCCTGCTGTCGACGATCTATCGCCTCGAGCCCTGGGACGAGCCCGAGCCGCTCGTCAGGATGGATCCGTTGACGCGCGGCAGCCTGTATCACCGCGCGCAGGCGGAGTTCTATCGCGCGATGCAGGCCAGGGGCGAGCTGCCCATCTCGCGCGGGCGCGTGCCCGGCGCCTCCCGGGTGCTCGACGCTGTCCTCGATCGCGTTGCGGCGGAGTACGCGGAGACGCTCGCGCCGGCCATCGACCGCGTCTGGCGCGACGAGATCAACGAGCTGCGCCGGGACCTCGGCATCTGGGTGCAGCGCCTCGCGGACGGCAGCGCATGGCAACCCGCGTATTTCGAGTTCAGCTTCGGGTTGGGCGCCGGCGGCCCGCGCGAGGAGCGCGAGTCAGCGCCCGCGGCCAACGCGAATGATGCCCGCCGCGGCGCCGGAGCGAGCGGGGGTGGGGCCCCGCGAGCGTTTGAACTTGCAGAGGGGCGCGATCCGCGAAGTCTCCCCGATCCGATCGTCGTCGACGATCGGTTCGTTCTTCACGGCTCGGTCGATCTCATCGAACACGATCCGCAGCTCGACGCGCTGCGGGTGACCGATCACAAGACCGGCAAGAATCGATCGAATCCGGATTTGATCGTCGGCGGCGGCGCCGTGCTGCAGCCGGTGCTCTACAGCGTCGCGGTGGAGCAGGGGCTCGGCAAGAAAGTCGTGAAGGGCCGATTGTTCTACTCGACGACGGCGGGCGGGTTCGTCGAACACGAGATCCCTATCAACGACTACACCCGCGGTCAGGGTTTGCAGGTCCTGACGATCATCGATCGGGCGGTCGAGCTCGGATTCCTGCCAGCCGCGCCGGCCGAACGCGCGTGCACGTGGTGCGATTTCCGCCCGGTCTGCGGTCCGCGCGAAGAGGCACGGGTCGAGCGAAAGGCGAAGGACAAGCTGGCCGATCTCGAAGCGCTGAGGAGCATGAGATGAGGGGCGGCCAACTTTTTTTACTGGCGCCGGGGCCCCACCCCCGGCGCGACCTGACGCTGATGCCTCGCCTCGGATTCGCATGTCCTCGGCTCGGCATAGCCGCAGGCGCTGCCTGTCGATCTTCTGTGGTGACGTTCTGTTCTGGATATACGCGAGCGCCACGGCGCGAGCGTGTCGGCGAGCGAGGGTGGGACCCCGCGAGAGCAAAAGCGCCTACGGCCACGCCGAGCCGAGGACATGGCAATCCGAGGCGAGGCGTCAGCGAAGCTCGCGGTGGGGGTGGGGCCCCGCCGCCAATAAGAAAAGTTGGCGGATAAATGAACATCGACACCGAAGCCCGTCGCGCGATCAAAGAGGACCTCGACGTCACCCTCGTCGTCGAAGCCGCCGCCGGGACCGGCAAGACGACCGAGCTGATCAACCGTATCCTGCGCGTGCTCGCGACCGGACGCGCGAAGATGGTCGAGATCGTCGCCGTCACGTTCACCGAGAAGGCCGCCGGCGAGTTGAAGCTGCGGTTGCGCGAGGCGCTCGAGCGGGATCGCGCCGAGGCGACCGATGACACTGTCCGCGCGCGGCTGGAAGTCGCGCTGGCGACGCTCGAAGAAGCCCACGTCAACACCATCCATGGCTTTTGCGCCGAGCTCCTGCGCGAACGTCCCGTCGAAGCTGAAGTCGATCCGTTGTTCAAGGTGTTGACCGAGCCGCAAGCCGATCGCTTGTACTCGCGCGCGTTTCGAGCGTGGCTGCAGGAGGCCTTGCAGGATCCACCTGGAGGACTCCGGCGCGCGCTGCGGCGGACCAGCGCGCCGTCGTTTGGCGGCGACCGTGATGGTCCCATCGACCGCCTGCGCAACGCAGGACGGACCCTTGCCGAGTGGCGTGACTTCACGCATCCGTGGGACCGGCCGCCCTTCGATCGCGATGCGGAAATCGACGGTCACGTCGCCGCGCTTCACGAGCTCGCCGATCTCACGGCTGCCGCGTCGTTCGAGCGCGACAACCTGTTCATCGACACCGCCGCTGTTCGACGGCTCAGTCGTCAGATCCGGCTCGAGGCCTCCTTTGGCGGCCGCGATCTCGACGGGTGGGAAGCGAGGCTCGTCGATCTCACACGCGACCGCGGGTTCTCGCGCACTCGGAAGGGCAGCGGCTACAAGTTCGGCAAGCACGACGGCCGCGACGTCACGCGTGCCGACGTGTTATCCGCACGCGACATCCTGTTCGCCGCGCTGCAGCAGTTTCGCCAGCAGGCCGACGCCGACCTGGCGGCCTCGCTGCAACAGGAGCTCGCCGGCGCGACGACGCGCTATCAGGTGCTGAAGCAGGCGGCCGGCGCGCTCGACTTCACCGACCTGCTGGCCCGCGCACGCGATCTCATCAAGAACAACACGGAGGTGCGCCGCCATCTGCAGACGAAGTTCACGCGGATCTTCGTCGACGAGTTCCAGGACACCGATCCCATTCAAGCCGAGATTCTGCTGCTGCTCGCCAACGATCAGGCCGGCAAGCTCTTCATCGTCGGCGACCCGAAGCAGGCAATCTATCGATTCCGCGGCACCGACGTCGCCACCTACTGGGACGTTCGGGATCGGCTCGCGTCGCGTGGCGGCCGCGTCGTGCAGCTCACGACGAGCTATCGCAGCGTACCGGCGATCCAGCGCTTCGTGAACGCGGCGTTCGGCGCCGAGATGACCGGCGATCCACGGACGTTGCAGTCTGAGTACGTTCCGCTGTCGCCGCACCGGTCAGGCGACGAGTCCCAGCCGGCGATCGTCGCCTTACCGGTACCCAAGCCGTACGGACGCGGTGGCTTCGGCGCGCCCAGGCCGTCTGCGATCGCCATCGAATCGTCGCTCCCTGATGCGGTCGGCGCGTACATCGCGTGGCTCGTCGACGCGAGGAACGGATGGACGGTCTGCGAGCGGCAACCGGATGGAACCGAGGCGCGCGTGCCGATTCAGCCGCGCCATGTCGCCGTGCTGTTCCGCCGCTTCGTCAGCTTCGGCGAGGACGTCACGCGCAGATACATCGATGCGATCGAAGCGCGCGGCATCCCGCATCTGCTCGTGGGCGGCAAGGCGTTTCACGGACGCGAAGAAGTCGAAACGATCCGCGCGGCGCTCGCGGCCATCGAGTGGCCCGACGACGAGCTGTCAGTGTTCGCGACGCTGAAGGGATCGCTCTTCGCGATCGACGACGAGCATCTGCTCGAGTTTCGTCATCGGTTCGGCGTCTTCCATCCGTTCCGGATTCCAAAGGAGCTGGGCGGCAACTCGGGTCACGAGCTCGCGCTCACCGGCGAGGCCACCGCGCATCTCGCGGGGATCGCGCTGGCGCTGCGGCTGCTCCAGCAATTGCATCGCGGCCGCAACTATCGTCCGGTCGCCGAGACGATCGGCCGCCTGCTGACCGAGACGCGCGCGCACGTCGGATTCATTCTGCGGCCGGCGGGCGAGCAGGCGCTCGCCAACGTGCTGCACGTCGCCGAGCTTGCGCGCCAGTACGAGGCCGGCGGCGGCATCTCCTTTCGAGGCTTCATCGACGAGCTACGCGACGCGGCGTCGGCCGAGGCCTCCGAAGCGCCGATTCTCGAGGAGGGCAGCGACGGCGTGCGGCTGATGACGGTGCACAAGGCGAAGGGGCTGGAGTTTCCCATCGTCATCCTTGCGGATCTCACGTGCCGAATGAGCCGCCCCGATGCGAGCCGGTATCTCGACGCGCCGCGCAATCTGTGCGCGATGAAAATCGGCGGCTGGGCGCCGCACGAGCTCCATGATCACGAGGCAGAAGAGGTCGCGCGTGATCAGGCCGAAGGCGTCCGGCTCGCATACGTGGCCGCCACGCGTGCACGCGATCTGCTGATCGTCCCTGCGCTCGGCGACGATCAGTGGGAGGGCGGCTGGTTCAGTCCGCTGAATCGCGCGCTGTATCCGCCGGCAGCCTCGCGTCGATCGCCGACCCGCGGACCGAAGTGTCCCGCGTTCAAGTCGAAGGACTCTGTGCTGCACCGGCCGAACGACGGGACGGCCGGGCCGTCGACGGTCTGTCCTGGCCAGCACACGTTCGCGGACGCGGGCGGGTACTCGGTCGTGTGGTGGGATCCGGGCGCGCTGGATCTCGACAAGAAACCCACATTCGGCGTCCGCCGCGATGATCTGATCGTCAAGGACGTCCCGAAGCACGTCATCGCGGACGGCCGCGCGACGTACGATCGCTGGCAGCTCGCCCGCCACGACGCTCGCGCGGCCGGCGCCGTCCCGTCGCTTCGCGTCCAAACCGTCCGCGAATGGGCGATGTCCGACCTGCAGTCTGACCTGCAGTCTGACCGCCAGTCTGACCCGCAGTCTGACCGCCAGTCGGAGTGGAGTCGGACTCCAGCCCGACTAGTAATGATTGGGCAGACGGCCGAGCGGCCAGGAGGAATCGGATTCGGTATCCTCGTCCACGAGCTGCTGGCCAAGGCGCCGTTTGACGCGACGCGCGAGGAACTCGAGAGCCTCGCGGCCGCTGAAGCTCGTGTGCTGGGCATGAAAGACGATGAGGCCCGAGCCGCGGCTGCAGTGGCCGACGGGGTGCTCGCGCACGATCTGCTCAGGCGCGCACGCGCCGCCGACGCCAGGGGCGCGTGCCGGCGCGAGACGCCGGTCACCTGCATGCTGGCCGACGGCCTCCTCGTCGAAGGGACCGTCGACCTCGCGTTCGAGGAGAACGGATTGTGGACCGTGGTGGATTACAAGACCGACCGTGAAATCGCATCGACGGGGGAGGAGGGCTATCGCCGTCAGGTGGCGCTGTATGCCTCAGCCATTGCGAAGGCGACTGGGCAGCCGGCGACAGGGATTGTCGTTCGAGTATGACGACCGCCCGGCTCATCTGTGCCGGCGCGGCACCCATTAGTAGGGCCTCAACGGCGACCGCAGGCGAGTCGTAGTGGATTCTCTCGCGCGTAATCGTTGGCACAGGATTGGCTGATAAATGAGGCAGGAGTTGATGATTCAATGGCTGAGTCGTTCCTGAAGGAACAACTCGAACGGATTCGCAAGCTGACCGAACACATGTCGACACTCCAGAGCCATGCCGCGGAGTTGACTGATGTGATGGCTCACGACCGCGAGGCCTTACGGCAAAGTCCGCTGCACGATGTCAGGGATTACCGCCTGTACCGCGACACACTCGATGCGCCCGCATCGCGTCCGTCCGCCCCTCGCGACTCGTCTCGCCGCCGGCGCCGCGGCTAGAAACCTTCTCGAGCTTTCCGTTGTATCGG
Organism: Acidobacteria bacterium 13_1_40CM_65_14; assembly: GCA_001917905.1. GTDB lineage: Bacteria > Acidobacteriota > Vicinamibacteria > Vicinamibacterales > CAVVIG01 > QHWF01. The sequence goes on from MNEX01000072.1 coordinate 7,676, forward strand.
GTGCTTCGTGTGATGGTCGTGCTGCTCGCCGGCGCAACGGCGTGCGCGCGTGCGCCCCGATCGTCAGACGCGGCAAGAATGCCGGTCTGCCGCGGTGTCGTGTCCTTGCACGAAGCGCCGGCGCTCAACATCGCCTGGATTGAACCCGCTGACGAGCGCCACCGCGCCCGCCTGACCGACTGGTGCGCGATGGTCGGCCCCGTCGTCTACGAGCCGCAACCGCGCCGTGCGTCGATCACGCCGATCGATCGAGTCGCCGTCGTGAGCTGGAACACCCACGTCGGCGGCGGCGACCTCGACGCGCTTCTCGACGCCGTGCAGCGGGGCGATTTCACGCGCGGCGAGCCGCTCGACGCGATCGTGCTCCTGCTCCAGGAAATGTATCGCCACGGCGACGGGGTGCCCGAGCGCGCGACAATTCTCTCAGCGGTGCCGTCACGCATCGTCGACGCGTTCCACGCGGAACACGCGCGCGATGTGCGGCGCGTCGCCGGCGAGCACGGCCTCGCCGTGCTCTACGTGCCATCGATGCGCAACGGCGCGGCGGCCGATGACCCCGAGGATCGCGGCAATGCGATTCTCTCGACGCTGCCGTTGTCCGATGCCGCCGCGATCGAGCTGCCGATCGAGCGGCAGCGGCGCGTCGTGGCGGTCGCGGCGATCGGCGGGCGCACCGCGGCCGGGACGCCATGGCGACTGCGGTTGGTGAATGTGCATCTGGACACGGCGCTCGCGTTCCTGCATGGTGGACCGTTGGCCGCGCGCCGGCGTCAGGCGGACGCGCTCGTCGCGGCGCTCACGCAGTCGTGGTTCTTTGCGGGACCGACGGTGCTGGCCGGCGACTTCAACGCGTGGCTCGGCGAGCGCGAGCCGGCGATCGGCGAGTTGCGCGCGGCCTTCCCGGACGCACCCGCCGTCGACAGCGGCCCGACATGGTCCGGACCGCTCGGTCTGCGGGCGAGACTCGATTACGTATTCGCAAAGGGGCCAGCGGGAGCCATCGAGGTCCAGCGGCTGCCGAGCCGGTTCGGCTCGGATCATTACCCGCTGCTGTCGGTGATCAGGTTCTGAGGACGTGCAGGAGCCTGGGCGGCGCCATTGTCGAGACGTGGAGGCCGGGCACGACGTTCGCCGCCGACGAACAGCGGATGGTGATGTGCTCGCCGGTGCTCCGCCGGATGCGGTATGAGCCTTCGAATCGGCCATCTCGCAGAAACCGCTTCCACGCACGCTGCCCGCGCTCGACGACATCGGCCGCGGACAAATCCCAGATGGACATCTGGAGCAGCTGCTCGCGTGAGTAGCCAGTCAGCGCGCAGATGGCGGCGTTGGCCTCGACGTAGCGCGCGCTGTCGTCCGCGACGAGCACGCTGATCATCGTCTCGTCGATACCGCGGGCGATGTGCCGCGCGCGATCGCTCAGTGTTGAAGCCTCGTCGCACCTGTCCTGTGCCGTCGCGCGGATGTCGGCCAGCGCGCGCCGCAGCGTACGCCGGCTGCCGGTGAGCGTCGTCCGGTCCGCGATGAGGCGGTGGAGATGCGCCACGAGATCGTCCTCGGACGAGACAATCGGATGCGCGTCGTCGCACGATTCCAGATTCGAACGCGGATCGCGCACTAGAATGGTCGGGATGTCGCTGAGGTCGGGATTCGACAGTAATCGCGCCGTCAGCTGCAGGCCATCGAGCTTCGGCAACACCACCTCGGCGATCGTGACGTCCGGCAGGTACCGTGTGGCGGCGGCCAGCGCATGGACGCCGTCGATCGCTTCCAGCACGCGATGCCCTGCTCGTTCAACCAGGTCGATCCAGCCGGCGCGTTTTCCGGCATGACCGGCGGCGACGAGGACGAGCGCGGCACGAGCACAGCTGGGCATGATGTCCAATAATAAGGGACGGACGTAATTCTCGAATCTCAACCATTCACGTCTTTTTTTGTGACGCGATTCCTTTCCCTGATCCACCGCTACGCGTTCGCGACCTGCGCGGTCGCTGCGGCCGTGCTCGTTCGATTCGCGCTCCATCCCTGGCTGGGCGATTCGACGACGTACCTGCTGTTCTTTCCAGCCATAATGGCGGCGAGCTGGTACGGCGGCGTCAGCCCGGGACTCTACGCCACGGTATTGTCAGCCTCAGCCGCAGTCCTTTGGTTCGTGAGACCGTTCCGGCCGCTGAGTCTCGGCAACGCCGCCGACGACCTGGCCTTGCTCTTCTTTGTCGCCACCGGCGCGCTCATCGCGCGGTTGAATGAGAACCTTCGTCGCAGCGCGGTTGTCGGCGAACAGCTGGCGGCCATTGTCGAATCGAGCGATGACGCCATCGTCGGCAAGGATTTGAACGGCGTCATCACCTCTTGGAACCGCGCGGCGGAACGGCTGTTCGGCTATTCGGCCGCCGAAGCCGTCGGCCGGTCGATCACGATCATCATTCCGGCCGAGCGCTTGCGGGAGGCAGAACGTGTGCTGGCCCGAATTCGCAGCGGGCACCGCGTCGAGCCGTTCGAGACACGCCGCGCGCGGAAGGACGGTACGCTCGTAGACGTCTCGATCACCGTCTCACCCATCAAGCGTGCGACCGGCGAGATCGTGGGCGCGTCGAAAATCGCCCGCGACATCACCGATCGGCTGCGGGTCGAGCGCATTCAGCAGGAGCTGCTCGCGCGCGAGCGCGACGCGACGGCCGAAGCCGTCGCGGTCCGCGACCGGCTGCAGTTTCTCGCGGAGGTCAGCGAGGCGCTGAACTCCTCGCTCGACTACGAGACGACGCTCGATCGCGCCGTGCATATTGCGCTGCCGCGTCTGGGCGACTACTGCACTGTGATCGTGCGGGACGAACACGGTCTCACGCGTCTGGTCGCGTGGGGCCACGTGATCCGCGAGAAAGAGGCGGCGCTTCAAGAGCTGGCGAACCGGCTGATTGCTTCCGCGCCGGCACGCAACATCCCGACGTTCGCCGACGAGGTGATGCGCACGGGCAAGACGCTCGTCGTCACTCACGACCGGCTCACAGAGCTGATGGCCGGGCTCGAGACCGTGGAACCGGACGTGCTGAAACTCGGCGGGATTCTGCGCCCGTACGCCTACGTTGGAGCGCCGCTGACGGTGCGCGGACGCGCGGTCGGCGTCATGGCGTTCGGCCGGACCGAACAGGAATCGCATCACGACTACTCGGCAGCGGACGTCGCGCTCGTCGAGGAGTTCGCGCGGCGCGTGTCGCTCGCCGTGGAGAACGCGCGGCTGTTCCGCGAGGCCGACGAATTGAACCGGCTGAAGGACGAATTCCTCGCGACGGTGTCGCACGAGCTTCGCACGCCGCTCAGTGCCATCCTCGGCTGGTCGCGTATGCTGGCTGCGGGTCGACTCGATCCGGACAAGTCAAGACGCGCGATCGAGGCAGTAGAGCGCAACGCGCAGGCGCAGGCGAAGCTGGTCGACGACATTCTCGACGTCGCGCGCGGCATGGCGGGCAACGTCCGGCTCGATTTGAAGACCATCGACCTGGCCGCCGTGGCGCACCGCGGCGTGGACGCCATCACGCCGGCGGCCGCCGCGAAGAAGATTCACGTGGCCGTCGCGGCCCCGTCGCCCGTGTCGGTCGTCGGCGATGCGGGCCGTCTGCAGCAAGTGGTTTGGAATCTCGTGTCGAACGCGGTGAAGTTCACGCCGCCCGGCGGACGCGTGACGGTGGCGGTCGGCTCCGACAACGGGAACGCGGAGCTGCACGTGACCGACACCGGCGTCGGCATCCCGCGCGCGTTCCTGCCGTACGTCTTCGACAAGTTCCGGCAGGCTGACGCGTCGTTCACGCGGCAGTATGGCGGCCTCGGTCTCGGGCTCGCCATCGCGCGGCATCTGGTCGAGCTCCACGGCGGGTCGGTTGAAGCGAGAAGCGAGGGTGAGGGGAAGGGGGCGACGTTCGTTGTTCGGTTGCCGCTCGCGACCGACGGTCGTTAGTCTTTAAGAGCTTGTGAAAGAATCACGTTGAACGCAAAGATCGCAAAGCGCGCAAAGCATCTTTTCGAAAGACTCTTCTTTGCGGTCTTCGCGGCCTTTGCGTTGACGTGATTTCTTCACATCCTCTTTAGCGTCCCACGCGATCGAATCGCGACTCGTCCGAGCAGAAACAGGCCGGAAAACGCGCTGCGCCGAATCGTCGCCGTTCAATCCCAGCTCACACACGACGGTCTCACGTCCCGCCGGAACGTCCACCGCATCACGCGGACGCAGGTGTCTGTGTGAGCGAACGTGGAGGTCGCGCCAGTCACGCAGATGCTCATAGGACAGGCCGCAGTCGCAAGGTGAGCACCACGTTGAATCATCTCGTCACACGCGGAAAAGTGCGATGAACGCGTTGCCGCGCGTGTCGGATCTTGCGACATTGCTGATGCAGAGCTGACACTTCGAAAGCTCAGCCATCGGCCAGGGGCGGTAGAATGCAGCTTCTGACTGCGTACGCGCCGCGAGGACCGCGAACGATCGCTCGCGTCAGGCTTCGAGGCCCATCTGTCGAAGCCGGTCGACATGGAGGCACTGCTCACCACGATTGCGAGCCTCGCGGGACGGAGCGCCACCCGACACGAGGCCTCTGACCGAAGCCACAGGAGAATCCGCGATTGTTTCTCGCACTCGTGCCGCTGGCCGCCGCCTGCTGGTGGCTCGAGCGGCGCTTCCGACCCGCACCGCTCGGCGAGAGCTGCTCCCGCCTGTTCGTCTTTGCAACCGGCACGATTGTCGTGTGCGGATACGCTGCCTCGGCGCTCGGCCGGCTGAATGATCCGCTCGTCTGGACCGCCAGCGCATCTGCCGTCCTCGTCGCGGTAATCGCCATCGGGGTTGCGTTCCCGGCTTCCGGCCGGCCGGCACCGCCGCAGATTCCCCGGGAAGGACCGCCGTCGCGATTCGAGCGGATGGTGCTCGCGCCGATGGCCATCGTCACCGCGGTGACCGGACTGCTGAACGCCGCGGTCCTGATCTTCACCGCACCGCGCGCCTGGGACGGGCTGACGTATCACGTCGCGCGCGTCGCGTACTATCTGCAGCACCGGTCGATGGCCTTCTACGACGCGAACTACTGGGCGCAGGTCGTGCATCCTCGCAACTCCGCCGTCCTGTCGCTTCACGCGTATCTCGTCAGCGGGGGAAACGAGCGGGTGGCGTCCATCTGGCAGTTGCTCGCCTATTGGACGTGCGTCGTCGTGGTCTACGGCATCGCGATCGAGATCGGTTCAACGCGGCGTCAGGCGGCCTTCACGGCGATGCTGTTTGCGGTGCTGACGGCGTCGCTCATGCAGGCGGCGGCTGCCGACAACGACATGATTCTGGCGGCGTACGCGGGCATCACGGTCTACTCACTGCTGCGCTATCGATCGGATCCCCGGCCCCGGCATCTGGCGACGGCAAGCGGCGCGTCGGCGCTCGCACTGGGAACGAAGGCGGTCTTCGCGGTCAACGCGCCGCTGTTGGTGGCGGCGGCGATCGACGGACTCGCACACGCGCCGAGGCCTCGCTCCCGCGCGTGGCTGCAGCTCGCCGCATTCGGAGTCGCGGCGCTGCTCGTCTTCACGGTGCCATCCGGATACGTCACCATGTTCAGGCTGTTCGGCAACGCGCTGGGACCGGCGAGCGTCCGGACCGAGCACACGTTCGAGGGGTACGACGCGGCGACGGCGGTGCGGTACGGCGCCAAGAACGTCCTGCGCTTCGGTGTGGATTTCCTCTCACTCGACGGACTGCCTCGGGTGACCATCGTCAATCGAGCACAGCGGTTACTTCGGGCGGTGCCGGCGCACATCATCCCGCGTCTGGGGGTCGATCTCGAGGAACCGGGCGGCGCTCGTACGACGTTCCTGTACGATCGCATTGCGAGCGCGCACGAAGTGCATTCGTACTGGGGCGTGCTCGGATTCACGCTCGTGTGGGCGTCGGTGATGGCCGCGGCGTTCGGCCGGCGCGTCCGCTCCGGTGCACGACTGCTCGCGTGGATGACGATCGGCTTTCTGGTCCTCCAGGCGTTTTCGAGCTTGTACGATCCGTGGCGCGGCCGCTACTTCATCACCGCCGCCATTTTTGCGGCGCCGGTCGCTGGACGCTGGCTGGCGGCGAAGCATCCACTGGCGCGGGCGTATCTCGTCCTGGTCATTTGGATTGGGTGCGTCTCGGCGATCACCGCCGTCGTGTTTCACTCAAACGGCGTCCTCGTCAGCGTCGACTATGGCGGTGCGCACCCGTCGCTGTTCCGGCTCGATCGCACAGGGCAGATGATGGCGAACCGTACGTCGTACGAGGACGCCGTCCGCCGTTTCGACGCGATCGTGCCGGCGGACGCGGTGGTCGCCGTTCTGCTCGAGCCGGCGTCCTTCGAATATCCGCTGCGGTACCGTCGGACGCCGAGTATCTGGTGTTTGGATCGGGGCTCGAACCGCCGCGGTCTGGCGACGTCCATCTCGGCAGCGATTGGTATCTGCGGCCGCTGAAGCGCTAGTGTCGCGTCTCCGAAGTTCGTTGTCGCACCGAGGGCCCGATAGTCGACGTGGCGCACCGCCTGTGGCAAGGCGCGACGACCGAGAATATCGGGAATCATCGGGAATATTTGAGGGAGGAGCAACGCAGCCGGCGGGGATGCATCGCCGGCCGAATGCAAACGAACTTCGGAGACACGACACCAGCCGACGCGACCTATTTCCCCAGCATCGCGAGCACCGACACCGGATCCACGCGGGCGCCGCTCGCGCGCACGGCCCAGTGGAGATGCGGGCCGGTGACCCGGCCCGTCGCGCCGACGCGGCCGACGATCTGGCCGGCTGACACGCGGTCGCCTTCCTTCACGTCCATCGCCGACAAGTGCGCCAGCATCGAGAACAGGCCGAGCCCGTGATCGATGATCACGGTGTTGCCGGAGAAATAGAGATTGCGGGCGACGACGATGCGGCCGGCATTCGGGGCGTGAATCGGCGTGCCGCTCGGGCTCAGGAAATCGGCGCCGCCGTGCGGGTTGCGCGGGACGCCGTTGAAAATGCTTCGCGTCCCGAAGCGGCTGTTCGCCGGCTCGGCGACCGGCCGGACGAATGGCTCGGTCCACAAGCGCTCGGCCGTCGGCGCCTGCCATACGTCGCTGAGCAGCTTCGCCTCGCGCTCGATGCGCTCCTGCTCGGACGGCGGCGGGTTGACGAACGAGTCGTCGACCGTCAAACGGCGAGTGGGGAAGCGCTTCGGCGTGACGATCAACTCGTACGTCGTGTGCTGGCCGGCGCCCGCGTCGATCGCCACGGGATACGCGCCCGGCTTCACCCCGAGATCGATGCCAACCAGCGCTTGCCACGTGCGGTCGCCTGGGGACAACGTCGTGAACGTCGCGACTTCGTGGCCGAACGCGTGGACGCGCACTTGGTCGACGTGGACCGGTGCGATCATCGTCAGCACGACCAGCTCGCCAGGCTGAACCGCCCGCGACTTGGCTGTCACCTCGAAACGGCCCGCGGTCTGACTGCCGGTCAGACTCGAGGTCAGACTGAGGGTCAGACTCGAGGTCAGACTTGAAGTCAGACCTAAGGTCAGACTGAAGGTCAGACCGAGTACGAGATTTGTAATGGTCATCGGCGTGTCGCGCGTCGCGACCGGACGTCGGTCGTCGACACCGGGCGCTCACCAGTGGCCGGCCGCGGAGCCGCACGCAGCAGCCGCTCCAGGATTTGCGACGCCGACGCCAGCGTCTGACGATCGCGTTCCGTCAGGGTCGCGAGCTGCTCCGCCAGCGCGGCGACGCGGCGCCGCCGTCCCTCGTGCAGAATGCGCGTCCCTTTCGTCGTCGGCTTCAGCCACACGATGCGGCCGTCGCGCGCATCGCGCTCGCGGCGAACCAGGCCGTCGCGCTCCATGCCGATGACGAGCCGCGTCATCGTGGGGGCGCTGACGTGCTCGGCGTGGGCGAGATCGCCGATGGTGACCGGCCCGCCGAACACGACGACCGACAGCGCGGAGGCGCGCGCCTGCGACAGGCCCATCGCCTCGTCCTGCTTGCGCAGGCGGCGCAGCAGGTGAATCGCCGCGGAGTGCAGGCGGTTGGCGATCGACTGGTTGACGTCAGATATTTGCATGTGCTAAGTATGTATTTAGCCTAGCTAAACGAATATAGCACACCGACAGGAGGGACGTATGACGGCAGTCGCAGGCACCTTCGGACTCTCGACGATCGGGCAGATTGCGGTGGTCGTCCACGACCTGCCGCGCGCCGTCGCGTTCTACCGCGACACGCTCGGCATGCGGCTCCTGTTCGAGGCGCCACCCAAGATGGCCTTCTTCGACTGCGGCGGCATCCGGCTCATGCTGTCGCTGCCCGAAACACCGGAATACGATCATCCCTCGTCCATCATCTACTACACCGTGGACGACATCCACCAGGCCGCGGCCGTCCTGCAGGCGCGCGGCGTCGTCTTCGACAGCGCGCCGCATCTCGTCGCGCAGCTGCCGCACGCGGATCTCTGGATGGCGTTCCTCCGCGACGCCGATCGGAATCCAGTGGCGCTGATGAGCGAAGTGCCGCGGTAGCAGGTTGCTGAAAAAGTCAGCAACCTGAAGTTTGAAGTTTGAAGTCTGAAGTCTGAAGTCTGGGCTTCGGAATTCGGCCTGAATCCTTTGGACTTCAGCCTTGCGACTTCAGACCATCAGGCTGCGTTCTTCAGCAGCCTGGCTAGAGTCGGAGATCCCACGTTTCGTCGACGAGATCCTTGCCGAAGCTGTGATGGCGCTCGTGATGGGTGCGCGTGAAGCCGGCGTCCTGATAAAGGCGGCGGGCGGCGGCGAGCTGGCTGTGCGTCCAGAGCGTGAGCGTGCGATAGCCGGCGGCGCGCGCGAAGCGGATGCACTCGTCGACGAGCCGGCGGCCGATGCCGAGGCCGCGCGCGCTCGGTTCCACCAGCAGCAGCCGCAGCTTGGCGACGGTCTTCGATTTCGAGACGACGAACACCGATCCGACGATCGTGCCGTCCTTCTCCGCAATCCAGCAGCGCTCCCGCTTCGGATCGAAGTTGTCCAGGAAATCGGCGACGATGCGCGCGACGAGCGCTTCGAATTCTTCGTTGTAGCCCCACTCCCGCGCGTACATCGCGCCGTGGCGGTGGACAACCCATCCCATGTCGCCCGGCTGGTGCGGGCGCAGCACGTACGGCGCGCGATCGGCCGGCTGACCGCGCAGCGTGCGCTCGATGGCCGACATCGCGTCGACGACCTGCTGCCGCTTGGCGGCGGCGAGACGGCCGAGCATCGCACCGACTTCCGCGCGCGCACGGTTCTCGAGCGGCGCGAACGCGTCCCGGCCGCGTGTCGTCAGGCGGAGATGGTTCTGCCGCCCGTCGGTCGGCGATGAGGTCCGCGTGATGAGCCGCTTGGCTTCGAAGCGACGCAGCATGCGGCTCAAGTAGCCCGCGTCGAGTCCGAGATCCTTGCCGAGATCGCTGGCGGTCGGACCGTCACGATGCGCCAGCTCGTAGAGCACGCGCATCTCGCTCAGCGAAAACGGGCTCTCGAGGACGTGCTCGCCGAGCAACCCGATCTGGCGCGTGTAGAACCGGTTGAACCCGCGGACGGCGTCGATGGCCTGGCGGGACGCGGCTGGGATGGCGGCCATAGGCGGCCATTGTCGACGGATTAGTTGACTCAGTCAAGTGTTCGGTTCGCGACGTGTCAAGGCGACGTTCACGACGTCTCGGTGAAAAATGCAACCACGAAGAAATGCCACCACGAAGGCTCGAAGACACGCAGAACCTCGACTACAAGAAAGCATTCTCTTCGTGCCTTCGTGCCTTCTTGGTGGCGTTTAGTCAGCTACGCCTAGTGTCGCGTCTCTGAAGTTCGTTGGCATTCGGCCGGCGCTGCATCCCTCCTCCACCCCAACGCGGCTGCCGCGTTGGGGGCCCCGGGTCTGGCTGCGTTGCTCATCGCTCAAATACTCCCGGTATTCTCACTCTTCGCGCCTTGCCATCCGGGCGCATCGCCGCCCTCGGTGCACACCGAACTTCAGAGACGCGACACTAGCGGTTGTTGCGGTGCGGCGTCGCGACGTAGCCGGTACGGGCCCGCACGCGGTACTCGGAACCGGGCACGCGGACGCGGATGCTGTGGAACTGGCCGTCGGCGCCGCGCGGCGACGTGTAGCCGAGCACGTACTGGCTGTTCAGCTCCTCGGCAATCCGCGCGGTCGCCTCGTTCAACTCCGACGTGGTCTGAACCACTTCGGTGCGCCCGCCGCTTTCCGCCGTGATCTCGCGCAGCGCCTGCGGGTTGACGCGCGTGTTGATCGCCTGCCGCTCGGGCGAGTCGATGGCGATCGCGTACACGAACGCGTCGCTGCGATGCAGCGCCGACCGCACGTCGCGGATGGTCGCGGTGCTCGCCGTGTCGGCGCCGTCCGAGATGACGAGCACCGCCGCCCGCTGGCGCGACCGCCACGAACAAAACGACGATCGGGAGGCTCCGCACATCGCGATCTTATGTTATGTCCGCGGCTGATGATTGAACGCGAGGACGAAGAACTCGTCGGCCGCATCGAGCAGCTCGAACAGAAACCGATCGACCGCGGCGCGGGCGTCCTGTATCCGCTTGCCGAACATGCTGTCGCTGATGTCGAGGAGGACGCCCAGCCCCACCGGCACGCGCTCGTTCGTGAACTGCGTGACCTTCTGGAGTGTGCCGTCTTCGTACACCTCGAACGCCTCGCGTCCGAGGCCGGTCACGAGGCGCCCCTCTTTGTCGATGACGGTCGCCGTGATGCTGGTGATTTCGATGCCGGATTGAAACCGGCGTTCGTCACGGATCGGCGGCTGTTGATCGGCGAAGATCGTAATCCCGAGCGCCACAAACAAAACGACGATCGGCAGGCTCCGCACGTCGCGATCTTATGTTATGGTGGCGCTACCCGCCGGGTCCTTTTCCACTTCGTCGTGCGGCGGTTCCACGGGAGGACGTACCGTGATGAGAGCGGTGGCGATCACGCTCGCGATCCTGGTCTCGCTGTCTGCAGCGGCGTCTGCCAGCGCGCAGTATTTCGGCCGCAACAAGGTCCAGGTCGAGTCGTTCGATTTCCGCGTCCTCCCCACCGCGCACTTCGACATTTATTACTACCCGGCGGAGCGCGACGCCGCGCTCGACGCCGCGCGCATGGCCGAGCGCTGGTACGACCGCTTGTCGAAGGCGCTCGATCACACGCTCGTCGAACGGCCGCCGATCATCTTGTACGCCAGCCACGCGCACTTCAGGCAGACGACGGTCGTCGACGGGTTGCTGCCGGACGGCATCGGCGGGTGCACCGATCACAATCGCGGCCGCGTCGTGCTGCCGTTTACCGGGGGCTTGGGCGAAACCGATCACGTCCTCGGGCACGAGCTCGTCCACGCGTTTCAGCGCGACATCCTGAAGCGCGCCGGCCGGTCGATCGCGCTGCTTCCGTTGTGGTTCACCGAGGGCATGGCGGAATACCTGTCGGTCGGCACGCTCGACCCGAACACGCAGATGTGGATGCGCGACGGGGTCGATCAGGATCGACTGCCGACGCTCGCCGAGCTCGATCATCCGAAGTGGTTTCCGTATCGCTACGGCCAGGCGCTGTGGGTGTACTTGAGCGGCCGCTTCGGCGAGACGCTCGCGGCGCGCGCGCTCGTCTCGACCGCGAAAGGCGGCGCGATCGGGCGGCTGACCGCCGTCACGGGTGTCGACGCTGCCGTGCTGTCACGCGACTGGCATGCCTCGTTGAAGGAGACGTTCGGCCGCCACGAGCCAGTTGCGCACACGACATCCATCGTCACCGTCGGCGCCGGCAAAGGCGCCGGCCGTGTGAACATTGCGCCCGCGCTCAGTCCCGATGGGACGCAGATCGTGTTTCTTTCCGAGCGCGATGGCTACTCGATCGATGTGTTTCTCGCCGACGCGAGCACCGGCTCGGTGATCAAGAAGCTCGTCAGTACGGCCGCCGATCCGCACTTCGACAGCCTGCAGTTCCTCGAGTCGGCCGGCGCGTGGAACCAGGACGGCCGGCGCTTTGCGCTGGCGTCCATCCAGCGCGGTCATCCGGTGGTCACGATCCTCGACATGCCGGGCGGCGATGTTCTGCGCGAGCGCACGTTCCCCGATCTCGACCAGATCTTTTCTCCTGCGTGGTCGCCCGACGGGACGCGCCTCGCGTTCTCGGCGATGCGCGGCGGGACGAGCGATCTCTACGAGCTCGATCTCGAACATGACGCGCTGCGTCGTCTGACCGCCGACGCGTACGCCGATCTGCAGCCCGCCTGGTCGCCCGATGGCCGCACGATTGCGTTTGTCAGCGATCGATACACCGCATCTCTGCCGTCGCTGACGTTCGGCGAGTACCGGCTCGCGGCGCTCGACGTCGAGACCGGCGTCGCGCGCGCGCTGCCCTTCATCCCGAACGTCAAACACATCGACCCGCAATGGCTCGGCGGCGCGCTGTATTTCATCGCCGATGCGAACGACGTCAGTAACGTCTACCGTCTCGACGTCGCAACCGGCGCGTTCCAGCAGATCACCGACGCGCGCGAAGGCGTCAGCGGGATCACGGCGCTCAGCCCCGCACTTTCCGTGTCGCGCGGCGGCCGTCTTGCGTTCAGCGAGTACGAGCGTGGCGCGTACGAGATCCGCGTGATGTCGGTGCCGAACTCCCTTTCCAGCACGAACAACCTCTCCACCACAGGGGACACGGAGGACACGGGGGCAAAAAAGGTTTTGACCTCCGCGTCCCCCGTGTCCCCCGTGGTGGAGAGTTCAGCGTCGACGCCCGCGCCGCCGCTGACCTCCGTCGATTCGAAACCCTATCCACGCAAGATGTCGCTCAGCGGTCTCGGCCAACCGTACTTGAGCGCCGGCGGCGGCATGCTCGGCGGATTCTTTCGCGCGGGCATGTCGTTCGCGCTGTCGGATCTCCTGGAGCAGCGGCAGTTGCAGACGGCGGTGCAGGTCGGCGGCAGCGTCACCGATTTCGCCGTACAGACCGCGTACGTGAATCGTCAATCGCGCTGGAACTGGGCCGTGGTGGGCGGGCAGATTCCGATCGTCATCGGCGACTCGCGGTTCGTCGCGAGCGGGGAGGCCATGACGCGCGAGACCCAGGTCGCGCGGCAGATTCATCGTCAGCTGTCGGGGATGGCGATGTATCCGGTCAGCGCCGCGCGGCGATTCGAGGTCAGCGCCGGCGCGCACGCCATCGCGTTCGACCGCGAGCTGGCGACGCAAGTCTACTCGGCGACGACGGGGCGGCTGCTGCGGGAAGGGAAAGACCGCATGCCGGGCGGCAGGGCCGTGATGCTGATCGACAGCGCGGCGGCGCTCGTGTACGACACGTCGGTGTTTGGGTCAACGGCGCCCGTGCTCGGCACGCGGTACCGGCTGGAAGCGGCCTCGACCGTCGGCGACCTGTCATTCGTGACGCTGACCGCCGATTACCGCCGCTACCTGATGCCGATCAAGCCGGTGAGCATCGCGTTTCGCATCGAGCATGTCGGCCGCTACGGGACCGGTGCTGGCGATCCGCGCTTGATCCCGCTCGTGTGGACTCTGCGCGATCTGGTCCGCGGGTACGATCCCCGCGACGTGCTCACGACGGCGCGCATGACGGTGGCGAACGCCGAGGTGCGCGTGCCAATCGTCGGCCCGTTCGGCCGTCTCTCAGGATCGCATGCGCTGCCGATCGACGCGCTGCTGTTCGCCGATGCCGGCGCGCTCGACACGGCAACGCGCACGCGGACGATGCTTCGCAGCGTCGGGGCCGGCGTCCGTCTCAACGCCGGCGGGTTCGTCTTCGAATTCGACGCCGTCCGCCTGCTCGATCCGACGCCGCAGGGCTGGACCCTCGCGGTCAATTTCCATCCAGGTTTCTGATCACGAAAGCAACCGCAGAGCACGCAGAGAGCGCAGAGTGCGACAGACCGTGCGACAGCCGCTGTTGGAACGTGAGCTCCGCGGCGTGGTCGTTCGTCGTGCCGACGTTGTGGCGATACAGGCTGATTGTTGTGAACCGCGGATACGGCTCGAGGCTTGAATCGACTTGAAATGCTTTCCGCGCCTGCGGGCACACCGCAGCGTTGACTGAGCGGATCGGTGTCGCGCGTCAGCGGCGCGAGCCGAAGGCGAGCGGTGGCGGGCGCTGGGGGTGGGGCCCCAGCGCCATAAAAAAAGTTGACTCCACGACGGCTTCGCGACGATAAATAAGTGTCGTGAACGTGATTCGCTGTCGCGTGTGCTCGTGTTGTCCGGCCGGGGATGCCTCCGGCCTGAGTCGCGCTGCGTTCATGCGGATCGTTCCCACGTAAAAGCGTCAGGACGAACCGAACCCAGCGGATCCCAGGCCCGGACGGCGCAATGCCTTCCGGGCTTTTTCTTTTTCGCGTCCTCGTATGTGATGTCCGGCTTTAGCTCGTAGGTGGTGTCCGGCTTCAGATGTAGGGTGTCCGGCTTTAGCCGGACCAAGGGGTTTTGGAGAGTTTATGAAAACGAAGGTGTCTGGGTTGGTGGTCGCGGTGCTCATCGCGCTCGTCTCGCTTCCCGCGCCCGCTCGCGCGCAATCGCTGAACGGGTTGTGGGACGCGACCGTCATCGTCAACAACGTGGAGATTCCGTTCCGGCTGGAGCTCGCCGGAAACGGATCCGCCGCGAAGGGGTCGTTCTTCAATGGCGACGAGAAGGTCACCTCGACAACCGGCAGCTTCGAGAACGGCGCGCTCGTCCTCAGCTTCGACGAGTACGAGACGAAGCTCGAAGCGACGCTGAAGGACGGACGGCTCGAAGGACAGTACTCGCGCAGCACTCGCGGCGCGCCGTACCCGTTCCAGGCGAAGCGGTTCACGCCGACGACGGTCGACGCAGCCAACGTCCCGTCGATTGCGGGACTCTGGAACGTGCAGGTGAAGAGCTCGAAGGGTGAGTCGGCGTGGCAACTGATCGTGCGGCAGTCGGGCGGTGAAGTCTCCGCGGCGATTCTGCGCGTGGACGGCGACACCGGCGCGCTGACGGGCACGTTCGCGAACGGCAAGTTCGTCCTGAGTCATTTCTCCGGCGCGCGTCCGCTGCGCCTCGAGCTGACGCCGCAAGCCGACGGCACGCTCGCGGTCGTGCAGAACAGAGACAATCCGCTGACGGCGATGCGATCGGACGTCGCGCGCGCGAAGGGACTGCCGGAGCCGAGCGATCCGTCGCGCTTCACCAGCGTGAAGGATCCGACCGAGCCGCTGCGTTTCAGCTTCCCGGATCTCAACGGCAAGATCGTCTCGAACACCGACGATCGCTTCCGCGGCAAGGTCGTCATCGTCAGCATCTCCGGCAGCTGGTGCCCGAACTGCCACGACGAAGCGCCGTTCCTCGCCGAGCTGTATCGCAAGTACCGCGGCCAGGGACTCGAGATCGTGAGCCTGTCGTTCGAAGAAGCGGCGCAGCTCAAGAATCCGACGCGCCTGCGCGCCTTTAACAAGCGCTACGGGATCGAGTACACGGTGCTGCTGCCCGGCGAGCCGAAGGAGCTCACCGAGAAAGTACCGCAGGCGGTGAACCTCAGTTCGTTCCCGACGACGTTCTATTTGGGACGTGATGGACGGGTGCGCGGCGTTCACGCCGGATTCCCAGGTGCGGCGAGCGGGAAATTCCATCAGGAGGCGAAGAACGAGATCACCGCGGACGTCGAGCGTCTGCTCGCCGAGCGTCCGCCGACGTCGCAACAGTAGCGCGCTGGGTGTCAGACACGTGTCTGACACCGGTCTGACACGTGTCAGACACCGGGTTATAGTAACGCTCGCATGAAGCTGATTCGCTTCGGCGAGGCCGGCCGCGAGCGGCCCGGCATTCAACTTCAGGACGGCACGCGCGTCGACGCGTCAGGCTTCAGCGCTGACTACGACGAGACATTTTTCGGCGGCGACGGTCTTCAGCGGCTGCGCGGGTGGTGCGAGCGGGAAGCCGCGCGCGCGCCGCGTGTGCCGCCGGAGACGCGTCTCGGTCCGCCGCTGTGCCGCCCCAGCAAGATCATCTGTATCGGAGTGAACTACCGCGACCACGCGGCCGACAGCGGCGCGGAGATCCCCAAGGAACCGATCATCTTCTTCAAGGCCACCTCGTCGATCGTCGGGCCAGACGATCCGCTCGTCATCCCGCGGAACAGCCGGAAGGTCGATTGGGAAGTGGAGCTGGCCGTCGTGATCGGCGCGCGGGCGAAGTACGTCACGCGCGAGCAGGCGCCGCGTCATCTCGCCGGCTACATGCTGCACAACGATTACTCGGAGCGCGAGTTTCAGCTCGAGCGCGGCGGCCAATGGGTGAAAGGGAAGAGCGCCGACACGTTCGCGCCGCTCGGACCGTTTCTCGCGACGGCTGACGAGATTCCGAATCCCGGCGCGCTTGGCATGTGGCTCACCGTCAACGGCGAGACGCGGCAGAAGAGCTCGACGGGCAAGATGATCTTCGGCGTCGCGGAGCTCGTGAGCTACGTCAGCCAGTTCATGACGCTGCTGCCGGGCGACGTCATCAGCACGGGCACACCGTCTGGGGTCGCGCTCGGCATGAAGCCGACGCCGATCTATCTCAAAGCCGGCGACGTCGTGGCGCTTGGCATCGACCATCTCGGTGAGCAGCGCCAGCAGGCCGTGGCGAGCGACTAGTGGCGTGTCTCTTCCGAATGACTACCGGGCCGCTCCGCTCGCACCCCACCGCGCAGGCGTGCGCGGCGGGGACTCCGCGACGGCACCCCAACGCGGCTGCCGCGTTGGGGACCCCGCGTTGTCGCGGCCCGAAAATCGCGGTCGAAGGCTCGTTGTGACTAGCACCGTCGGCCACGTGCATCTCACCATTTCCCATCTCGATCGCTCGGTTCGGTTCTACGAAGCGCATCTTGGGTTCACGGTCCAGCGTCGAGACGAGCGAACGGCATTTCTCGGTGCCGGTGGACCCGATCTGCTCGTGCTCTCGCAGTGCGAGGACGCGCCGCGCGTCCGCGGCACGACCGGCCTCTATCACTTCGCGATTCTCGTGCCGTCGCGCCGCGATCTCGGGCGCGCGCTGCGCCGAATGGTCGAGACCGACACGGTGCTGCAGGGTGTTGCCGATCACGGCGTCAGCGAGGCGCTGTATCTCGCCGATCCGGACGGCAACGGCATCGAGGTCTATCGCGATCGGCCGCGCGCCGAGTGGCCGATCGTGAACGGCCGGCTTCAGATGGGCGCCGACCCGCTCGATCTCGATCGGATTCTCGCGGAGGACAGCGGCGGCGACGGCCACGGGCTCGCGCCCGGGACGGTAATCGGTCACGTGCACCTGCACGTGTCACGGCTTGCGGATGCGGAGCGCTTCTACGTCGACGTGCTCGGATTCGAGTTGATGCAGCGCTACGGACCGAGCGCCTTGTTCGTGTCCGCCGGCGGCTATCATCATCACATCGGCCTGAACACGTGGGCGGGCGTCGGCGCGCCGCCGCCGCCTCCTGGCGCGATCGGCCTGCGGCACTTCGCCGTGAAGCTGCCGGCCGAAGCGGCGCGCGCAGACGTCGCCGCGCGTCTGCGATCCGCAAGCGTGCCGTTCGACACGACACCCGACGGTCTGCTCGTGCACGATCCCGCCGGGAACGCGATCCTCTTCGCTTTGTAGATGACGATCGAACGCAAAGGCCGCGAAGCCCGCAAAGAAGAACAGTCTTTGCGCTCTTTGCGTTCTTCGTCCGAGATCCCGATGGTCGCGCTGTTCTTCCTTGTCGCGGCGATCGTCACCACCTATCCACTCATCCTCAAGGCGTCGTACGCGCTGCCGGGCGGGCTGGGCGATCCAGCGCTCGTCACGTTCCTCCTCGCGTGGGACGCCGATCGTCTGGCGCACGGTCTGCGCGGATTCTGGGACGCGCCGTTTCTCTACCCGCATCAGCACACGGTCGCGTACGCCGAGCACATGTTCGGCGTCGCCATCTTCACCGCGCCGCTGCAGTGGCTGACGCGGAACGCGGTGCTCGTTTACAACATCGCGTTTCTCGGCTCGTATGTCCTGGCCGGCGCCGGCATGTACGGGCTGACGCGCGAGCTCTTCGGCCGGAAGGACGCGGCGCTCCTGGCTGCGATCGCGTTCGTCTTCAACCCGTATCGCGCGAGCCAGATCACGCACTTGCAGGTGCTGATGGCGGGCTGGATGCCGATGGCGCTGTGGGCGCTGCACCGGTATTTCGCCACGGGATCGACCCGCGCGCTGGCGGGGTTTGCGATCGCGTTCGTCCTGCAGGCGTTGTCGAATGGGTACTTTCTGTTTTTCTTTTCGATGGCGACCGCGGTCGTGATCGCCGTGGAGCTCGTGCGGCCGCGGCTCCCACGCGCGCGCATTGTTGGCGACCTCCTCGCCGCGGGCATCGGCATCGGCGCGGCGCTCGCGCCGTTTGCGTGGATGTACATCCGCGTCCAACGCGAGCGAAGTCTCGACCGCGGCACGGACGACCTCCTGTATTACAGCGCTCGGATCGCGGACTACTTCAGGATCTCGCCCGGCGGGTGGAGCTGGGGCGGCCTGCTCGCGCCAGGCGGACCCGAGCGCCAATTGTTTCTCGGACTGGTCGCGATCGCGTTCGCGGCCGTCGCGCTGGTGATCGCCGTTCGATCGCGCGGCGACTGGCTCCGTTACGTCGTCACCTACGCGCTCGTGACGTTGGTCGCGCTCTGGATCTCGATGGGTCCCGGTGAACAATTTCAACAATATCAACAATATCAACGATATCAACAGTATCCGTGGCGTCCCTACGACCTGTTGTACCGCCTCGTGCCCGGATTCAGCGGCATGCGCGTGCCCGCCCGCCTCGCGACCATCGTCGACCTCGGGCTCGTCGTGCTCGCCGCCGCCGGCGCCGCCCGCGCGCTTGCGCGATTGCCGCGAACCGCTGCGCTCGTGACGACCGCGGCGCTTGGTCTGCTCATCATCGTCGAGGGACGGCTGGTCGCGTCGATCGATCCGTTTCCACCGATCCAAAGAAATCTCGATCGCGCGGCCTACGAGTGGCTGCGCGACAGTCCGCCCGGCGCGGCGATTGAACTGAGCATCGCGCAGCAGAACGATTTCCATCCCTACACGCTCATCTATCAGTTCAACACGCTGCTGCACCGGCATCCGATCGTCAACGGCTACACCGGCTGGACGTCAGGGCTGCAGGAGTTCCTCGGCGGTCCGGCGTCGCCGTTTCGAGAACCGGGTCATGTCCGCGAAGCGCTCGAGGCGCTGCGCGCGATCGGCGTGCAGTACGTCTTGCTGCATTGGTGGACGTACGCCGACGCCGGCGAGCCGGCGCGCATCCTGTCGGAGGTGCGCGCCGCGCGCGATCAGTACGTAGAGGAACGCGAGTTTCAGAACACCTTTGCCTGGCGGCTGACGGATGCACCGGCGTCGCGGCTTGGCCGTGGTGGGGAAGACGGGCGGCGCATCGATCCTTCGTCGTTCACCGCGGCCGCGTCACACGCAGGCGATCGCCTGCCGCTGATGTTCGATGGCGACATCGAAACGCGATGGCTCACCGGCACACGTCAAGCCGGGACCGAGTGGCTCGAGATTCGCCTGCGACAGCCGACCGACGTCGCTCGCGTGCGGATTGAGACCTCACCGCGTGGACTCGTCGACTATCCGCGGCAGCTCGTCGTCGAGTCGATCGACGATCGCGGATCGACGCGCGTCCTCTTCGACGGTCCCGTGCTGACACGATTGATTGCCTCGATCGCGTTCGACGAGCGGCGGGCGCCGATCGATCTCGATCTGCCGCCGAACCACACCACGACGCTGCGCCTGCGTCAGACCGGGGAGACGCACCGCTGGTTCTGGTCCGTGCACGAGCTGACGCTCTTTGAAGCGCAAGCGCGCTAGCCGCTCGTCGAGCGCAGGCTTTCCGATTGCCGTTCGCTATTCCAACCGCACCGACCTGATTGCCAAGTCCGTGGTGCGCGCGCAGTTCGGCGTCAGCTACGACTTCGATTCGTTGTTTGCGCGGTGAGACAGCCGCGTCCGACCACCTCGCCACCACGGAGGACACGGAGGACGCGGAGGGTCAATCCTGTTCTGCATGAAAATGGATTCGTCCTCCGGTCCTCCGTGTCCACCGTGGTGGAGAGTTACATTAGCCGACCATGATCCGCTGCGCGAGCGATCGGATATAGTCTCGCGCCATGCGCACACGATCGATTGCCCTCGCGCTGGTTGCCGGCGTCGCGCTCGCCGCGGGCGCGCTTCGCGCGCAGACGCCCGCGTACGATCTCATCATCAGGAACGGCCGCATCGTCGATGGAACCGGCAGCCCGTGGTATCGCGCGGACCTGGCGATTCGCGGCGACACGATCGCGCGCATCGCGGCACGGATTGACGCGCCGGCGACGCGCGTCGTCGACGTCGCGGGGAACGTCGTCGCGCCCGGGTTCATCGATCCGCATACGCACGCGCGCCGCGGCATCTTCGACGTGCCGACCGCTGATAACTACGTGCGGCAAGGCGTCACCACCATCTTCGAAGGGCCGGATGGCTCGTCGCCGATCCCGCTGCGGCCGTTTCTCGATCGCGTGGCCGCGACGCGCATCACGCCGAACTTCGCGATGTTCATCGGTCAAGGGTCGGTGCGCGAGCAGGTCATCGGCTCGGTGGACCGCAAAGCGACGCCGGCGGAGATCGAGAAGATGCGCGGGCTCGTGCAGCAGGGCATGGAAGACGGCGCATTCGGATTGAGCTCAGGTCTCTTCTACGTGCCCGGCACGTTCACGCCGACGGCCGAGGTCGTCGAGCTCGCGAAGGTCGCCGGGCGCATGGGCGGCATCTACACCTCGCACATGCGAGACGAAGCGTCGCACGTCGTCGACAGCGTGCGCGAGACGATCGAGATCGGCGAGAAGGGCGGATTGCCGACGCAGGTCACGCATCACAAGATTATCGGGAAAGCGAATTGGGGAAAAAGCGTCGAGACGCTGCGGCTGATTGACGAAGCGCGGGCGCGCGGCGTCGACGCGACGATCGATCAGTACCCGTACACCGCCTCGTCCACCGGCGTTGGAGCGGCGCTGTTGCCGTCGTGGGCGCTCGAAGGCGGGCGCCAAAGCACGTTGAAGCGCATGCAGACGGCGTCGACGCGATCGGAGATTCGCGCAGAAGTCATTCGCCTCATCAAGGAGGAACGCGGCGGCGGCGATCCGCAGAACGTGCAGCTCGCGCGGTGCGACTGGGATCATGCCCTCGACGGCAAACGGCTGGGCGACGTCACCAAGCGGCGCGGTCTCGAGCCGACCATCGAGAACGCCGCCGACACGGTGCTGTGGATCATCGAGCAGGGCGGCTGCCAGGGCATCTTTCACGCGATCAACGAGGAGGATCTCCAGCGCATCCTGCGTCATCCTGCGACCATGATCGGATCGGACGGCGAGGTGCCGATCTTCGGCCAGGCCAGTCCGCACCCGCGCAGCTACGGCACGTTCGTGCGCGTGCTCGGCCGCTACGTGCGCGACCTGAAAGTCATCACGCTCGAAGACGCCGTGCGAAAGATGTCTGCGTATCCGGCGCAGCGCACCGGCCTCGCGGATCGCGGTGTCCTGCGTGAGGGCATGAAGGCGGACGTCGCCGTGTTCGATCCGAACACGATCCGCGACCTCGCGACGTTCGAGCAGCCGCACCAGTACGCCGAAGGTGTCGCGCTCGTCGTCGTCAACGGACAGATTGCGGTCGAGGACGGCAAGATGACCGCGGCGCGGCCCGGCCGCGTGCTCTACGGTCCGGCGAGGAAGTGACACGATCGCTCCCGGCGACGCGACGGCTCGCGGCGATGATCCTGCGCGTATGATGGAGGGGCGCTGTTGAACCGTTTATGGAGCGACGCGCCATTTCCGTCCACGGGGTCGTTCAAGGCGTCGGTTTTCGCCCGTTCGTCTACGGGCTCGCCTCCCGCCTCCACCTCAGCGGTTTCGTGACCAGTCCCGCGGGTGTCGTCACCGAAGTCGAAGCCGATCGCGACGCGCTCGAGCGGTTCGAACGCGCGCTGACCACCAGTCCGGCGCCGCTCGCGCGCGTCGATTCGGTCTCGACGAGGGCGCTGCTGTCGCGAGGCGACGTCGGCTTCCGGATCGATCCAAGCCGCGTCAGCGAACGATCCGACGTCTTCGTCTGCCCCGACGTCGCAACGTGCGACGCGTGTCTCGCCGAGCTGTTCGATCCCTCGAACCGGTACTGCTATCCGTTCATCAACTGCACCGCGTGCGGCCCGCGGCTGACGATCGTCACCGGCACTCCCTACGATCGCGAGCGGACGACGATGGCGTTGTTCGAGATGTGCGAGGCGTGCCGGAGCGAGTACGAGGATCCGCGCGATCGGCGATTCCATGCGGAGCCGATCGCGTGCCCGGCGTGTGGTCCGCGAGTGACGGCGATGGATGGCAGCGGCCGTCTCGTCGCGGGCGATTCGATGACCGCAGCGGCTCGCGCGCTCGCGTCGGGCCACATCGTCGCCGTGAAAGGGCTGGGCGGCTTTCATCTGGCCTGCGATGCGGCCAACGGCGACGCGATTGGCGAGCTGCGGCGGCGCAAGCGTCGTGACGACAAACCGTTCGCGGTCATGGTCGAGAGCCTCGTATCCCTTCGCGATCGACGAGACGAGCGCGCCGCTGGTCGTCGACACGCGGCCACTCGTTCGCGGGGTGGCCGGCGATCGCCTCGCCGGTGTTGCACCGGCGGTCATCGCGCGCCGGTTCCATACGACGCTTACAGACGTGATCGTCGCAGTGTGCCGCCGTTTGCGCGAGACGACCGGGCTGTCGCGGGTCGTGTTGACCGGCGGCTGCTTCCTGAACGCGATTCTGTCCAGCGACGCGGCGTCGCGGCTGACGCGCGCCGGCTTCGAGGTGTATCGGCATCGTCTCGTGCCGCCTGGCGACGGCGGCATCTGTCTCGGTCAACTCGCCGTCGCCGCGGTGCGCCACGCCGCCGCGCGGGAGGTGTCGATCACCACATGAATGATATCGACGCGGACGCCGCCCGGTTCGCATCCATCGTCGAGGCGGTCCAATCGCCTTCGGATGAGACGTCACGTCTACAGATGTTCGAGCTGATCACGGAGCTCGGCGGGAAAGGCTTCGTCGAACGCATCGCCGAGGACCCGGCCGTGAAAACGTTGTTCGTGCTGTACGACCTCGTCCCTAACGATCCGCTGCGTCTCGTGCAAAGCGACGTCGCGATGACGCCGCCCAACGCGTCGGGATTCATTCCGCTCCGCAAGGTCGGCGGTCGCGCGCCGGCGTGGAAGTTCGCCTTCTCACGAAACGATCTGCCGCGCGGTGTCCTGAAGGCCGTGGAGATCGATGGCGTGCCGGTGCTGCTGTGCGCGCTCGACGATGAGGATGGAATCGTGGCGTATCGGAACGCGTGTCCGGGAAGCGCGCTGCCGCTGCACCTGGGATCGCTGTCGCGAGGCGAGCTTCACTGTCCGTGGCACGGCTGCCGGTTCGAGATCGCATCGGGACGCCGGATTGGCGGGTCCGGCCTCGATCTCGAACCGTTCAACGCCAGCGTGCGCGAAGGCGTCGTTCACGTCGCGATGAATCAGTCGCCGGAGCAAACAGACCGGCCATGACTGACACGGAACTTGCGCGTGCTCGTCGCCGGCATGTGATCACCGCGCAATCATGAAAAAAGATCAGGAGGGGACGCGCAGCCTCGTGGCGCGCGCGTTCACCTGGGTCGAGGACATCGTGTACGTCGGGCTCGGCACGCTGCTCGCGGCCAGCGCGCTGCTGCTGCTCGGAAGCGGCGCCGTCACGTTCACCAGGGAAGTCGCCGGCGGCGTCCTCGCGGGCGCCGTGATCCACTTGCTGGATCGCCTGCTGCTGACGCTGATGATCGTGGAGCTGCTCTACACCGTGCAGGTGTCTTTCCGCGAGCACACGCTCGTCCCCGAGCCGTTTCTCATCGTCGGGATGGTCGCCGCGACGCGGCGCATCCTCGTGCTGACCGCGGAATTCAGCGAGCTGCCGAACCGCGGCGAGGCCGCGTTTCGCACGTCGATGATCGAGCTCGGGGTCCTCTCGCTGATGATCGTCGCCTTCGTTGCGTCGCTCTTGATGTTACGAAATCGAAATCCGAACGTCGCCAGCCGGCTGACATGAAGCCGAACCGGAACACCGCGACCGCCTGACCTTGACAGCGGGCGAACTCGGCCTACGTCATTAGGGCTGGAGGTGGATATGACGTCTCGCGGAAGGTCCGCTAACAATGTCGGCATTCTGACGCTCGCCGCTGTACTCGTCGTTGCCGTCGCCTGCGATACCGACTACTCGAACAGGCCGCACCTGGCGACGTTTGCATCGCCGCTTGCCGTCACGCCATTCATCGCCACGTCGATCGTGCCGCAGCGGATCGGCCTCACGCCCGTGTTCGGCATCCGCTGCGTCGCGTTCCCCTCGCTGACGACGCGATTCGACCTGGTGATCGATCTGGCCGGCGGCAGCGATCTGTTCATGCAGCAGGTGGGCTTCACGCTGCTGGATGGAACCCATCGTGGCGCATCGCCGCTGCTGATTTCGGCGTTCGATCTCTCTGCGCGCTTCGGCTCGACGCTGATTCGCAGCGGCTCGCGGCGGTCATTCACGTTCGATCCGCAGTTCGGGTGCGGCAGCTTCGTCCCGCAGTTCCTGGTCGTGGACGTCGTTCTGCTCGACTTGCTGGGATCGGATCACTCGACGAAGGTGGTCGTGCCGGTCCGATGAGCGCGATCAGCACGGCATCGCGCGGACGCTCTGTCGGGAATGAAGTCGCGGCCGCGCACCGCTTCCGCCAGATTCTTTGCGCCGCCGACAAACGGGATGAAATCGAGCGCGGTGTGGACCGTGCCGCCAACGAACCCCTTGCGGCGAATCGCGCTGCCGAGGGTGACGAGCGCAATCGCGCCGCCAATCCACGGGATGGCGCGAGTCAGACGGCGCGTCAGCTTGCGGCCGGCGTAGCGGCTCAGCTGTTTGGTCATCGCCATATCCGGTTCAGCAGCAAACCTCGTTCCCGAACCTGAGCGCCGTCATCGCGGCGGG
>MNEX01000079.1 GCA_001917905.1 Acidobacteria bacterium 13_1_40CM_65_14
AACACGTGGCGCTCGCCGCGGCGGCGGCAACGGCGCTCTACTCGCCTATCCCGTACTTCGGCGCGCTGGTCATGACTGAAGTGTGGACGACGCTGCTTCTCACGCTCGGGCTGTGGCTCTGTTTTCGAACGCGCCGAACGCAACGGATAACCGACGCCATCGCAGCGGGCATCGTCCTTGCCGCCGTCGCACTCACTCGGCCGGTGTTTGTCCTGTTGCCGTTCGTCCTCTGTGCCGTGGCTGCGGCGACCGAGCCGATCGGCCGCCGCCGAACATGGGCGATCGCCGCCGGCGTGGCGACGATCGCGCTGCTCCCGTGGTTCGCGTACAACTACGTGAATCTGAACCGTTTCGCGTTGTCGCCGGCGGGCGGTCTGGGCCGGGCTGTTTGGGAAGGATCGTGGCAGGGGCGCTGGAGCGGCCGCGTGCACAATGAGCTCACGCACACCGCCGACGCTCATGCTGGTCGGGGCGAGCTTGCTGCTGCCGTGGACAGCATTGCTGTCCGCGAGCACCTCGATCCGATCCCGATGTTGACGTACGTGCATCAATGGCAGGACATCCGACAGATCTGGACTCGGCCCATCGATCCGTACGAGCGCGCGCTCGCGCGCATGGCCGCCGACAGCGAATACCTGCGCGTAGGCGTCGCAAACATCCGCACGAACCTGCTGCCGTATCTGTGGCGCCGAACGACACGTGGGTTGTTCGTACTCTGGGCCGCTGAGATTCCTGTCCGGTACAGCGACATCAACCGGCTGCCGGTCACGGTGATCCGCACGATCTGGGCGGCAGAGGTCCTGATTCTCGCCGCAGCGGGATTTGGTCTCGCCGCGTTGCTGCGGAACGGCGCGTGGCGTGACGGCGCGATGCTCGCCGCGCCGGTCCTGTACATTACTGCCGTCCATTTTCCGCTGCTGACGGAAGCGCGACAGTCGCTGCCGGCGATGCCGGTTGTCCTGCTGCTGGCTGTCATCGGCGTGACGGTCGGAGTGCGTCACGTCAGGCAATCCGCCGCAACGGAGATCCGCGTCGACCCAGCATGAAGCGCGCAACATCGCCTGCGTGCGGCGTCGCGTAGCACGACGCGTCCGGGCCTTCGTTCGGCATCGTGGGCATGTCGAGCTCGACGCGCCTCAACGCGTCACACGTGAGCTCGACCGACCGCTCGAACAACCGTCGGTACGCCGCCGCGACGGTGTCGTCCGGCAGCCGTGCGATCGCCTCGCGCAGGATGATCGGGCCGGTGTCGATCCGTTCGTCGACCTTGTGGATCGTGAGGCCGAGGCGCTGCTCCCCATTGACGAACTGCCAGAATACGGGCCACGCCCCGCGGTACGACGGCAGCCACGCCATGTGCCGGTTGATCACGCAGCGGCGAGGCGCACGCAGGATGTCGGATCGAAGAATCTCCGGTGTCTGGTTCAGCACGACGTCCACACCCTGCCGTTCGATGGTCGCCACGAATTCCGGCGCATTCGCCGTGGCGATGGTGGTGAACGGTATCCGCAACTCGCGGCAGATGTCCGCGAGCGTGTGCCGGGTCGGCACGGGCAGCACGCCAGCCGCGAGCTCGCGAAGTTTCAGCCCGATCAACCGCATCAGGTCGCGCGGCGAGAACACCACGAGCGCCAGGAGGGCCAGCGCCGCGGTTGCCGGCAACGTCCGCCGGCGGCGCCGTGCGGTCAGCTTCGCAACCCCGACGACCTCGCCGTCGAACCGCTCGATGAGGCGGCGCACGTAGCGATTGAGATAGATCGGTTCGTCGATGGCGACGATGAAAAGTTTCACACGGCCACGTCGCGCAGCAGCGTGACGTCGCAATCAGCCCTGATGGCGCCGAGCAGCCGGTCGAAATACTTCATGCGCTGGGCCAGGTCGATGCGTACGTACTGCCGCGTCAGATAGAAGCCGCCGTCCTCACCCATGATGTCGCCCCGATCGGTGAACTCATTGATGTGCAGCTCGCAGTTCACGAACCGGCGGCGCGCGATCAACATCTTCAGCGCCTGCAGTGACGGCGCGGCGCCAAAATGCAGCAGCAGGGCCGTCACGAACGGATAGCTCACGTAGGGAATGACCGAAATCGGAATCTCGATGAACGCCTGGCCATTGTCGCGCCGGCTGAGCGAGTCGGCCGCCATCCGATACGGCGTTCGCGGCGCGAAGACTTCGAGCAGTCGTTGCGTCGACAAGTAGTCCCTGTCCCTCAACCGGACCGCTTTGAACACCGTCTTGATGGCGTAGTAACAGAGGCTCGAGTTCAGGGACGAATCGTAACGGTAACCGGCCTCGCGCAGCGCCCGAATCACGCGCAGCGACACGGTGTAGCCCGGCGCGCGAAAGCCGACGATCGGCCGGCCCGCGATCGATTTGAGCGCCCGATCGCAGTCGCGAATCTCCCGCACGATCGCCCGATCGTCGAGGTGCACGAACTGTTTCGGATGCGTCATCGTGTGATTGGCCAGCTCGTGTCCGCTGTGCGCGATGTTCGCCAGCACGTCGTGATGGTCAACCGCGTCGCGGCCGATGACGAAGAACGTCGCTTTCAGCCCGTGGCGATCGAGCAGCTCGAGAAACCGCGGAATCACCCGGCGGTACGTCGTCGCGCGCAACTCGTCGCGCCGGATGATGCGCGTCTCCCCGTCGATGTCCTCGGTCAGAGTGTCGAGGTCGATGTTGATCGACGCCTGCGGCACTACTTGCCCTGAAAGCGGAGGTTCATGAACGCGAGCATCTGCTCGAGCCAGGCCGCGCTGACCAAGCCGTTGTCCGCGATATGGTCGGCCACTTTCATGCCGAGCAGCACGTTATCGTCCATGCTGTTGTTGAGGAACAGCCCGTGACGGCCGAGCGTGAGCAGGTTCGGCACCGAGTGCACGCCCGCGAGCACCGGAATCAGATGGTCCTCGAAATTCAATTCGTAGACGGGATAGGCGGTTGGAATCGCGGTGACGTAGTAGTCCTCGACTTCGTCTTCGGCGACGCCGTAGCCCATCTGCAACAGATCCTTCAACGCAATGCGGTACACGTCTTCATCGGCGGCGCACCAGATTGGGTCGTCGCGCCAGCACGAGAGCTCGATGCAGAGCATCGTGCGGTCCGACGGAATCATGTCGGCACTGACGTTCTTCTGCTCCGACATCCGGTTCACGGTGAACTGCTCGTCCAGCAGGTACACCCAGTGGTAATCGGTGAGCCGCGGCCGTTTGAGCGCGATGTAAATCAACTTCAGGCTTCGATACCTCAGCCTGGCCGCGTGGGCCGACACGCTCGCCGGGAGCGGCGGCTGCATCATCGAGACGAGCGCCGGCAGCGGCAGCGTCGACACCACGCCGTCGCACTCGATCGTCTGTTCACGGCCGTCCTGCCGGAACACGACGCGCGTGATTCCTTCGCTCGCGCGCTCGAGTCTGACGGCGGCAGCGTTGAGCAGGACGCAGTTGTCGCGCGCGCGGATGGCGTCCGCCATGCTTTCATACAGCAGGCTGATGCCGCGACGGGGGTACATGTACTTCGTGAAGTAGGTCGCGGGGTCCGCCCTGATGCCGAAGGTGCGAAGAATGATGTTCTTCAGGTTCAGCTTCGCGACGCGCTGCGCCTGTTTGGATGAAATCTGCGAAGTCGGAAGGCCCCACACACGTGCGGAGTAGATGCCGAAGCACAGGTCATACAGCGTGCGTCCGAGATTCCGCACGCCCCACTCCTCGAACGAGTGTTCCTTCGTTGGCGGCGCGAACGCCGACTTCAACGTCGCGCGGAGGTAGTCGAACATGATGCGCGCCGCCAGCAGCGGACTGACGCCGGTGAGAACCTGTAGCATCTCCAGGGGGTACACGTACTCCTTGCCGCGCAGCAGCACCCGCGTCCCCCGCGTCAGGACGAGCGGGTCCTCGCCGAAGAACGGCTTGATGGCCTCGATGACGGCGCGGCTCTCGGCGGTCTCCCGCACGTGAAACGTGTGCGGCCCGTAATCGACAGCATACGGGCCGACGGTGATCGTCTTGCCCATTCCGCCGACCGCGCTGTCCCGCTCGAGCACAGTGACCGCCATGCCGTGCTCCGACAAACGCCACGCCGCCGACAGTCCTGCAGGTCCGGCTCCGAGAACCACAATTTTCCGCCGCTGCACGTTACGCTCGCTGAGCCACGACGAAGTGGTACAGGTTGACGGCAAACGGCAGCTGCGGGATCGGCAAGTGGAACGCCTCGACAATCCGATACCCGTCGGCCAGCCACCGACGCATGCGGCCAGGCGTCGTGAACGTCAGATGATCGGGGTACCGGATCGGGAATTTGCGCAGCATCAGACGTCCGGCGCTCATCGTGATGTCGTTCGGCACCACGATGACCACCCGGCCGCCGGGGCGGAGGACGCGGCGCACTTCCGCGAGGATCCGCCAGGGCTCGCGCGTGTGCTCCAGCACCGCGGCGAGCAGGACCACTCTGAACGACCCGTCGCGAAACGGCAGTCGGTACCCGTCCGCACAGAGCAGCGATTGCCCGCCGCCGAGCGCAGACGCGCGCGCCAGGCGCGTCATCGAGATGTCCACTTGAACCGGCTGAATCGCGGTTCCGTCGAACATGTGGCCTTCGCCGCAGCCCACCTCGAGCAAATCACGGCCGTTCACGTCCAGCGCGCTGATGCGCGTGAGGATGTGATGGCGGACGCGCCGATTGAAGAACCCGACGACGCCGGTGAGCTGCTCGTCGTGGCCTTCGACGCCGGCCACGTATTCGTGGAGCTCGCGTTCGGAGAGGCTATGCCGGGCGGCCTGCCGCATGGCGCTGGCGCTCGAAGAAGTTCGCGAGCCGCTTCAACCCGTCCTCGAACGTAATGGTCGGGACAACGCGGAAGCGATCGCGCATCGTGCGATCGACGGAATGGAACTGGATGTATTCCTCGGTCTCACCCTGGTGGCGAACGGTGACCTCGACGCCGAGCACGCGTGCCATCGCGGCCACGACGGCGTTGACGCTGACGGGCGCGCACGACGCGAAATCCACTGTCGCGCTCGCGCCTTTCGCCTGAATCAGCCGCAGCATGCCATCGACCGCATCGTCCACGTACATGAAGTCGATCAGGTTGTCGCCGTTGCCGCGGAGCACGAACTCGCGCTGGCCGGCGGCGAGCGCCAGCAGCCACCGCGTCGTGATCTTCCGCCCCGGCTCGTACGGTCCATAGGCGCCGAAGAAGCGGACGTTGATGTAGCTGCCGAGCGCGTGCCGGCGTTCGGCGAAGAAGCGGATGTACTGCTCGGAGGCGAGCTTCGAGATCGCGTACGGCAGTGTGGGCGCCACCGGCGTCGCCGGCGAGACGGGACCGGTCAGGCCGTCGTACACCGCACCCGATGACAGATACACGACGTGATCGACGGCGGCGTGCTCGAGGAACGTGACGAGCGCGAGCGTGTTCGATTCGAGATCCCACCGCGGCCGCTCGGCCGAGGCCGCCGGATCGCCGTTCGCGGCGAGATACAGCGCGGCGTCGGCGCGGCCGATCTCACCCGCGAGCCGCCGCACGGCCGCCGCGTCGGTGAGATCGCACGTGACCACGCGCACCTGCGCGAGTCCGTGCTCGGAAACAAACGCATCGAGCCCCGGAGTGCGGTGAGCAACGGCGACGATCTCCCAGTCACGCGGCGCGCGCAGCAGCACATTGCGTCCGATGAATCCCGACGCGCCGGTGACGACGACACGCATCATTTGTTTATGCTCGCGGGGCCCCACCCCCGCTCGCTCTCACTCGGCGGCCCGGCTTCGCCGGGCTTCCCTCCGGCGCCTCGCTCGGGCCGCAGGCGCTCTCGTTGCAAATCGGCGAGATGCTCGGCATACCACGGAATCGTCCGCGAGATGCCGGTCTCGAGCGCGATCGTCGGCTGGAAGCCGAGCCGCGTCATCGCCTTCTCGATGGACGGGACGCGCAAGTCGACTTCAGGACCGGGATGCGGCCTGAACACGATGTCGGACTTCGAGCCCGTCAGGCGGATGATCATGTTCGCGAGCTCGAAGTTGGTAATCGTCCCCTGCGGGTTGCCGAGGTTGAACACGTGGCCGATCGCTTCCGGCCGCTCCGCGCACCGCAGGACGCCGTCGACGAAGTCGTCGATATAGCACCACGCGCGAATCTGCGTGCCGTCGTTGTAGAGCGTGATCGGCGCGTGCTGCAGCGCCTGCAGGATCATGCCGCGGACGGCGCCGTCGCCCACCTGCCGCGGCCCGTACACGTTGAACGGCCGTACGATGGCCAGCGGCAGGCCGTCCTCCTTGTAGTGCGAGAACGAGAGATGCTCCGACGCCAGCTTGCTCGCGGCGTACACCCAGCGGTTCTCGCCGACGGGGCCGATGGTCGTGAGATCGTCTTCCTTGCCTTTGTGGATGAACGGTCCGTACACCTCGCTCGTCGAGAACTCGACGAACCGCTCGACGCCGGCGTCGAGCGCCGCCTTCACCACCTGGTGCGTCCCGAGCAGGTTCACCTCCATCGTCGTCACCGCGTTGCGATCGACCGAGTAGACACCGGCGATCGCGGCGCAGTGGATGACGATGCCGCAGCCGTCGACGGCGCGGCGCGTGGCGTCGTAGTCCATCACGTCGCCCTTGACGAAATGCAGGTGCGGATGCCCGTCGACGTGGGCGAACTGGATGGCGTTGCGGTGAAGGTTGTCGTAGACGACGACCTCGTTGTCCGCGAGGAGCCGCTGAACCAGATGCGATCCGATGAAGCCGGCGCCGCCGGTGATACACACGCGTTTGTTGGTCAGGGGCATGCGGCAGGATCCTCTAGTGAAGCGTCTTCGTTGAAACAGTACCAGGACGACATGGAACGCAAAGACCGCAATGACCGCAAAGAAGCAACTTCACGTGGTTTTCTTTGCGGGCTTTGCGCCCTGCGTTCATCGTGATGGCCGGGCCGTTACTGATTCAGCAATAACGGGGCACTAACCGTCGTCACCGGTCCCTGTTTTGGCCAACTCGGGCGCCGGTCTGCGCCGCGGCGGCACTTCCTGCCGGAGTGGAAACAGCTTGTCGACCGGCACGCCGTCGTTCACGAGCGCGGCAACTTGCTGGCCCGGCCGCTCGAGCGTTGCGACGATCATCAGGTCGTATTCGATCTGCGTGTGCTCGCCGAGCGGACGCACCGGCATGCCGAGGAATTCGTGCCCGCCCTCGACGTCGAAAATAGCGACCGGCTCGAGGCCGAACTCCTTGAGCGACAGGTACGCGAGCTCGGCGGCTTCGCCGCGTCCGTAGATGGCGACGCGGCGATCGGCGGCCGCGCACTCCTGCAGGACGGCGCGCAAGTGCTGGCGCACTTCGCCGTACAGGTGCAGCGAGTAGTCCATGAACTCGTAGGTGAGCCGCGCTTTCTCGGCGATGCCGCGCGGCGTGATCAAGTAGCTGATGCGGTTCGACTGCACGTTGACGCATTTGATGTAGCCCTTGCGTACGAGCCGCTTCAGGTAAATGTTCGTGAGTCCCAGCGCGATGCCCAGTTTGGTGGCCAGGCCGCGCTGCGTGACACGCGAGTCCTTTTCCACCGCCTCGAGCAGCTTCAAGTCGCGATGAGATTCAGTGTCCATGGTTCGAACCCCGACGGAGCTGTGAAGGAATCACGCTGAACGCAAAGGCCGCGAAGACCGCAAAGAAGAAATTTGGTGTTTCTTACGACCGCAGAATCGTGAGTGTCCGCTCGGCGTGTTCCCAGTCGGTGAAGTCGTCGAGGCTGATGCCGTACGGCTCCGGCATCACGTACGCGGCCGTCGAGTCGCCGTAGAGACTCGGGTGCGGGGCGAAGAGCACCGACGTGCGGAACAGATAGACCGCTCCGTTCATCGTCCACGCGTCGGGCATGTCCTGCCGGCGGTTGATGCGCGTCCGCACCGGCGCACCGTCCACGAAGAGCGTCGCGAACCCGCGCGCGTCGAGGCGCAGCGTCCGCATCGGGTTGTAGTGGGCAGGGACCGCGCTGACGCTGACGACCGAGTCAGCACCCGTTGACGCGAGGAGATCGACCGCGGCGCGGATGTCCTCGGCGCGGCGAAGCGGCGAGGTCGGCTGAAGAATCATCACCGCGTCGGCGTCGTATCCCTGATCCCGAAGCGCACCGACCGCGTGTTGCATCACTGCGAGATGCGGCGTCTCGTCGCGCGCCAGCGCCGCCGGCCTCACGAATGGCAGCTCGCAGCCGAGCGCTCGAGCGGCATCGGCAATCGCCGCGTCGTCGGTCGAGACGATCGTCCGGTCGAACGCACCGGATTGGTGCGCCGCGTCGATGGTGTAGGTGATGAGCGGTTTGCCGCCGAGCAGTTTGAGGTTCTTCCCTGGAATGGCTTTCGATCCGCCGCGCGCCGTGATGACGCCGACCACTTTCACGCGAGATCGGTCCAGGCAATCAGCGAGTCTTTCGCGATCGCGCGCGCCGCTTTGCGACCGACGATGTCGCCGAGCAGCCGCGCGGGGATGCCGGTGCCGGGGCGCTTCGCCCACACGTCGCCGGCGGTGATCACCGCGCCGGCCGCGATGTCGCGCACCGAGACGACGCTGTGATGCGCCATGTTGCGCACGTCCTGCTCGCCTGGTTGAATCGTCTTCGTCGCGCCGCGCGCCTGCTCGATGGCGCGAATGCCGCGCACGAGCTCCGCCAGCTCCCTCGGCTCCATCGAGCCCTGCTGATCGGGACCCGGCAGCGCGCGCGACGTCGTGAAGTGCTTCTCGAAAATATTGGCGCCGTTGGCCGCCGCGGCGAACGCCATGAAGCTGCCGAGCGTGTGATCGGAGAAGCCGACCGGCACGCCGTACAGGTCCTGGAGCCAGGTGATGCACCCGAGCTGCACGTGCTCGTAGGGCGTGGGATACGTCGACGTGCAGTGCATTAGCGCGAACGGCGTGCCCTCGGCGCGAACCACCTGCACCGTGCGGTCGATCTCCTCGGGCGTCGACATGCCGGTCGAGATGATCATCGGCTTGTGCTTGCGGGCGATGTGCTGCTGCAGCGGGAGGTTGGTCAGCTCGCCCGAGCCGGTCTTGAACGCGGGCACGCCGATCGAGTCGAGGAAGTCGGCGGCCTCGCGCGAGAACGGCGTCGACAGAAACATGATGCCGCGCGATGCGGCGCGATCGCGCATCTCGACGTGGCCGTCGCGAGAGAGCGCGGTACGCGTCAGCAGATCGAACAGCGACTCGCCGACGTAGGCCGCAGTCGCGCCGCCGCGCAGCATCTCGTGCTCGGGAAAATGTGTTTGAAACTTGATTGCGTCGGCGCCGGCCTCTGCCGCCGCGTCGACCAGCTCCGCGGCGAGCGCGGTGTCGCCGTTGTGGTTGATGCCGGCTTCCGCGATGATGAAACACGGCGCGCCCGGTCCCACGTCGCGCGCGCCGATCTTCAGCGTTCCCACGTCCATCGTGGCCATCACGTGGTCCTCATGCCCGCGGGGACCGGATCGCAAAACCGTTTCTGCGTGTAGAGCTCGATGCTCGCAAGCCGATCGACAATCGTCTCGCTTGCACCGGGCCTGTAGTAGATGTTCGACGGCTCGTAGCGGCCCCGGCGCAGCTGCGCGCGAACCGCGCCGACGATCTCGCCGGCGTCGTATCCGGTGTGCACGACGTGCTCGGCGTTGAGCCGCCCCTGCTGGCGCGCGCCGATGTTGACGACGGGCGTGCCCAGATACGAGCACTCCTTGATGCCGGCCGACGAATTGCCGACGAGGCATGCCGTGCGCTTGAGCAGCGCGATGAACTCGTCGACCGGCACGTTGGTGATGAACCGGATCTGATCGGTCATCGCGGCATCGGGCTCGCGGAAGTGCCGCAGGCTGTCCGACATCTCGCCCGTGCCCGCGTCGGCATTGGGCCAGAACCAAATCGCCGGCATGTCCAGCGCCGCAATCGCACGCATGGTGGCTTCGAGGTGCTGCCGGTTGTCGGTCTCGGTCGTCACCGGATGCTGGATGACCGTGAGGAACGGCTTGGTGATGTCGACGGCGTGCCCGACGCCGTAGCTGTTGAACCGCTCGTTCGTCAGTTCGGTCGTCACCGTCGACGCGAGCTCGACGTCGAGCGATCCGGTGTTGAACACGTATTTGGGATCCTCGCCCATCGCGAGCACGCGCCGATACGCGTCGTCATTGGTGACGAAGTGCAGGTGCGCCAGCTTGGTGATGGCGTGCCGCACGCTCTCGTCGATGTTTCCGGTGACGTCGCCGCCCTCGATGTGGGCGATGGTCTTGTTCAGGTACGCCGCGGCCATCGCGATCGCGAGCTGCTCGAACCGGTCGCCGCAGATGACGACGATGTCGGGATCGATCGAGTGGAAGCCGTTGGTGAACTCGAGCGCCGTGAGGCACGCGGTCTTCGCCATGGCGACGTGGTTGCCGCCTTCGATGACGTTGAAATACGACGTCGAGATCGTGAAGCCGCCCCGCTCGATGTCCTCGGCGATGTGACTGCTGTACTTGTCGAGCAGGATCGTTCCGCCCAGCATCAGCTGCAGATCGATCCCGGGATGCGTGTGCAGCTTGCGAATCAGGAGCCGGCTGCGGCCGTAGTACGCGCGGCTCGTGATCGGAAAGCAGACGCGGCGCTTCTTGTCCATCGGGCCTTCTAAATTAGTGGCGTGTCTCGCCAAAATCAGTAACGGCTCGCCAAGTACGATGAACGCAAAGGACGCAAAGAGCGCAAACAAGACCAGCCTGAAATCTATTCTTTGCGGTCTTCGCGGTCTTTGCGTTCGACGTCGTCCCGGTACTGTTTCGATGAAGACACTCCACTAGACCTTCGCCGGATCGTGATTGACGACGACCGTCTTCCACTCGCAGTACACGTCGAGCGCCTCGGTGCCCGGCTCGCGGAAGCCGTTGCCCGAGTTCTTGACGCCGCCAAACGGCATGTGCGGGCCGGCGCCGTAGGTCGGACCGTTGATCGACACGAGCCCGGCCCGATAGCGCGTGATGAACTGTTCGATGCGGTGGCTGTTGGCGGTGTGAATCGCCCCGGTGAGCCCGAACGGCGTCGAGTTGGCGAGCGCGAGCGCCTCGTCGAAGCTCGCGACGCGGTACAAGCACGTCACCGGACCGAACAGCTCGGTCTGTGAAAGCTCGTCGTCGGGCGCGACGTGCTCGAGGATCGCCGGCTGAATGTAGTAGCCCGGCGCGAGCGCGTCGATCGCGTGTCCACCGGTCAGCAGCCGCGCGCCTCGTTTCACGGCCGCGTCGATCGCGGAGATCACGCGGTCGAAACTTTGCCTGGAGATCACCGGGCCGCAGTCGTCGTCGGGATTCGATCCGACTTTCACCGCGGCGGTTCGCGCCAGCATGGCGTCACGGAAGGCGTCGTACACACGATCGAAGACGATGATGCGACTGCCGGCCGCGCAACGCTGACCGGCGTCGATAAAGGCCGACGCCACGGCGTGCTCCGCCGCGAGCGCAAGATCCGCATCGTCGCAGACGACCAGCGGGTTCTTGCCGCCCAGTTCGAGACAGACCTTCGCGAGCACCGGACGGCTGCTGACCGTTTTCTGAATCAGCTTGCCGGTCGCGACCGAGCCGGTGAAGCTGACGAGGTTCACGTGCGGATCCTCGACGAGCGGCGCGCCGACCTCGGGACCGAGCCCCCGCACCGCGGAATAGACACCGCGAGGCAGTCCCGCTTCCTGGAGCAGCTTGCCGAACGCGACCGCGGTGTACGGCGTCAGCTCGTGCGATTTCGCGACGACCGCGTTGCCGCACAGGAGCGCCGGAAAGACTTTCCACGCGATACCGGCGAGCGGACTGTTGAACGGCATGATGGCCGCGCAGACGCCGACCGGCGCCCGCTCGGTCCGCACGAACAGACCGAGGTCCGCCGACGAACCGACCTCGGCGACGGCGTTCTTCCACGGCTTGCCGGTCTCAGTCCGCACGATGTCGCCGAGCTCGCGTTCCTTCAGTCGCAGCAGCGCGGCCGCGCGGCCGAGGATCTCGCCCCGTCGAGGGGGCGGCACGCGGCCCCACGCGTCGGCGGCGCTCGCCGCGATCGCCGTCGCGCACCTGACGTCCTCGGCCGTGCCGCGCGCGACCTGCGCGACCACACGGTCGTCGATCGGACACCGCTTGTCGAAGGTCTGCGCGCTCGACGCCGCGACCTCGGCGTCGTTTATCCAGTGAAGGATTTCGCGTGGATACACTCTCTATTTGTCGCGGGGCCCCACCCCCGCGACCCGACGCACTCGCGCCGTTGCGCTCGCGCGTATCCAAAACAGGACGTCAGCAGCCTCCCCACTCTGCGCCTTCTGACGTCCTCGCGCCGTTGCGCTCGGGCGTATCAAGAACAGGACGTCGCTCACGTCATTGGTCGTCAACCGCTTGCTCGGCTGCAAGCGCTTCGGACCGCCCGGGCAATTCCGGCCGCATCGAGACCGTGATGCGCGAGGACTTCCGCGTTGCTGCCGCAGGCAGGAATGTCTGTCAGCCCCACCGACCGGATCTCGGCGCGCACTCCGGTCCGGGCGAGGGCGGCCGCAATCATGATGCCCTGCCCGAGCGTCACGTAGTGGTTGTCGAGCGTGACGATGGCCGGAAAGCTGGCGAGCATCCTCGCGACCCACTCGTCGTCGATGCGATTCAGCCACGGCACGTTGATCACCGCCGCACTGATGCCGTCCTTGGCGAGATCGTCGGCGGCGCGCCACGCGTTGGTCATCAGTACCGGGCCGTAGCCGATCAGGGCGACGTCGGTGCCGCCGCGAAGCGTCACGCCCCGTCCGACCTGCAGCGAATACGACGCAGGGACGGCGTACGGCAGGTCGAGCGGCACGTTGACGAACCGCAGATACGTGCTGAACGCATTCGTGTCGACCGCCCACCGGACGGCGAGCCGCGCTTCACGTTCGCAGCACGGTTCGATCGCCGTCAGTCCGGGAACCGATCCGATCGCTGAAATGTCGCGGACGGATTGATGCGAGTGGCCGGGCCCGCCAGGCACGACGCCGGCGAGCGTAGCGGTGTAGATGATTTTCGTGCGCTCGGTCGCGTTGTTGTAGATCTGCTCGTTGGCGCGCGTTCCCAGGAAACACGCGAACGAATGGACGACCGGCAGCATGCCTTTGAGCGCGAGACCGCCGGCGGCCGACACCATGTGCTGTTCCGCGATGCCGCATTCGATGAACCGCTCGGGCAGCTCCGCCTTGAACGGCTCGATGCCGCAGTCCGACAGCAAATCCGCGTCGAGGACGACGATCTCTTTTCGATGGCGCGCCATCTGCAGCAGCTCGTCGCCGTACGCGAGCACCAGCCGCTCGGGATTCGAAGGGGCGGCGCGGATCGGCAGCGGCGCTTCCGCGAGCGCCAGGAGAGCGCATCCGCGCGCGGTCAGCGTCGCGTTGATGCGCGCGGCGAGCTCGCGGACAGCGGCGACGTAATCCTTCAACGACGGCGCGCCGGCGTGGAAGTGATACGTCTGGTCGCCGCACGCCAGACCTTCCATGAACGACACGCCGCGGCCCTTGATGGTGTCGGCGATGATCACGCCGGGCTGATCGCTGATCGCGGCGAGGTCGGCGAGCGCCGCGCCGATCGCGCGGACGTCGTGTCCATTCACGCGCCGGACGGCCCAGCCGAACGCGCGGAACTTGTCCTCGATGGCGCCGAGATCGCTGACGGCGGCGACGGTGGAATCCGACTGGTACTTGTTGTGGTCGACGACGACGGTGATTTCGCCGAGCTGTTCATTGGCGACCGGCTGCAGCGATTCCCAGATCTGGCCTTCCTGCAGCTCGCCGTCGCCCGTCATGACGACGATGCGTCCGCGGCGGCCGGCGAACCGCTGCGCGCGCGCCATGCCGTACGCCTTCGCGATGCCCATGCCGAGCGATCCGGTGTTGGCCGCGATGAACGGCGTCTCGACGTCGGGATGGCCGGGCAATCCGCCGAGCCGGCGCAGACGGTGAATCGAATCGGCGTCCAGCTTTTCGAGCGCGATGAGCAGCGCGTAGAGGGCGGGCGCGTCGTGGCCCTTCGAGGAGAAGTACGTGTCACAGCCGGGCGCACCGCTGTTGGCGCCGGCGAGCACTTCGGTCCACAGCCACGTGATCAGATCCATCGAGCTGAAGCTGGATCCGATGTGGCCCGATCCCGCGTTCATGATCATGTAGAGCGCGTTGATCCGGCAGATGTCGGCAAGGATTTCCGCTCGGACGATCGCATCGTCGACCTCGCGGCGCACGCGCCTGATCGTGTCGAGCGGCACATACGTCAGCGCGCCGTCGCCAGCCAGGAATCGATCGGAATGATCTTTTTCGCCCATGACGAACGACTAGAAGCGGTGGGTTACCCGACTAATGACCAAGAACCAACGACTAATGACCAACGACCAACGACCAACGACCAACGACCAACGACTATCTAGCGGTCCACCCACCGTCGACGACGATCATCGCGCCGGTCATGTACGCCGATGCGCGCGAGGCCAGAAACACGATCGCGCCGTTGTAGTCGTCCTCGTTCGCCATGCGGCCAAGCGGCGTCCGCTTCTCGTACTCGGCGACGAATTCCGGCGCGTGGCCGGACTCACGCACGCCGCCAGGCACGAGCGTGTTCGCGCGAACGCCGAAGGGCGCGCCGTACTCGGCGAGCCAGCGCGTGAAATTCAGCATGCCCGACTTTGCGACGCTGTAGCCCACGGGCTTGTAGAACTCCGCACCGCCGCGCCGCCGATACTCGTATATCGATTGATCCGGGGAGACGAGGCCGTACGTGGAGGAGATGTTGATGATGCTGCCGGCCGGGGGTTTGTCGGCCTTGAACCGCGCGATGAAGGATTGCGAGGCGATGAGCGCGCTCTTCAGATGGGACTGCAGCATCGCGTCCCACGCCGATTCCGGATAACGCTCGAACGCGCCGGTCTCGAGGGCCGCGTCGGCCGGCGACGCGCCAAGACCGGCGTTGTTCACCAGAATCGTCGGCGCGCCGAACCCGCGCGCGATCCGATCGACCGCGGCGTCCACCGCCGTACGATCCGTGATGTCAACGATGTGCGTCGAGACCGCCGCGCCGCGATCCATCAATGCGCGGACGCGAGGATGAGGCTGCTCGACTCGATCGAGCACCGCGACGGCGGCGCCGGCCGCCGAAAGCGCCGCGGCGTACTGGCTGCCGAGACGGCCGTTGCCACCAGTGACGATCGCGACCTCGCCGTCCAGGCGGAACGGGTCAGAGCTCATGGCAAGTCTGAAGTTTGAAGTCTGAAGTCTGGCGTCCGCTTCCGACTTCCAACTTCGTACTTTCAGACTTTAGACTTCAGACTTCGTACTTCGGATTGCGCAAGCTACCGCTCTGTCACTTACAGATCGGCCTGCAACCAGCAGCCGCTGCGCGTGGGGTGGGAAGAAGGCGAACGCCGAGGCCGTCAGACGTTCATAAAATGAACGGCCAATTATTCCCACGGGGCC
>MNEX01000308.1 GCA_001917905.1 Acidobacteria bacterium 13_1_40CM_65_14
CTTGATGCTCACCGGCTGGCTCGTTCTCGCCGGGCGCTTGATGCTCACCGGCTGGCTCGTTCTCGCCGGGCGCGATCTCGTGCGCGCGTCCCGCGACGCGTGGTGGCGGAGCGTGGCGCGGATCGCACTGCGGACTCTGGCGTGGTCCGCCGCCGCATATCTCGTGTTCCTCGTCATGTGGGGATTCAACTACCGGCGGGTCCGTCTCGTTGACAAACTGGAGTTCAGCGGCGACACGGTGACGAGCGAATCTGCGGTCGCCCTCGGCGGCCAAGCGGTCGAGCAGATGAACGACCTGCATCAGCCCGCTCATGAGCGCGGCTGGGGGTCTGCCGACACGATCGATCGGGCGCTTGCGGAGGCGTTCGATGGCGCCGTCCGCGATACCGGCGGGGAACGCGCCGTCGTCGCCGGGCTGCCGAAGCATTCGCTGCTCGACTGGTATTTCCGGCGCGCGGCGGTCAGCGGGATGACCGATCCGTTCTTCCTCGAAACGCTCGTCGCCAGCGACGTGCTGCCGTTCGAACGGCCGATGGTGCTCGCGCACGAGTGGAGCCACCTGGCCGGCATCGCCCACGAGGGCGAGGCGAACTTCGTGGCGTGGATCGCCTGCGTCCGCGCAACGCCGTCGGATCGCTACAGTGCGTGGCTGTCGCTCTATCAGGACGTCTTACCCTCGATCAGCCGCGGCGATCGCGCCGCGTTGATCGGGAGACTGGGACCCGGCCCTCGCGAAGACCTGCAGGCGATCCGCGATCGGTTTGCTCGCAACGTCAGTCCGCGTGTTTCTGCCGTCGGCTGGAAAGTGTACGACTCGTACCTGAAAGCCAATCGCGTGGAGTCGGGGGTGGCGAGTTACGCGGAGGTCGTCCGCCTGATCCTCGGCGTCCGATTCACCGGCGATTGGACGCCGCTGCGACGCCCGTAACGCGGTCTTCAATCAAGCGGCGTGATTGCGCGAATGGACGCGTCGCGCCGGTCGTTCTTGTAATACACGCGGTCGAGAAACAGGCCCGAAGGCGGCGCGGTCAGCTTCGCCGGCGTGGACGATTCGTCGCGCATCAGTTGACCCGCGACGTCGGCGTCGAGGCCGCCGCGCCCGATCTCGACCAGCACGCCGATGATGCGGCGGACCATCTTCCAGAGGAAGTGCGAGCCCTCGATGGCGACGAGCACGAGCGCACCCTGTTCGACGACATCGAGACGATCGACAAGCACCATTGTCGACCTCGTCCCCTCTCCATCGTCGTCGGTGTCGGCGAACGACTTGAAGTCTTTCATCCCGACGAATGCGCCGGCGGCGGCGCGCATGCGCCCGACGTCGAGCGGCTCTTTGACCCACCAGACGAACGTCTTCGAAAAGGCCGTGCGTCGGCGCGCGATCTGATACACGTAGCGGCGACCCACGGCGTCGTGACGCGCGTGGAAGCGATGCGGCACCTGCTCAGCGGCGAGGATGTTGATGTCGGCCGGCAGCTCGTCGTTGAGTCGGCGGCGCAGTGGCTCCGCCGGCAGATTGGTGCTGACGTCGAGATGCGCGACTTGTCCCGCCGCGTGCACGCCCGCGTCGGTGCGACCCGACCCGTACAGCTCGAAATCTTTCCGGCCGGTGATCGTCCGCACGGCACGATCGATCTCGCCCTGAATCGTCTTCGCGTTCTTCTGAATCTGCCAGCCGCTGTAGCGCGTGCCCGCGTACTCGATCGTCAGCTTGAACCGGGGCACGCGGCCATTCTAGCGGACCGTCTGAACTGATTGAGTGACGAGTCACAACAAGCCGTCGACTGCGATTCTCGGGCCGCGACAACGCGGGTCCCCAACGCGGCAGCCGCGTTGGGGTGCCGTGGCGGGGTTCCCGCCGCGCACGCCTGCGCGGTGGGGTGCGAGCGGAGCGGCCCGGTCATGATTCGAGCAGACCCTCCACTAGGCATGCTGAAGGACGCGAGCGACGCGGTGGTGATCCGCTCCCATGTCGCCGTCTCTTCGGCGAGTTGTTTACGTCCCGATTTCGTGAGGCGGTAATACTTCGCGCGCCGGTTGTGCTCGGAGTCGCGCCACGACGATTCGATCCACCCACGCTGTTCGAGACGGTAGAGCGCGGGATACAGCGACCCCTGAGTCACCTGCAGAACGTCGCGCGAGACCTGTTGCAGGCGCTGCGAGATCCCCCAGCCATGCATGTCGCCCGATGCCAGCGTGCGCAGAATCAGTAAGTCGAGCGTGCCCTGGAGAAGGTCGGTCTTCGGCGACTTCATGGTTCTCCGGCGGACAAATATATAATGCCGGCGCTTCCCGTATGACGGAGATTGCCGCTCCCCGGCTCGTGGTCACCGATGCGCTCGGCCGGCGCATCGTGCCGATCGACAAGCCGCTCTTCACCATCGGGCGCCGCAGCGAGACGGATCTGCGGCTGCCCGGCGCCGACATCTCGCGCGTCCACGCTGAAATCTCCCTCGAGAACGCCACGTGCATCATTCGCGACAAGCAGTCGCGGTTCGGGACCTTCGTCAACGGCGAGCGGATGACCGAGAAGGTGCTGGCGCACGGCGATCAGATTCGGTTCGGCCAGGCGGGCGACACGGAGATCGTGTTCTTCGTCGACGACGAAGCGCCGTCGGTGGAGAAGAGCGCGGTGTCGGCGGCGAGCGAGCTGCGCCAGATGGCGGCGCTGCTCGAAGGGTTGCGCGCCCTCGGATCGGGGCGCGTCCTCGACGAGGTGCTCGCGCTGGTGCTGGACTCCGCCATCGACGTGACCGGCGCGGAGCGCGGCTTCATCATGCTGGCGAACCGTGAGAAGCAGCTCGAATTCAAGATGGCGCGCGCGCGCGGCAAGGTGACGCTGCCCGGGCGGACATTCGAGACGAGCCGCAAGATTCCGGAAACCGTGTTCGCGACCGGCCGGCAGACCATCGTCGAGGACCTGCTGGACGGCGAGCTGGCGCAGCTGCACACCGGCACGGTCGCGCTCGGGATCCGCCACGTGCTGTGTACGCCGCTGCGCCTGGTGCGCTACGTCGAGCGCGCAGAACAGCGCGGCGCCGAGGAGATCATCGGCGTGCTGTATCTCGACAGCCGCGAGCGCGGCGCGCTGAAGTCGTCGGCCGCCCAGTCGGCGCTCGACACGCTGTCGGCGGAAGCGGCGCTGGCGATCGAAAACGCGCGGCTCTATCGCGAAGCGCTCGACAAAGCGAAGTTCGAGCAGGAGCTGAAGGTCGCGGCGGCGATTCAACAAGCGCTGCTGCCGCCGCCCAATCGCGACGGCGCCTTCTTTTCGACGGCGGCGGCGTCGATTGCGTGCCGTGC
Organism: Acidobacteria bacterium 13_1_40CM_65_14; assembly: GCA_001917905.1. Classification (GTDB taxonomy): domain Bacteria; phylum Acidobacteriota; class Vicinamibacteria; order Vicinamibacterales; family CAVVIG01; genus QHWF01. Next base: position 3,304 of record MNEX01000308.1, read on the forward strand.
AGTTGGCGGCGATTTCTACGACTACGTCGATCTCCCCAGCGGTGAGTTCGGCTTCATCGTCGGCGACGTGGCGGGGAAAGGATCGCCGGCCGCGCTGCTGGCGGCGGCGGTGCTCGGCATGTTCAGTGCGGAGGCGACGTATCAAGGGAGCGCCGCATCGCTCATCACGCGCTTGAATCACGGCCTGTTTCGCCGCGCGATTGAAGCGCGGTTCCTGACGACCTTCTACGGCACGCTCGGACCGAACGGCCGGTTCACGTACTGCAATGCCGGACACAACGCGCCGATCCTCGTCTCCTCGTCGGGCCTGCGGCGCCTCGAAACGGGCGGCGTCGTGCTCGGCCTCTTCGAGCACGCGGCGTTCGACGAGGAAACCCTCACGCTCCAGCCCGGCGACTTGATCGTGGCGTTCAGCGACGGCGTCACCGAAGCCCTGAATCCGGCCGGTGAAGAGTTCACCGACGATCGCCTCATCGCGTGCGTGACTTCACAGAAAACAAACCCGCCACAAGCCGTGATGAACGCGCTGCTCGCCGACGTCCGCTCATTCTGTGCAGATTCTCCGCAGAGCGACGACGTCACGGTTGTGCTGGTTCGCTATAACGGCTGACGTCATCCAGCTTGCTCTCACCTCAGCATGCGACGCCTGTCGGTCGCATGGATGGTCGCGCTTGCCACGAGCGGCACCGCGACAGCACAACAACTGAATGTTCCTGCGTCTCTCACGCGCGTAGACGCGAGCGCCAGCATGACGGTCGAGTCTTCGTCGCTCTCCGCCACGTCGAATGAGCCGCGTGCCAAGCGGATCCTGGACGACCCGCAAGCCGGCGACCCGACGGCGGTCAGCTCTCAAATTCTCGAGCGTCTTCCCATCAATCGTCTGCAGCGTCTGCTGAAAAAGAATGCCGCGCTCCGAGTCGCGGAAGCGGCGGTGGGCGCGACGATCGTCGGCTACCAGCTGCATCGAGCCAACGCCGATTCGACCGCCGGTCAGATTGGCGTGCACGCGATTCGGTTTGGCGGCGCGGACTGGCTGGAGCGATCGCGCGTTCGGGTGGAGCCGCAGATCATCCGCGGCGGCTTCGTGATCTACATCAAGAAGAACAACTGATCGCGGTTCGAAGCCATCATTGGCGTTCAGCATAACCCGGCCGTCAGGCCAACTTCCCGTACAATCCGGGTGACATGACTCTCCAAGAGCGCCTGATCGAGGATGTCGCGCTGATTCACATCAGCGGACGGGTCACGGTCAACGAAGGCGCGGACGTCCTTGGCGACAGGCTCCGGCAACTCGTGGAGGAAGGCCGCACGAAACTCGTGCTCGGTTTTGGTGACGTGCCGTACGTCGACAGTACCGCGTTGAGCGTCCTGTTGCGTGCACGAGCGACCCTCGCACGGCGCGGCGGCGCGCTGAAACTGCTTCACGTGCGTGGGCACGTGCGAGAGTTGCTCGAAGTGACGCAGCTGCTGCGCGTGTTCGAGGCGTTTGACTCGGACGCCGAGGCAGTGGCGAGCTTCGCGTCGCCCTCTTAACTACACTCGTCAATCGCGAGATTGGGCTCGGTGAAATCTTCCGTTTCGCGCGGATTGTTTCGACCACCCATGTGTCCCCGGCTCACGGCGTTGGTGACGATCCGTGTGCTCGGCACGGGCATCGCTATCGCGGCGGCTTCCGGTTCCGGCGGGTCGTCATCGGGGGCGGCGTTGTAATGTTGCTCCGCGAGGTCTTCCAGCCGCCGTGCCCTTGCGGGTCGCCCGCGGCGCTTCAGATGCGCGGCGAGTTGTGAGTACCGATCGAAGAAGAACAAGTGAGCGTCGAGCCATCCGTCGTCCTGGCCGAGCAGCCCCAGAAAGACTTTCATCGAAATCACATCGACGATGAGACAGGAATAGACAAGCCATCGCCTGACCGGCCCGCTCACCTCGTCGTGATCCGTTGCGTCTTCGTTCATAGCTGCGGGGGCGAGCATCGAAGCGAGCTCGTGACGGCTACCGAAAATTATCCACCAAAATCAGATCCGCGTCGGTGCTCTCGAGACCGAAATTGAATCGGCGTGCAGTCAACTGAAGACCGTGGATGACATGTTGGACTGCTTCGATCCGACTCAGGCGCCGTTACCGCCGCCCGTGTTCAAGTAGCGGGATCGCTCTGCGGGCACCTCCGCGCCTGTCGTCGTAGGCGCTGCCCTCTTCAGAACTCATGATTCGATCCGCCTGGACGACGTCGGTCGGGCGGCCTTCGCTTGACAACGAGGCGCCACGAACTGCTTGATATCCATAGATAGTTTGTAATATCTTTAGATATGCCGACCAGTCGGACGCCGCTATTCGTCAGGTTGCCCAGACATCAGGCCGCAGCCCTCGACCGCCTCGCCGACGCGACTGGGCGTCATAAACAGCACCTGGTCAGTGAGCTCCTTGCAGATCGGTTAACCTCCGGTGCTGGTCCGGTTTCCGTCGGCCGAGTCGAGGTGACGAACACTCCTGACGTGCGCACCGACGAGGTGCTCACCCTCGAGGAGGCTGCCGCGCTTCTGAAGGTCCCAGCTGACGCTGTCCGGTCTCGCGCAGAGGAAGGCGACTTGCCCGGCCGGCGCTTCGGGAAAGAGTGGAGGTTCGCGCGAATGGCGGTACTCCGTTGGCTCGCGGACGGCGACACGCAAAAGCGGAGACGCACACCGCCGACAGAGTGAACGTGACGTGCCGCCATGAATGCGCAACGAGTGAGGAGCGCGGCGTTTCTGATGGCCATCGCATTCGGGAGTCGCCTCTTGCCGCAATCGAGACGCAGGCATCGCACGCGTATCGGCCGACCGACAAACGGATCGCCGAACTCGCCGACGAGTGGACGTTTGCGCTCGCGAACATGAAGGCTCGCGCGGCCGACACCGCTGCGCGCTAGAGCCGTTTTCGATTTGGTGTAGCGGCGCGGTGTTTGATCAGGTGCCGAATCAAGCAAGCCGCCGACGAGAAACAGGCGTAAGAACGCCTGAACGATCGACGGCTGGATACTACAGCTTGACGAACTTCTGCACCACCCCGCTGAGCTGAGCAATGTAGACGTCTCCGGAATCCGTGACGGCCACGCCATGCGCTCCCGTAGTCCCGGGCAATCTTCCCAAGACCTTTCCCTCCAGGTCCCGCAGGATCCCGCCGGTCCAGATCCGCCGGTCTTTGGTGATGGCGAGTCCGGAGATCCCTCCAGTACCCGTCCATTGGCTCAGAAACTTCCCGTTGAAGTCGAAGACCTGGATCCGCTGGTTGTCCCGATCGGTGACGTAAACCCTGCCCTGTGCGTCGGTCACCAAGTTGTGGGGCAGTCCGAACTCGCTGGGACCCTTTCCTCTGTTGCCCCATTGCAACAGATATTTCCCGTCGCGTGAGTACTTCAATATGCGAGCGCTACCGTAACCGTCGCTGACGTAGACATCGCCATTGGCCGCGAAGGCGACGTCGGTCGGCAGATTGAAGTTGTTGGGACCGATTCCGGAGACGCCCTTGGTGCCGAGCCGCATGATCTCTTTCCCATCCGGGTTCAACTTGATGATGACGTGGCCGGGCGCGTCTATCACCCAGATGTTCCCCTGTGGGTCCACACGCACCGAGTGGGCGCCACAAGACGTACATCCTGCTGGCCCATAAACGGCCGAGTAGTGCGACTTGTCTTCGGTCCAATTTGCTTCAGGAATGGCCCCGACCTTTCCCTCGCTGAACATGCCGTCGCCCCACGAACGGACGAACTTGCCGTTGCCCTCGAATTCCATAATCGGGTGCGCGCCGCGATGCAGCACCAAGATGGTGCCTCGTGCCGTGACGGCGACCGATGCCACCTGGATGAAATTCCACGGACCGGCAGGGACGCCGGCTGCGCTGTTGGGCGGCGTCGGCCACTCCACCAGCCTGTACGGCAGGATGGGGATATCAGCGGCCGCGTTGCCACGGCCACTTTGACCGCCATGAGCCTGCTGGCCCATGGTGACGCCGAGAACGCAAGCCATCAGTATGCTCACGCGACAGACGTGCATAGCAGGTTCCTTTGCGGCGGACTTGTTAAAACTTGCTCTTTATTCAAGACTTGCACTTTATTGACATAGCACCACGGCCGGGTGACCATCGCACTACATGACCTTCGCTCGATGGTCGCTGATCCTGCCGATCCTTTGGGGCGTTCAGGTCGCTGCACCGGATCCGAGCCCGCCTACAGCGCTCGAGCAGGCCTTGATCGAACATGTGTGCAGTGCAACACGGGCGCCGGGCGTCATCGAGTCCGGCGCGTACCGGGACTGTCTGAGTCTCAAGCTCCTCTCAATTCGGGCCGACTTCGGCCGCGATCTGAGCCGACTCTCGGCGTCTGAGCGGAGGACGATCGACTCAGTATGCAGCAAGGTGCTCGAGGCGCGCGAGCGAGAAGCCTATCTGGAATGTCTCAACGGCCAGCTCGTTGCCCTGAGCAATCGCCGGAGTCGTGCGGCTCCAGATCCTTCGGCGGCGACTCCGCCGCCTTCGCCTCCACCAGTGAGTGCTCCACCCGCCAGTCCGCCACCGCCGGCACAGACGTCTTCGTCGTTGTCCGGTTTGTGGATCGCTGTCGCCGTCGTGAGCGTGCTCATCGCTGCCGGCGCCGTTCTCCTGGTCAAGAAGGCTCGACGCGCGCCAAGCAAGTGCCGCGTCTGCGACGTTGTCGACGTTCCACAACCGGGCGCCCTTTGCCAGCAATGCCGGCGTGAGGCCGCCGAGGCTGCGAGGCGGGCCGCCACGGAGCGCGTCGATCACGAGCGGGCGCAACTGGAAGAGCTGCGTCAACAGAAAGCGCGTGAGGAAGAGGACGCGCGTCTACGGGATCAAGAACAGGCGCGGCAGCGGGAGGAGGAGGCGGCGCGGCAGCGGGAGCACGCAGCGAGTGGGCGTGAGGGGGAGGCGCGCCGGCGGGAGGAGGAAGCCCGTCAATCGAGCCAGGCCGGCGTCACGGCTCAAGAAGAAGTGTTTGATCCGTACGCCATCCTCGGCGTCTCCCGAGACGCCAGCCAGCAGGAGATTCGCGCCGCGTACGACCAGGCCAAGTTGAAGTACGACTTGGACCACGTGGCTCACCTCGGCCCCGAGCTGCAGGAGCACTTCAAGGCGAAAGCGCTGGCCATGGATCGAGCGTACCAGATGCTCACGGGATGAACCAGATCGCGCTCTCGCTGCGTCAGCTTGATAATCTACGCTCGGCTGCGTCTGAACGGCTCAGGCTGCTTTTGTAACCGCGGACCTCGAAGCACAAATCGGCACGCAGAAAGTGTGGCCGCCTGCGGCTCGGTTACACCCTCCGTCCCCACCGCCCCTTGACAACCCCTCTGAGGCAACGATAATCGGCGCTGTCGTGTAATGCGCGCTGTGTCTTTGTGTGACTGGAACCGAAGTTGCGAGAAATTCTCGTCCCGCCTGGCTGACAGTGTCTCAACTGTGCCGCCGGTGGCAGCTCGGCCGCAAAACGGTCTACAAGTTCATCGACGCGAAAATCCTTCCCGCCTGGAGAGTCGGTAGTCATCTGTATCGTGTCGCGGTCGCCGACGTTTTGCGCTTCGAGGCGCGAAACAGGCTCGCTCGGACTCGGACGTGAACGTCTCCTGACATCGCTCGTTGCTCTCGCGATCGCATCCGCGAACGCGACGTCCTTCTTGGGGTTTCTTAGCGCCTCTGTGACGGCCACGCCGTGCCCTGCCGTGGTCCCGGGCAATCTTCCCAAGATCTTTCCCTCCAGGTCCCGCAGGATCCCGCGGCCGCGCTGCCACGGCCACCTTGACCGCCATGAGCCTGCCGGCCTATGGTGGCGCCGAGAACGGAAACCACCAGTAAGCTCACGCGACAGATGCGCATACGAGGTTCCCTGCCGCGGTCATGCTCGTCTTGTCCGGTGCGCTGTGCCGGATCTCAGTGGCTCACACGAGCGGCCCGATAGAACTACGATAGCGGGCGCGCGGCAAGGAAACGGGCAACTCGTCGAATGACGGTGTGCATGGCGTCGGACAGCAGCGCGCCGGCGTGGTCGTTTGGCGCTGCGACACAGTTCGCGACGTGCAGGTTTCTTTGCATTGAGAGGTATCCATGCTCCTGAGCCGACGCGATTTTGTGAAGCGCGCGACACTGGCTGCCGCCACCGTACCGCGGTTCGCGCACGCGGCGGCGGCAGCTCCCTTGCCGATCAGAGTCGGGATGACCGACTGGAACCTCGGAAAGCGAGGGGACGTTGCCAAGGTCGCTCTGGCGCGTCAGATCGGCCTCGATGGGATTCAGGTGAGCTTGACCTTCCCGACCGACGACGGTCCGCATCTTCGCGATCCGAAGGTTCAGGCGCAATTCAAACAAGCGGCACTCGACAACCGGATCCAGATCTGTTCGCTGGCCATCGGGTCACCAGGAAAGTCGAGGCTTCCACTTCACACGAATCCGGCCGCCGCCATCCTCCTGGTCGAAGCCATCGAAGTTGCCCGAAACATCGGAACGAACAATATCCTGCTGCCGATCCTTGGAGACAGCCACATCAACATGAAGGATCAGCGTGAGGTCGATACGTTTGTCGCGATGATGAAAGAGGTCGCCCGCTACGCCGAGAGGGCCGGCGTCGTTGTCGCGCTGGAAGACTGGATCTCCGCCGAGGACAACATCCGATTGCTCGATGCGATCGGATCCGATTTTGTCGGCGTATATTACGATGCGCGCAATATCAAGGCCCGCGTCCACGATCCATACGGCGAACCAACGCGTCTCGGCAGGCGGATCCACCAGGTTCATATCAAGAACGGCTCGAAGCTGATGCGCGAGACCGACATCCTCGACTGGCCGCGACTTGCGCAGGAGTATTCCGAGATTGGTTACCGCGGTTGGTACGTGTTGGAGACCGAGGCGCCTTCGAACGATCTGATTGCCGACACCCGCGCGAACATCGAATACGTGCGCGCGACCTTCAAGATGCCGCCGGCGTAACCGGCGACAAGGAGCACGACATGAAAAAGAGCCAACGTCGGATCACACGCCGGCAGTTCGTCGGCGGGGCTCTGGCGGCCGCCGGAGCCGCGGTCGGTGCACCGGCGATCCTTCGCGCGCGAAACCTGAACAACAAATTGAACATCGCGATGATTGGCGCAGGTGGTCGCGGCGCCGCGAATCTCAACGGCGTCGCGTCGGAGAACATCGTCGCGTTGTGCGACGTGGACGCCAACGCGCTGGAGAAAAGCGGCGCCACGTACCCGCAGGCGACGAAGTTCGTCGACTTCCGGAAGATGTTCGACAACCCGAAGGACTTCGACGCGGTCGTGGTCAGCACGTGCGAGCACACGCATGTGTTTGCGACGATGCTGGCGCTCAAGGCTGGGAAGCATGTCTATTGCGAGAAGCCGCTCACCTACAACATCTCGGAAGCCCGGTTGGTTCGCGAGACTGCATCGAAACTGAAGCTCGCGACGCAGATGGGAAACCAGGGTCACGCGTCCAACAACCACCGCCGCGTCAAGGAACTGATACGGAGCGGCGCGATTGGTCCGGTTCGCGAAGTTCACGTGTGGGTGAACCGCGCGTGGGGTTTTCAAGGTGAGGACGCGGCGAGGCGGAACAAAGACATCGTGTTCGTCACGGAGCGGCCCAAGGACACGGTTGCGGTGCCGCCGGGACTGGCCTGGGATCTGTGGATCGGCCCCGCGCCCGCGCGTCCGTTTCATTCGGTGTACGTTCCCGGGCCGAAGTGGTATCGCTGGTGGGACTTCGGCAACGGCACGATGAGTGATCTTGGCAGCCACCGGAACGACCTCGCGTTTTACGCCTTGGACATGAGAGCGCCGCTGACCGTAGAAGCGATCGCCGACAGCCCTGCGCACTCCGAGATCGCGCCCGCGACGATGAAGGTGGTCTACGAGTACGCGGCGCGCGGCGAGATGCCGCCGCTCACGTTGACGTGGTATCAAGGAGAGGTGAGGCCGAAAATCTGGACTGACGGCGGCATCCCGCAGTGGCCCGATGCGCAACTGTTCGTCGGCGACAAGGGAATGATTCTGTCGAGCAGCGACAAGCACCTGCTGCTGCCCGAGAAGGACTTCGAAGCGTTCGTACCGCCGCCGGAGACCATTCCCAATTCACCCGGTCACTATGCGGAGTGGATTGAGGCGTGCAAAGGCGGAAAGCCGTCACTGGCGAACTTCGAGTACGCCGGATGGACGACCGAGGCGAATCACCTCGGGAACGTCGCGTATCGAGCCGGGAAGAAACTCCACTGGGACGCAGCGGCGATGAAGGCGACCAATGCGCCGGAAGCGGACAAATTCATACGCCGCGAGTATCGCAAAGGGTGGGAGGGGATCTTAGCGTAACAGACCGACGTTCGGGCACTCGCGTCCCCGGATGTACTCAATCGTTTCGGATTCGCTCAGCGCCTTGAAGCCCTCGTCGTGGCGACTGTTCCTTGTGAAGTTTTCGTCCGCAGCAAATCGCAGCACGGCGAACTGCCCGAGCTGCTGGCGGCGGGCGAGAAGCCGGTCGCGAACACCGACATGATATTGCCGCGCCACGTTTCGTGGGTCGAAACGTAAGCGTCCGGGCTCGAACCGCCGCCTCGTCACATGGATCGCGTTTCGTTTCACTCAAAAGCCGAAACCGGGCGGCGCCCCGATCTCGTGCATTTCGTGAAGCGATACGCACTCAGCGCCGCGGAATGTTATTGACGGTCTTCCGCAAGCCAACTAATAAAGCCGCAACGAACCGCACGCGCGTGCATCGCGGTTGTGTCTGGAGGCCGCGCCATGTTGCACAGGCTCATCAGCCTCAGTCTTACGTTCGTGCTGGCGGCGTGCGCGATCGCCGCCGCCCAGCAATCGGCGTCGTCCGCCATCATGGGGTCGGTCGTCGACGCCACGCAGGCCGCCCTGCCGGGCGCGATCGTCACGGTTACGCAGATCGGAACGGGCGCGCAACGGGTCGTCGTGACCGACAGCGACGGCCGTTTCTCGGTTCCGGGATTGCGGGCGTCCACCTATTCGCTGACAGTCGAGCTGTCCGGCTTCAGGACTGCTGAAATCAAGGAGCTCGTGCTCCGGGACGGCGAAAGCATCCGGCAGACCCTGACGATGCCGGTCGCGACAGTGACCGAGTCTGTGACCGTGGTCGGTGAATCGCCGCTGCTCCAGACCGCCAGCGCGAAGGTCGGCGCCGTCATCGACGCGAAAACGCTCGAAGACATCCCGGTCGCCGGCCGCACGGTGCTCAACGTCACGACACTCGCGCCCGGCGTCACCCCGCGCGATTTCAACCGCACCACGTTCTTCGGGCGACGCGACCAGTACGTGACCGTCGAGGGCGGCCGCGACAGCTCCACCAATTACGCCATCGATGGCGTGTACGTGCGATCGCTCCGCTGGAACAACATGTCGGTAAATCCGGCACTCGACAGCATCCAGGAAGTGAACCTCCTTCGCAACTCGTTCTCCACTGAGTACGGTCAAGGACAGGCGGTCGTCTCGATGGTGACCAAATCGGGAAGCAATCGCGTGAGCGGGTCGGCCTTCGAGTACTTCCGGAACGAGGCGCTGAATGCACGTGGATACTTCGAGACCAACAAATCGAACTTTGATCGAAATCAGTATGGCGTGACGCTGGGCGGACCTGTCGCTCGCAACAAGTTCTTCGGCTTCGGCGCGATTGAGAAGATCGGGGAGTCGCACGGCGAAGTGAACTTTGCAAATGTCCCGCCGCAAAACTGGCTGCGCGGCGATTTTTCGGATGTCGCGCTCCCGATTCTCGATCCGCTCACCGGGTTGGCATTTCCAGGCAACCAGATTCCGCAAAGCCGATTCTCCAAATTCGCGACGGAGCAGCTCGATACGATTCCTCTCGCCAACGCGACGGGGGTGAACAACTATCGGGTCGTCCGCAATTACACCGATGACACCAAGACAGCCACGTTGCGCTTCGATCAGGTACTCAACGCCAGTCACTCGTTCTTCGAGCGCTACATCTGGTACGACAGCTTCCAGGTCCTTCCAGGTTCTGTGGTCGATTCGGGCCGGCCGCAGCAGGGGAAGAACCTTGCGCTCGGCCATACCTGGGTCGTCTCACAGAGCGTCGTCAATGAATTCAGGGCCGGATACAACTACGGGCATCACCATACCGATTCCCTCTACCTGGATGAAGATCCTCGCGCGCGCAACTGGGTGAGCGACCTTGGCCTCAGCAACCTGTACGGCAGCGAAACCGCGAAGTACTACGGGAGGCCTGGCGCCACCATCCAGGGATATGGCGGCGTTGTGCCGGGAACCGGTTATTCGAATGGCGCCACGGACAATCTTTTCAGCATTTCGAACGCGACGAGCAAAGTGGCCGGTGGGCACAACCTGCGGTTCGGGTTCCAGGCCGAGCTCCGGAAGGTGGACATGGACACGACGACCGGCGCGCGTGGTGGGTTCACGTTCAACGGCCGCGCGACGGGCCGCACGAACAGCCTGCCGCACTCGGTTGCGGACTACCTCCTCGGCTACTGCTCGACATGCACCGGCACGTTCGGATCCGCGGACGCCACCTACAGGTCGCCGACCTTCGCGCCGTTTGTCGACGATGTGTGGCAGGTCAATCAGAGGGTGACCCTGCAGATGGGTCTTCGCTGGGAGTACCTGGCTCCGTGGCATGAAGTCAACGACAACGAGGGCACGTTCGATCCGGCGAGCGGCAAGATTGGCTTCCATAAGGTACCCGCGAATCTTCCGGCCTCGCTGCTGCCCCTGATGATCACGCAGGATAATTTCTATCCTGCTGGAATCGTCGAGAAGGATCTGAACAACTTCGGACCGCGCCTGGGTGTCGTGTACAGCCTCAACGACCGGACCGTCGTGCGAGGTGGGTTTGGTTTGTACTTCGACAATCTGAACCTGAACGAACTGCAGTTCACGCGACTCGTCCCGCCGTTCACAGGCCGGTTCGAAGCCTCACCCACCGGCACCCAGCTTGTGAACGTGGCCAATCTGTTTCCGGATCCACGTCTTGCCAGCAGCTTTCCGACACCGTTCTCCATGGACCCGAACAACGTCACGGCCTGGGTGCGTCAATGGAACGTCAACGTGCAGCGGACCCTTGGACGCGGCGTGGTGTTCGAAGCGGCGTACACCGGCAGCCAGAGCCGGCATGAGCACAAGCGCTACAACCTGAACCAACCCAGGGAAGGTACGACGCCCCAGGTGGAGCGGTTGCCGTACCCACAATTCGCGCCCGGCATTCTGACGTCGAGCGATACGGGGCGCGGCGAGTTCCACGGTGTCTCGGTGCGAGTCGACAAGCGATTCTCTCGAGGGTTGTTCTTCAACAGCAGCTACCAGTGGTCGAAGAACATGGACAACAACTCGGGAGAAATCGAAGCGAACGACACGGCGTTCGCGTGGGACCACGAAGCCGACTGGGCGTTGTCGAGGTACGACCGCACGCACCGCGGCTCTGTCGCGTTCGGTTATGAATTACCGTGGGGCGCGGGCAAGCGGTGGCTGTCGGATGCCGGTCCCGTCCAGTACCTATTCGGCAACTGGCAGGCGTCCGGTGCGATGCGGATGCAAAGCGGCATTCCCTTCTCCGTGTCGGTGAGCGCGCTGCAACCGCTTGGCAGCTTCGTGCCCCAGCGAGCGAACTTCGCAGCTGGGCGTCAGGGCGATCAGGGGGCGCTGGACAATCCGACACCCGATCGATGGTTCGATGCGTCCGCCTACACGGTGCCCGCAGCGGGCTTTCAGGGCAAGGCTGGGAGGAACACGCTGAGGGGTCCGGCATTCCGCCGGACCGATCTCTCGATTTCCAAAAGGTTCCCGTTCGCGACCAACCGTCTCGAATTCCGCGCCGAGATCTACAACGTGTTCAACAACACGAACTTCGGTACTCCGGCGGCGAACATCTCGAATCCGAACGTGGGTATCATCACGACTGTGGACGAGCCCAGGTACATGCAGCTTGCGATGAGGTTTGCCTGGTAGGTCGTGAAAAGTCTGAAGTCTGAAGTCTGAAGTCTGACATGAAGATGTTGGTAATTCTCGCGATGGCTGCGTGTCTGTGGGTCGGTGCCTTGTGGGCCGTCACAGGGGCGGAGCCGCAGGGCATTGCCAATGCGAGCGCTGCCGGTGGCCAGGCCGCCGGCAGCGCGCTTGCGACAATCGACTATCAGCAACACGTACACACGATTCTTGCCGCGAAGTGTCTGAGCTGCCACAGCGCCGAGCGACGCTCAGGCGGACTCTCGCTCGCCGCCTATGCTGACGCTCTCGAAGGAGGCCGCAGCGGTGCGGCTGTTCGCCCTGGCGACTCGGCGGGAAGTCTGTTGGTGAAGCGAATCACGGGCGAGGTGGCGCCGCCGATGCCGTTGGGCAGGCCGGCGCTCTCCGCCGGTGAGATCGCGGCGATCCGGCTCTGGATCGATGAAGGCGCACGCGAAACGATCACCTCAGCCGCTGCGAAGCCAAAGTGGGAAGCGCCTCTCGCGCTCGAGCGTCCTGCAGCACCCGATGTCGTCTGGCGAGACTGGACGACGCCGGTCGATCGGTTCGTCGCCATGTATCTCAGCGAGCACGGTGGTTCAGAACCGGAGCTGATTGGCGACGCCGCATTCGCCAGGCGGGCATACCTCGACATCTGGGGTCTGCTGCCGCCGCCGGACGATCTTCACGCGTTTGTCGCAGACAGGACCCCCGACAAGCGACCCGCACTCGTCCAGCGTCTCCTTGCCGACGATGACAGGTACGCCGAGCATTGGATCTCGTTCTGGAACGATCTGCTGCGGAATGATGAAGGCGTCAACTACTACTCCGAGACGTCATCCCGCAAGAGCATCAGCCCGTGGCTACTCTCGGCGCTGACCACCAACGCGCCTTACAACCGGTTCGTGGAGCAGCTCCTGAATCCCGCGACGCCTGACGATCCGGATGGATTCCTCATCGGCGTCAATTGGCGCGGCGTCGTGAATGCGAGCCAGACGCCGGCGATGCAGGCGGCGCAGAACAGCGCGCAGATCTTCATCGGCATCAACCTGAAGTGCAACTCGTGTCACGACAGCTTCATCAGCAAGTGGAAGTTGAAGGACGCGTATGGTCTCGCGAGCTTCTTCGGCGAAGACGAGCGCCTGCGTCTGTATCGCTGCGATGTGGCGCAAGACGACTACGCCACGCCCGCGTTCCTGTTTCCTCAACTGAACCGCGTACCGTCGTCTGCGTCGCTGCCCGACCGGAGACGCACGGTTGCCGCCATCTTCACCGATTCGCGCAACGGCCGCATGCCCAGGACGATGGTCAATCGGATGTGGCACCGTCTGCTGGGCCGCGGCATGGTCGAGAACCCGGACGATATGGACGCGGTGCCGTGGAGTCCCGCGCTGCTCGATTGGCTCGCGAGTGACTTCGTGGATCGAGGTTACGATCTCAAGCGGCTGATAGCGACGATCGTGTCGTCGAAGGCCTATCAGATGCGAGCCGTACCACGAGTGGGAGGGCAGCCGCGTGGTTACGTGTTCCGCGGTCCGGAAGTCAGGCGCCTGACGGCGGAGCAGTTCGGCGACGCCATCGGCGCGATCACGGGCGACTGGAATGTGTATCAGCCTCCTGCCCCGAGCCCGCAGCGCGGCGCTGCAGGGCCGCCGCCCGGACGGTACACACGTGAATGGCAGACGCCGGCCAGTTCGCTGGCGCGCGCGCTCGGCCGACCGATTCGCGATCAGGTGTTCTCCACGCGCAACACCGTGGCGACGACGCTTCAAGCGCTCGAATTGGTCAACGGCGAACGGCTGTCGAACTGGCTGCTTCGCGGCGCCCGAAACATGCTGGGCGAGTTGCCTCCGCCGCCGACTGCCTTGTTCGTCACGCCGATCAATTCGCGCGGCGGACGAGCCGATCAGGCCGCGCCTCGAAACGATCCTGTTGCGTTTGATATCGATGTCGCTGGTGCCAAACGGCTCTGGCTCATCGTGCAGGATGCCAATTCGACGGCAATCGACAAGGCGCAAGCGGTGTGGGCACGCGGAGAGCTCGTCGGCGCCAACGGTGCGGTGACTAAGCTGAAGGACCTCGCGCCGCTCGACGAATCGGGTCTCCGCGTGGCGTCCGGCCCGGTCGTCCCAGTGGTCATTGACGGCGAGACGTTCCCATCAGCCGTGCGCGTGAAGACACCGTCACGGCTCGTCTACGAGATCTCCGGTCGTGGGTTTACTCGACTGCGTGGAGTGGCCGGACTCGAGAACGTATCCAATCTCGCACAAGGCGAGACGATCCTCGGTCGGTTTCTGATCTTCGGGACGGAGCCCGATATGGATCGCCTGGTTCCGCCAACGCCCGGAACACCGATGCCTCCTGGTCCGCGGTTGAGCACCGCGACGCAAGTCGTCGATCGCGTCTACTGGTACGCCCTGGGACGCGCACCATCTGCCGACGAGCGGGCCATTGCACTGGACGCGTTGGCCGATTCGAATCGCCCCGGCCGCATCTCCGCGGAGGGGCTCGCCGACTTGTTGTGGGCGGTGATGATGAAGCCCGAGTTCCAGTTGATTTACTGAGAGTGCGTCGCGAGATGACGATGAAATCGCCACCACTGAGGACACGGAGGACGCCGAGGTTGAGATCCTTGAAGAAACAGGATCCTTGCTCCGTGTCCCCCGTGTCCACCGTGGTGGAGAGTTCGTGGGGTTTTCATGGCCAATGAATACACGACCTTGACCGCTGAAGAACAGACGGTCTTCTCACGACTGGTCGGACGCCGAGCATTCCTGGGCGCGACCGCAGGCGCGACGCTCTCGGCGCTTGTTGGTCGTGAGCCGCGATCGCTGCAGGCGCAGGGAGGCCGTCCGAATGCGACCGCCGATGCCGTCATCGTGTTGTGGATGGCGGGTGGCATGGCTCAAACCGAGACCTGGGACCCGAAACGGTATACGCCGTTCGAGCCCGGCGTTCGCACCGAGCGCGTGCTGAGCACATTCCCCAGCATTGATACCGCGGCGGACCACATCAAGATCTCCCAGGGGCTCGAGCGTGTCGCCCGCGTGATGGACCGGGGCGCGATCATCAGGAGCTTCCAGGGACCGGATCTCGGATACATCCTGCACTCGCGCCATCAGTATCACTGGCACACCGGATACATCCCGCCCCAATCGCTTGCGATGCCGCACATCGGTTCGGTCGTTTCCAGAACGCTCGGGCCGAAGAATCCGACGGTGCCGGCGTTCATCGCCATCGGACAGAACATGGAAATTGGCGCTGAGAGCGCCGCGGTGAAAGCCTTTCACACCGCCGGCTTCCTCGGTTCAGAGCATGGACCGTTTCTGATTACGAACCCGCAGGACGCGGCCGCTGCTGTTCGGCCTCCAGCCGAACTTGGCGAAAAACGCTTTCTGAGCCGCCGTCAGCTCTACGAAAAACTCCTGGCGAAAGAGCCCGTCTACCAGTACGCAGGCGACTTCCAGCGGGAATCTCTCATACGGTCGCTCGAATCCGCCGATCGCCTGCTGACTTCTCCATCAGCGAAAGCCTTCGATCTGTCGCTCGAGCCGCAGCGTGTGTACGACACGTACAACACCGGTCGATTCGGTCAGGGGTGCCTTCTGGCGCGTCGTCTCGTTGAAGCCGGTGCTCGCTACGTGGAGGTGACGACCGAATACATCCCATTCCGGTACTGGGACACGCACGAGCGTGGTCACGAGCGGGCGAAGGGCATGAAAGAGCAGATCGACGCTCCGCTCGCGCAGCTCGTTCTCGACCTCGAAGAGCGGGGCCTGCTCGATCGCACGCTTGTGGTCCTTGCGAGCGAATTCGGACGCGATGCCATCACTGAAGGGAAAGTGGGCAAAGAGGTTCGGGACCAGGCGAACACACCTGACGTGATGAGTGCACCCGAACACTACGGCATGCACCGCCACTTCACTGCGGCCGGATCGGTCGTGATGTTCGGCGGAGGAATCAAGAGAGGAACCGTCTACGGGAGGACCGCAGACGAACGCCCGTGCACCACGATCGAGCACCCGGTGCCCGTAGAAGATCTCCACGCGACGATTTACCACGCGCTCGGAATTCCGCCGAACACCTCTTACGTCGTCGAGAAGCGACCCGTGTACGTGACGAACGATGGCAAGGGAAAGCCGATCCGCGAATTATTCGAGCGGAGTTGATCGATGGACCACATCCTCTCGCGCGCGGCAGGCGGCCTTGCGGCAACCGTAGCCATCGCGATCACCGCCCTCTCCGCCGCACCAGAGCGGCCGGCTCAATCACAGTCCCGGCTCGAACCGATTCCCGACAAGCTGGTCGTACTGACTTTCGATGACTCGAAGGCCAGTCACTACACCGTCGTCAGACCGCTCCTCAAGAAGTACGGGTTCGGCGCGACGTTCTTCATCACCGAAGGATTTACATTCCGTACGAACAAAGAGGATTACCTCACGTGGGAACAGATCAGCGAGTTGCACCGGGATGGTTTTGAAATCGGCAACCACACCAGGGACCACATGGGGGCATCGAAGGCCAATCTCCCGCGGCTGAAGGAGCAAGTGGAGGCGATCAACGCTCAGCTCGCCGCCCACGGCGTTCCCGCGCCCGTATCCTTCGCGTACCCGGGCAATGCCATCGATCCGAGCGGTCTCGTGATACTGGAGGAACTGGGTTTTCGGTTTGCGCGTCGCGGCGGCGCGCCGGAATACCCGTACGAAGAAGGCAACGGTGTCGCCTATGAGCCGGGTCGCGATCATCCGCTGCTACTCCCCTCGGCGGGTGATGCGCGTCCGTTCTGGACGTTGGAGAACCTGAAGCGCGCCACGGCGCAGGCGAAGAACGGGAGGATTGCGATCCTCCAGTTTCATGGCGCGCCCGAT
>MNEX01000268.1 GCA_001917905.1 Acidobacteria bacterium 13_1_40CM_65_14
ATCGGCAGCCACACGCGCGTGGGGCCGGCGGGTTTCAGAATCTGGATGCGTGTGGTGATTTCGAACGTTCGCCGGCGCTCGAGCGCTGGCAGTTGCGCGAAAAGCGGAGCCGCAGCCAGTTGCAGGAAGTCCCGGCGATTCACGGTCCGCATTATCAGCCGAAAGGTCGGAGCCCGCTACGGTCGCCTGCCCAAACATTACTAGTCGTACTTGAGCCTGACTTGAGCCTGACTTGAGCCCCGACTCCAGCCTGACCTGCAATGCGACGCTGATTAGATCGCCACCGCGCCGACCGCGAGGAGTCCCCAGCCGACGAGAAACGCCAGGCCGCCAATCGGCGTGATCGCGCCGAGGATCGTGACGCCGGTGACCGCGAGCAGATAGAGGCTGCCCGAGAACAACACGATGCCGACGGTGAACGCCCAGCCGGCGGTGCGAAACATCCAGCCATCGAAGCGGCCCAATATCAACGCGACCATCACGATCGCCAGTGCGTGATACATCTGATACCGGACACCGGTCTCGAACGCGGCAAGCATGTCGGGCGACAGCCGCGCGCGCAACCCGTGCACACCAAACGCGCCGATCGCGACCGCCAGGAATCCCGCGACCGCGCCGACGAGCAGCAAGGTTTTGTCCACGGCGGGAATGATAGCCTACGATGACATGTCACTGTTCTCCGCGATCGCAGTGCTTGGCGGCACCGGTCAGCAGGGCCGCGGTCTCGCGCAGCGGCTGGCGATGGCGGGCGAACGGATCATCGTCGGTTCGCGCGATGCGGAGCGGGCGCGCGCGGCGATTGCGAGGTGGTCGTCGCACGCGGCCGCGATCGACGCGGCCGACAATGTCACGGCTGTCACGCGTGCGGACGTCGCGATCCTCGCGGTGCCGTATCCATCAGTCGACGCGCTGCTCGCTGAGCTCGCTCCGCATTTCAAGCCCGATACCTTGGTCATCGACGTGACCGTGCCGGTGACGTTCGAGGGCGGGAAGATGTCGATCATCGACGTGGCTGAAGGATCCGCGGCGCAGCATATCCGGACACGGTTGCCGTCGCATGTGCGTCTCGCCGGCACATTCAAGACGATTCCTGCGCATCTCGTCGGCGACGTCGAGCGCGCGCTCGATTGCGACGAGTTCGTCTGCGGCGACTCAGACGGTGCGCGATCGCAGGCGTCGGCCCTCGTGCAGTTGCTGCCGGGTCTGCGCGCCGTTGACGTGGGTGCCCTTTCGCGTGCTGAGTCGGTCGAACATCTCACCGCGCTCGCGATTGCGATCAACCGGCGGCACAAAATCCATGACGCACGCTTCCGCGTGGTGGGACTACGATGACAGACGCACAGCGGGGCGATGGGGCCACGCGAAGCGCGTCCGGGGGGCAGGGCCCCGGAGTAATCAAAGAGGCACTGATGGCGACCATTCCTCAATCGCACGCCGACCTGGTGAACAAGAAAGCGTTTGCAAATCTCGCGACGGTGAATGCTGACGGCAGCCCGCAGGTCACACCCGTCTGGTGGGACTCGGACGGCACGAACATTCTGGTGAACACCGCGAAAGGACGCGTGAAGGCGAAGAATCTCGAGCGCAATCCGCGCGTCGCGCTCTCGATTTCCGATCCCGACAATCCGTACCGCTATCTCGGCATCCAGGGCCGCGTCGTCGAGATGACCGAGCAAGGCGCCGACGCGCACATCAACAAGATGGCGAAGAAGTATCTCGGCAAGGACGAGTATCCGTATCGCCAGCCGGGCGAAGTACGGGTGCTCGTCAAGATCAAACCCGAGAAGGTGCACACCAACCGCTGAGTAGTCGGACAGCGCCTGCGGCCACACCGAGCCGAGGACATGGAAATGCGAGGCGAGGTGTCAGCGACAGCTCGCGCTGGGGGTGGCCCAGCGCCACTGCAAAAAACGATGGCCGAGATCAACGTCGTCGCCCTTCCGGGGCTTCCTGAGATCGTGCGTGGCGACGAGCTCGGCGTGCTCATCGCCAACGCGGTGACGAAGACCATACGCACGGTCAACATCGGCGACATCTTCATCGTCGCCCAGAAGATCGTGTCGAAGGCCGAGGGCGCGGTCGTCAAGCTCGACGAGGTGACGCCGTCGCCGGCGGCGGAGGAGTGGGCCGCCGCGCACCAGAAAGATCCACGCGTCGTCGAAGTGATCTTCCGCGAGTCGAGGCGGATTGTCCGGATGGAGCGCGGCATCATCATCGCGGAAACGCGTCACGGGTTCGTGTGCGCGAACGCCGGCGTGGACGCGTCGAACGTCCCGGCGGGATTCGTCACGCTGCTGCCGCCCGATCCCGACGCGTCGGCCGAACGCCTCCGCGACGCGTTGATCGGCGCGTTCGGTCGTTCAGTGGCGACGATCGTGTCCGATTCGTTCGGCCGGCCGTGGCGCGAGGGTGTGGTGAACGTCGCGCTCGGCGTCGCGGGACTGCGACCGCTGGTCGATTATCGCGGCTGCCTGGATCCGTTCGGACGACGGCTCGAGTCGACCGTGATGGCGATCGCCGACGAGCTTGCCAGCGCCGCCGAGCTCGTCATGCGGAAGACGGCGGGCACGCCCGTCGCAATCGTGCGGGGCGCCGTGGAGTGGGTTGGCGAAGGGACGGGCCGGATGCTCGTGCGCGACGCGTCGCGCGACTTGTTCCGATGACGACGACGACGGTTGTATCGAACGTGCGGCGCAGCCACGTCGCCCGGCCGGTCGTGGCGGGAGTGCTGACGCTCGCGATCTTCGGTCTGATTCTTCGGCGCGTGCCGTTCCCCGCGCTGACGGCTGCGCTGCACGACGCCGACTACCGTATGTTCCTCGCGCTGATGATCCCGAACACGCTGTTCTATTTCGCGTGGGACACGCTGGTGCTGACGGTCGTCATCGGCTGGTTTCACGGTCCCGTGCCGTATCGCGATCTCCTTCCCGTTCGTGCCTCGTCGTACGTCGTCGGTTTCTTCAATACGAACCTCGGACGGGGCGCGCTCGCGGCGTACCTGTGCCGCCGTCTGCGCGCACCGTTTCTCGAACTGGGCAGCACGGTCATCTTCCTCGTGCTGACCGAGTACACGCAGCTCGTGCTGTGGTCGATGCTCGGGCTCATCGGATTCCGCGCGGAGGTGACGCGCAGTCTGCTCGCCGTCGCGGCAGGCGTCGCCGTCTTCTGGATCACCCTGCGAGTCGTGCTCGTGCCGCGCACGTGGGCGCTGCTGCGGACGTTCCGGCTCGCCACGCTCGCTCAGTACGTCGAGATCGTCGCGCTGCGGGCGCCTATGTTCTTCGTCTCGCTGTGCCTCCACTATTACGCGGCGCACGCGTTCGGCATTCACATCCCGTTCGTGCAGATGCTGACGTTCCTGCCGGTCATCTTCATGCTCGCGGCGCTGCCGGTCACCGTTGCGCATCTGGGCACGACGCAGGCGGCGTGGATTTTCTTTTTCAGTCAGTACGCGCCGGCGCCACGCCTGCTCGCGTTCAGCCTCGCGGCGCATCTCGTGTTCGCCTCGACGCGAGCGTTGCTTGGCGTGCTGTGGTTGCCGGCGGCATATATCGATCTGGTCCGGCTAGAGCCGGACACCACAGTGGCAGGGTGACGGCGATCGTTTGGTCGAGCAACCGGCGCTACACTGTCGCCATGCTCAAGACATCGCACGTCGGAGTGACGCTCGTCCTGCTTGCGATTCCGGCGCTGCTCGTGGCGCAGCGCGGCCGCTCCGACAATCCATTTCCCGGCGGCACGAACGCTGACGGGTCGCTGCGGCCGGCGTCGCCGGTCACGCGCTTGTTCACGCAGGACGCCTACACCGAGTACGCGATCCTCGAGCCCGGCAGCGAAGCGTTCCGCATCCGGTTTCTCCCCGAGGAGACGCGTGTGGGCGCGACCGAGCTCGTCAACGCGACGCGGGGCGGCAGCGAAGGATCGGACGTCGAGGTCTACGATCCGCGAACGGGCCAACCGCTGAAGTTCACGTACGAGCACGAGCCGAGCGATCCCGAGACGCACGCGATTCATGCGCGTCTCCCGATTCCCGTTCCGGAAGGCGGCATCGGCCGCGTGCTGATCTACAAAACCTACAAAGATCCGCGGACCTACATGATGCACGGCGACGACATCGTCTGGGTCCGCAGTCTGAGCGGATACCGGCTCGGCGTGCTGCTGCCGAAAGGATTCGCGTTCATCTCGTCAAACGTCGCGGCGCAGGTAACGGCGACGGCGGATGGGCGACTGAAGCTGGCGTTCGCGAATCCGAGCGGGCAGAGCAATCCGGTGACGATTCACGCGCGGAAGACGAGCGCCGCGTTCACGCCGCGCAACGATCCCGACATGTTCTTCGACGACATCAAAACGCTGTACGACCTGGATGCGCCGCAGTCCGGCCGCATCAAGGTCGAGCAAGTCTACAGCGACTATCGGAAAGGCGACGCGGCGAAGCTCGACTCGCTCGCGTATCTGCCTCTGCAGGATCTGAAGGTGATCGATCTCGACACGGCGAAGGCACTCGTCCCAGTGAAGAACGCGTCATCGACGTCTGTGAACCTGGACGTTCCGATCGCCAACGACAAGCAGAGCGCGCACCTCAAGATCACAGGCACGCTGAAAGACCCCGCGTACAAGATCGTGAACGGCGATCTCGTGTTCGAGCGGACGCTTCGCGGTCTGCGCAACACCGTGCTGTTGCCGGCGGGATGGGAAGTCTCGAGGGTGTCGCAGTCGGGGACGATCGGGACGTACCAGGGGCGGCCGTTCGTCGCGCTGATCAATCTCAACGCGGAGAACAACTACAAGGTCACGATTCGCGCACGCAGGGGCGGGACGCAGGCGCCATCGACGCGCGAGCCGTCGAAGTCGGGCAGCAGCATCGCGCTTGATCTGTGGAAGCGCGGCAAGCCGGCGTTCGGCGTGTATGCGCCGAATGAGAATCCGGGACCGCCCAGTCAAGGTCGTCAAGGTCGACAAGGATCGGGCGAGCGGCGCCGCGCTGTCTACACGCGTGAGGGCGGCGAAAAGCTCGCGTTGAATCCGCTCGTCGACTACGTGTTTCTGAATCTCGAGGGCGCGTACGACGCCGACGCGATCAACGCGATTGCGCAGGGACTTCGCAGTCCGAGTGCGGCCGGCCGCAAGACGCTGATCGTCCGCATCCCGTCGATCGAGTCGGACGGGGCGGCGGCGACGAAGGCGCGGATGAAGGAAGCGTTCGATCTCGGCGCAGATGGCGTCACGATTCCTCACGTCCGCGGCGTCGACGAAGCGAAGCAGGCGATCGGGTTTTTCCAGGACGCGAACGCGAACGTGTGGTCGCCGTCGAATCCATCCGGCGAGAAGGTCGCGATGCTGATGCTCGAGGATCCGGACGCGGTCGCGCAGGCGAAGGCCGTCGCCGACCTCGAGGAGTTCAGCATCCTCGCGTGCGGCATCGGCAGTCTGACGCAGGCGCTCGGCGGCGATCGCGTGGCAGCGGAAGCGGGAGTTCAGCGCGTCCTTACGGAATCCAAACGCGCGAAGCTGGTGAACATGCTCACCGCGTCGCCGCAGGACGTCGAGAAACGGGTGCAAGAGGGGTTCCTCGCGCTGCTGACTCAGGGTCAGGCGGCGGAGGAGACGATCCGCCGAGGCCGCGCCGCCGCCGGCCGTTGATCGCCAGTCAGACTCGCGGTCAGACTGACGGTCAGACCGACGGTCAGACCGACGGTCAGACTGACGGTCAGACTTGCGGTCAGACTGCATGACAAGCGGTGACATTCCGAGACGACAAAGTACCTCGCTAAGGTCCATTCGACCCTATACTTAGCGCTGGGTACACCAGCATGAACCAGTTCGTCTGGGCGGTCGCGGGCTCCGCGATCTTGAGCATCAGTCTCGTCGCGCAGCAGGCGCCCCCACCTCGGCCGAAACTCGTGGCGTCACATCCCGCCGCCGGCCTTTCGGTCGACGCCCAGAATCAACTCGTCAAGCAGTACTGCTCCAGCTGTCACAGCGAGCGCGGGAAAGCGGGCGGACTCTCGCTGGCGAGCTTTGACGCAGCGCAGATCGAGCAGCACGCGGACGTCGGCGAGAAGATGATCCGCAAGCTGCGCGCGGGCATGATGCCGCCGCCGCCGGCGCGGCGTCCCGACGCCGAGACGATGAGCGCGTTCGTCACCGCGCTCGAAACAAAAATCGACGCCGCCGCAGCGCTCAATCCCAATCCCGGCTGGCGTCCATTCCAGCGCCTGAACCGCGCCGAGTACGCGCGCGCGGTCCGCGACGTGGTCGGCATCGACGTCGACGTGAGCTCGTTCCTGCCGCCCGACACGATCAGCGCCGGCTTCGACAACATCTCCGACGTCCAGAGCTTCTCGCCGACGCTGATGGAAGGCTACCTGCGCGCAGCGAGCCAGATCAGCCGCCTCGCGGTCGGCGACCGCAATGCCAGCCCGACCTCCGTCACCTACAAGATCGGCCGGACGATGTCGCAGATGCGGCACGTCGACGGCGCGCCGATGGGCACGCGCGGCGGCATCTCCGTCGTGCACGTCTTCCCGGCCGACGGCGACTACGTGATCAAAGCCGCGATGCACTACGAGCCGCTCGGCGGTCTCTTCGGCCGCTACTCGATGCTGACGATGAACATTCCCGAGCAGGTGGATGTGTCGATCAACGGCGAGCGCGTGGCCCTGCTCGACGTCAGCCCGTCGATGAGCGAGACCGACTTCGGTCAGAACAAAGGCGCGAACGGACTCGAGCTGCGTACGCCGTCGATCCACATCAGCGCCGGGCCGCAGCGTGTGTCGGTCAGCTTCATCCAGCGTCTCGACGGACCGGTCGACGACATCATCGCGCCGCTCGAGAACACGCTCGCCGACGTGGACATCAGCTACGGCGTCACGGCGCTGCCGCACATGCGCGACGTCGGGATCGTCGGACCGACGGCGGTCACCGGCGTGTCGGACACGCCGAGCCGCCGCCGAATATCGCGGCGACGCGACGCCGGACGACATCCAGGATGCGATCGAGTTCTTCCAGAAGGGCCGCAAGAGCGGCGACTTCGAGCACGGGATCCGGCTCGCGTTGCAGTCGATTCTCGTCAGCCCTCGATTCCTGTTCCGCACCGAACAGGCGCCGGCCACGCTGCTCAAGACGGCGAGCAGCTATCGGATTGCCGATCAGGATCTGGCGTCGCGCTTGTCGTTCTTTTTGTGGGCAACCGGACCCGATGCGGAGCTGATCAAGGCGGCCACGAGCGGCGCGCTGCGCACGCAGGCCGGTCTCGAGAAGCAGGTCCGCCGGATGCTTGCCGACAAGCGATCCGATGCGCTGTCCACGCGCTTCGCGAGTCAGTGGCTGCGGCTTCAGGATCTCGACAAGATTTTTCCGGACTACCTGCTGTATCCGCAGTACGACGACACGCTCGCGCAGGCGATGCGGAAGGAGACCGAGCTCTTCTTCGACAGCATCGTGCGCGACGATCGCGGCATCCTCGATCTCGTCATCGCCGACTACACGTTCGTCAACGAGCGTCTCGCGAAGCACTACGGCATCCCCAACGTGACCGGCAGTGAGTTCCGCCGCGTGCAGACGCCGGAGTACCGTCGCGGGCTGCTCGGCCAGGGCAGCATCCTGACGTCGACCTCCGTGGCGGACCGCACGTCGCCGGTGCTGCGTGGCAAATGGGTGATGGACGTGCTGCTCGGGACGCCGCCGCCGCCGCCGCCGCCCGACGTGCCCGCGTTGGACGATTCGGTGAAGGCGAACGAAGGCGGGAAGATGCTGTCCACGCGTCAGCGGATGGAAGAGCACCGCAAGAACCCGACGTGCAACGCGTGTCACCGCTTCATCGATCCGCTTGGCCTCGCGCTCGACAACTTCGACGTGACCGGCGCGTGGCGCGTCAAGGACAACGAAGTGGCCGTCGATTCGGTCGGCGATCTCTACGACGGCACGACGATGAACGGTCCGGCGGGTCTCCGCGACGCGCTGCTCAAGCATCAGGACATGATGCTGCGCAGCTTCACCGAAAACCTGCTGACCTATGCACTCGGCCGCCGCGTCGAGTACACCGACATGCCGACCGTCCGCGCGATCGTCGCCGGCGCGGCGAAGAACGACAATCGCTTCTCGTCGTACGTGATGGGCGTCGTCAACAGCGCGGCGTTCCGGATGGTGAAAGTCCAGACGCCGACAAAAGTTGTGAACACCGACGCGGGTTCGCCACGCTAGATGTATCTAGGTGTCAGACACGTGTCTGACACCGGATAAGGAGACACAGACGATGTTCCTCACGCAGAAGCAGCTGTCACGCCGGGCCCTCCTGAAAGGCATGGGCGTGACCATGGCGCTGCCGTTTCTCGAAGCGATGGTGCCGGTGGGCCGCGCCGCCGCCGCGACTGCCGCGGGCAGGAAGCTTCGATTGGTGTGCGTGGAGATGGTGCACGGCGCCGCGGGCAGCGCGGCGATTGGCATCAAGAAAAATCTGTGGGCGCCGGCCGGCGTCGGCAAGGAGTTCGATCTCAGCGCGACGAGCCTGAAGTCGCTCGAACCGTTCCGCGACTATCTGACCATCGTCAGCAACTGCGACGTGCGAAACGCCGAAGCGTTCACGGCGCCGGAAATCGGCGGCGACCATTTCCGGTCGAGCGCGGTGTTCCTGACGCAGATGCACCCCAAGCAGACGCAGGGCTCGGACGTCCGCGCCGGGACCTCGTTGGATCAGCTGTACGCGCAGAAGCACGGACAGGACACGCCGATTCCGTCGATGCAGCTCTGCATCGAGAACGTGGACCAGGCGGGCGGCTGCTCGTACGGCTATTCCTGCACCTACACGGATTCGATCAGCTGGGCATCGCCGACGCAGCCGTTGCCGATGGTGCGCGACCCGCGCGTCATCTTCGATCAGCTGTTCGGCGTCGGCGCCACGCCGGGCGAGCGCCGCGAGCGGCGCGAAGAGGATCGCAGCATTCTCGACTGGCTGAGCTCGTCGGTCGCGCGGCTGCAGCGTGAGCTCGGCGCGGCGGATCGCGCGCGCCTCGGCGACTACATGGAGAATGTCCGCGAGATCGAGCGGCGGATTCAGCAAGTCGAGGCGTTCAACCGCAGCGGCGAGCCGCGCGAGCTGCCCGGCGCGCCGATCGGCGTGCCCGACTCGTTCTCCGAGCACGCGAAGCTGATGTTCGACCTGCAGGCGCTGGCGTTCGCGTCGGACATCACGCGCGTCTTCGCGTTCAAGATGGGCCGCGATGCGTCGAACCGCACGTACCCGGAGAGCGGCTACAACGGCGCGTTCCACTCCACGTCTCACCACGGCGAGCGCGAGGAGCGGATCATGGACTTCTCGAAGATCAACACGTATCACGTCAGCATGATTCCGTATTTCCTCGAGAAGCTGAAGAACACGCCGGACGGCGACAGCAATCTGCTCGAGAACACGATGCTCGTCTACGGCTCGCCGATGGGCGATTCGAATCTGCACAATCACAAGCGCGTGCCGTTCTTCGTGGCCGGTCACGCCGGCGGTGCGTTGAAAGGCGGACTGCATCTCCGGGCCGCCGACCAAACGCCGCTCGCCAACGCGATGCTGGCGTTGGTCCACGGCCTCGGCATCGACATGCCGCAGTTCGGCGACAGCACCGCGGCGCTCGACCTGAATACGGCGATGGCGCCCATGACGACGGATGCCAAGCAAGGGTGAGGATTTCTGATGTAGCGCGAAGCCTTTAGGCGAGCGGACCGGCTTGGCTTAAGAGGATGTGAAGAAATCACGTGAACGCAAAGGCCGCTAAGACCGCAAAGAAGAATCTTTTCGAAAAAGATGCTTTGCGCGCTTTGCGATCTTTGCGTTCAACGTGATTCTTTCACAAGCTCCAAAGCCTTCGCCCTACATGGAGCGGGAGAATGGTGCGAAGGAATCTGTTGCGCGTGGTGTTCGCCGCGCTCTGCCTGACCGTGATGCTGAACGCCGAGGGAGGCAATTCGCCGGTGGCCGATGCGGCGCAGGCGGGCGACAAAGCCGGTGTGCGTGCGTTGTTGAAGCAGGCGGCGGACGTCAACGCGGCGCAGGGCGACGGCATGACCGCGCTGCACTGGGCTGCGATGAAAAACGATGCCGACCTCGCGCAGACGCTTTTGTACGCCAGCGCGAACGTCAAGGCGACGACGCGGATCGGCGGCTACACGCCGCTGATCCTCGCGGCGCAGCAGGGCTGCGCCGAAGTCATGGAACCGCTCATCAAGGCCGGCGCCGACGTCAACGCGAAAACCGCGAACGGCACGACGCCGCTGATGTTTGCCGCCGCGTCGGGCAACACGAACGCGGTGGAAGTCCTGTTGGACCATGGCGCCGACATCAACGCCCAGGAATCGACGCGCGGACTCAACGCGGCCATGTTCGCGGCCGCGTCGGATCGTGCAGCGGTCATGGATCTTCTCGTGACGCGCGGCGCCGACTTGACGACGACGACGAAGATCGTCGAGCTCCACAGCCTGGATCGCAATTCGTTCGGCGGCATTCTCTTCGGCAACCCGCAAGCAGGACCACCGCTGCCGGTGCCGGGTCAGGCGCAAGGACAGGGCAATCAGGGCGGTGGCCGCTTCGGGCGTGGTGCCGCGCCGCAGGCGAACGTGCCGCCGGGACAAGCCGGACAAGCTCCGCAGAACCAGAATCCGCAAGAGGGAAGAAACGTTCCGGGCGGCCGCGGACAGGGGAAAGCCGGCATCGATCGCCAGTACCAGCTGAATGAGTTGGTGTACGCGCAGGGCGGCCTCGCGCCGCTGCATCTCGCCGCGCGTCAGGGCTACATGGACACCGTGCAGGCCGTGATCAAGGCCGGCGTCGACGTGAATCAGCTGACCGCGGGCGACAAGTCGACGCCGCTGCTCATCGCGACCATCAACGGCCACTTCGACGTCGCGAAGTACCTCCTCGATCGCGGCGCGGATCCGAATCTCGCGTCAGAGAACGGCGCGACACCGCTCTACGGCGCGCTGAACGTGGAGTGGGCGCCCAAGTCGCTGTATCCGCAGCCGCGCGCCCATCTGAATCAGAAGACCACGTATCTCGACCTGGTGACGGCGCTGCTCGACAAGGGCGCGAATCCGAACGCGCGCCTGCGCAAGAAGGTGTGGTACTCCGGCTACAGCTTCGACCTCTCGGGCGTCGACGAGATCGGCGCGACGCCGTTCTGGCGCGCCGCGTACGCGAGCGACGTCGCGGCGATGCGGCTGCTCGTGGCGCGCGGCGCCGATCCGAACATCCCGACGATGAAGGGCGCGGGCCGGCCGCGCGTCGCCGACATCGATCGCGATGTGCAGGACGTGTCGACCAAGCCGCCGGTTCCGATCGGTGGACCCGGCGTGCCGCCCATCGTCGCGGCGGCGGGCAGCGGCTATGGCGAAGGCTTCGCCGCCAACTCGCATCGTTTCGCGCCGGCCGGCATGCTCGCGGCCGTCAAATTCCTCGTCGAAGAGCTCGGCACCGACGTCAACGCGTCGGATCACGAAGGCAACACCGCCCTGCACAATGCCGCGGCGCGCGGCGACGTCGAGATGATTCAGTATCTCGTCTCGAAAGGCGCGAACGTGAAAGCGGTCAACCGCGAAGGCAAGACGACGGCGGACATGGCCAACGGTCCGGTGCAGCGCATCCAGCCGTGGCCCGACGCGCTCGCACTCCTCGAAAAGCTCGGCGCGAAAAACAACCACAAGTGCGTCTCGTGCTGACGAGACGCTCATAACGCCTTCCCCTTCTTCAGACAGTCCTCGGTGTCTGACACGTGTCAGACACCGGCGAGGTCGAGATCGCCTTTACTTTGTATAAGGAACTGGCTAGGCTTCGCCTGTCCTTTCTCCATCCTTTCCACGTCATCATCAGAGGAGGCACGAATGCGACGTTTCAGCTCGATCGCCCTCGTCGCGCTGCTGCTGTGCGCTGGTCCCGTCTTCGCGCAAGGCGGCGGCGCGCCCGCCAAGGCGAAGGCCACCACGCCCGAGATCCCGTTCGACTCGGTGCCGAATTTCTTGAAGCTGCCCGCCGGCCTGTACATGGGTGAAGCGGTCGGCGTCGCCACGAGCTCGAAGGGCCACGTCTTCGTGTTCGTGCGCAGCGGGGAGACGCGCCTGTTCGAGTTCGATCAGAACGGCACGTTCGTCAAGGAGTTCGGCGTCGGCAGCTACGGCTTCTCCTTCGCCCATGCGGTCCGCGTCGACAAGGACGACAACGTCTGGGCCGTCGATGAAGGGACCAACGTGATCCAGAAGTTCAGCCCCGACGGCAAGCTCCTGATGGTGCTGGGCAAGCGGCCGGATCCGCTCGACCAGCTCGCGTTGACGCCCGGCGGCGGTCAGTACTCCGGCGCCAACCGGCCGTACTCGTTTCATCGCCAGACCGACATCGGCTGGGATCCGCAAGGGAACATCTTCGTGTCCGATGGGTACGGCGACTCGCGCGTCGTGAAATTCGACAAGAACGGCCGGTTCATCAAATCGGCTGGCACGCGCGGCAACGGCCCGCTGCAGTTCAGCACGCCGCACGCGATTTCGGTCGACGCCAAGGGAATGGTGTATGTCGCCGATCGCGGCAACTCGCGCATCGTCGTGCTCGACAACGATCTGAACCAGAAGGCCGTGTACGACACGGTCGGCGCGCCGTGGGCGGTCTGCATCTCGAACGGACCGCACCAGTATCTCTACAGCTCCAACTCGTTCCCGACCGGCAACAACTTCGATCAGGCGGCGACCACGGGCGAGGTGTACAAGATGGAGCTGGACGGAAAAGTTCTCGGCCGCTTCGGCAAGGCGGGACACGGCTTCAAGGAGTTCAGCAGCATCCACCAGATGGACTGCCGGAATCCCAACGAGATCTACGTCGCCGAAATCACCCAGTGGCGTGTGCAGAAGATCCTCCTGCGCCCGCAGCAGACGTCAACCTCCGCCGGAAAGTAAGGAGCCATCCATGAAGCGCATGCTGCGATTCTTCGTGGTGTCGGCCGCTCTTGCTGCCGGCGCCTCTCCGTTTGCGCAATCGGTCCGCGAGATCAACTACGACGGGAACGCCGACTTCCTGCAGCTGCCGTCGTACGGTGAAGTGGCCGGCGTCGCGACGAACTCTCGAGGCCACGTCTTCGTCTACGCGCGGACCGGGCATGCCGTCGCCACGCTCGGCGACGAGCGCACCTTCTATCACAACGGCTCGCGCCTGTTTCAATTCGATCAGAACGGCAAGTTCGTGAAAGAGATCGGCCAGGGCGTGTACGCGGTGAATTTCGCGCAGCAGGTGCGCGTCGATCCGCAGGACAACGTCTGGATCGTCGACGCCGGATCGAACCAGGTCGTGAAGTTCGATGCGGACGGCCGATACCAACTGGTGCTCGGCAGAAAACCCGAGAACATCACGCTTCGCGCCGGCCCCGGAGTCCCGGCGCGTCAGCTCGACGTGCCGCCCGAGAGTGCTGCGCCCGCGGCCGGCGGCCGCGGCGGTCCGGAGGGGGGTCGCGGCGGCGGTGGTGGCGGACGCGGCGGCGGCGCGCCTGGCGCCGGCATTCCGGGAGACGCCTTCAACCGGCCGTCGGACGTCACGTGGGATCGCGCCGGCAACATCTATGTGGCCGACGGGTCCGGTCCCAACAGCCGCATCGCGAAATTCACGAAGGACGGGAACTTCGTGAAGTCGTGGGGACAGACCGGATCGGCACAGGGTCAGTTCAAGCAGATCCGCGGGATCGCGAGCGATGCCGCCGGCAACATTTATGTGGCCGACGCGGGAAACAATCGCATCCAGGTCTTCGACGGCGAAGGCACCTTCAAGTCGCAAATCACCAACGTCGGGACACCGCAGGCCATCTGCGTGTCAGGCGGCTCGACGCAGTATCTCTACAGCTCCAACTCGAACGATCCCGAGAGCATGGACCACGGCGAGATCTACAAGGTCCAATTGAACGGACAAGTCGTCGGCAAGTTCGGCAAGGCGGGAAAGCTGCCGAAGGAGTTCGGCATCGTCAACGCGATCGACTGCCGGACGGAGAACAACCTGATCGTCGGCGAGATCTGGAACTGGCGGGCGCAGAAGGTGACGCTTCGCTGAAGCTCCATTGGGTAATCGGGTAATTGGGTAATCGGGTAATCGGGTAGTCGAGTCGTTGGCTCCCCGGTTGCCCGCCGTCCTCTGACGATGATCGACGCCCTACTCCACGACGTCCGCTACTCGTTCCACTCGCTTCGCCGTGCCCCGGGGTTCTCGGTCGTCGTCATTGCCACACTGGCGCTCGCCATCGGCGCCAACACGGCGCTCTTCAGTCTGTTCAACGCGATCGTGCTCCGCCCCCTTCCCGTGCGCGAGCCGGACCGCCTCGCCGTCATGACAGTCACCGACGAGCGCGGCACCCAGAATCGGTTCGTCTACGCGACGATCTTCGAAGCTTTCCGCGCCGAGCAGCGCGCGTTCGAGCTTCTGTCGATGTACTCGGGCGGCGGCGTCCTTCGGGCCGAAGCGCGCGGCGTGGCGGTCGACGGCGGCGTCGAATCCATGATGCCCGAATATTTCGAGATGCTCGGCGTGCGGCCGATCGTCGGCCGCTTGATCAATCACGCTGACGCGTCCAACAACGACGGTGCGCCGGTCATCGTGATCGGCTATCGCTTCTGGCAACGTCAGTTCGGAGGCGATCCACGTGCGGTCGGCGAGACGCTCCGAGTCGACGGGACGCCGCTGACGATCATCGGCGTGACGCAGCCCGGGTTCCACGGACTGCAGGCCGACGCCGGCGCCGACTTCTTCGTGACCGTCCCGACGTTGCGCCCAATCGCGGGCGATATGACGCGGCCGCTTCGCACCTGGAACATCATCGGGCGTCTTCGCCCGCGCGTCACTCTCGAGCAGGCGCGGGCCGAAGTGGCGGCGGAGTGGCCGGCGATTCAGGCCGCCGCCGTGCCGGCTGGACTGCCCTCGAGCGAGCAGGCCGAGATACGGTCGCAGCGCGTGAAGGTGGAATCGATCAGCACGGGATTCTCGACGCTGCGGCGACGATACGCGGATCCGCTGTTCGTGCTCATCGGCCTCACGACACTGCTGCTCGCGATTGGCTGTGCCAACCTCAGCGGTCTGTTGTTGGTCCGGGCCGTCGCCCGCAATCAATCGCTCGCCGTGCGCCGCGCGCTCGGTGCGAGCCGCGGCCGGCTCGTCCAACAACTCCTCGTTGAAAGCCTGATGCTGTCGGCGGCCGGCGTGCTCGCCGCGATGCCACTCGCGTGGTGGGCGAGCCGCCTGCTCGGCGCGACGCTCGCCAGTACTTCGGTTCTGCCGATGGCGATGACGATGACGCCGGACGGTCGCGTACTGGGCGCGGCGGCGCTGGTGGCCGTCGTGACCGGCCTCGTCGTCGGCGTCCTTCCGGCGTGGCTGGCGACGGCCGACCGCGCGAGCGTTGTCGCATCACCCACGCGCGCCTCGACCCACCGCATCGGACGGACAGGGCGCATCCTGCTCGTCGCGCAGATCGCGCTGTCGCTGGTACTGCTGGTCGGCGCCGGGCTGTTCGCGAGGAGTCTGTCGCGACTGCGCGCCAACGATTCCGCGTTTCCGGCGCGGCAGATCCTGTGGACCCGCTTATGGCTGAACCCCGGTGACCGCGGCGCCACGCTGGGCGGCCCCTACTACTGGGAGCTGGCGCGCCAGTTTTCGCAGATTCCCGGCGTCGAATCGGCCGCGTTTGCGTACGTCTTTCCCGCGTACTTCAACTTCTCGCTTCCGTCCGAAACGTTCGCGCGCGCCGATTCGATGGATCAATCAGGCGACGTCAGCGGGCTGTCGGACGCGGTCTCGCCGGGCTTCTTCCAGACGGTGGGCATCGCGCGGCTGCAGGGACGCGACTTCACGTGGGACGACGACGCACGCGCCGCACACGTCGCGATCGTCAGCGCCACGCTGGCGAGGAAACTGTTCCCGAACGGCGACCCGATCGGCCAGCGGATTCGGATGTCGCGCGATCCCGCACACCGCCCGATTGAAATTGTCGGCGTCGTCAACGATGCGCCGATCGGCAACATTCGCGAACCGCACGTGGCGGCGCTGTTCCGGCCGATACTCCAGGAACCGGCGCGCGCTCGGGTCCCCATTGCGCTCGTCCGCGGTGGCGGCAACACGAACGGGGTCCGCGACGCGTACGTCAAGGTCGTGGTGTCGCAGGGGCGGCACTTCGTCCGCACCATGTACACGCTCGAGGCGTGGGTCGACGAGGCGCTCCTGCAGGAGCGTCTGGTCTCAGGGCTCTCGTCGTTCTTTGCGGCGCTCGCGGTCCTCCTCGCGTGCGTCGGCGTTTACGGACTGCTGGCGTATGCGGTGGCGCGCCGCACGCGCGAGATCGGCATCCGCATCGCGCTCGGCGCCAGCCGGCGGTCGGTGCTCGGTATGATCGCGCGCGAAGGATTCACGCTGGCAGCGCTCGGCGTCGCGATCGGCATTCCGTGCGCCCTCGCGGCGGGTCGATTCATTCAGTCACTGCTGTACGGGCTCGCCGCCAACGACGCGGCGACTCTGGCCGGCGCCGCTGCCTTTTTCCTCGTCGTCGGCGTTGCCTCGGGACTGATCCCGGCGCATCGCGCATCCACCGTCGACCCGATGCGCGCGCTTCGGCAGGATTGAATCGGGAATCGGGTCAATTCCATGACCCGATTACCCGATTACCAAATCACCCGATTCAGAAGGTCAGCCGGAACCCGAGCTGCGCGGTCCGGGGATTGTCGACCACAATCGGAATCATGAAATTCGCCGAATTCCTGGCTCCGGTCGGATCGCCGAAGTTGTTGTGATTCGTCAGATTGTAGATTTCGAGGAACAACCCGACCTGATACCGTTGCACGCGCCAGAGATACTGAACGCGGCCGTCCAGAATCAACTTCTGCTGGCCATCGAGCCCGTTGCGGATCGCAACGCCGCGCGAGTCAACCGCAGACCGAATCGGCAACGTCAAGTCGTCGCGGCCCTTCAGTGGACGGTCGTTGTTCGTGCCGTCGGCGTTGGTGTCCACGCCGGTCGTCTCGTTGATCGGGTAGCCCGAGTAGCGGCGGAAGACCATTCCGGCGCCGAGACCCTTCCACGGCTGCACGTTCGTGCTCATGGCGAACGCATGGCGGTTGTCGCGCGCGCACCGGCCGTAATCCAGCCGCGGGTCGGTGTCCGAGGCGCCCAGCACCGCGAGCGGCGCCACGACGTCGTTGCAGTGTGACAACGTGTAGCTCACGCGGCCGGACCAGCGGGTCGAAAACCGCTTTTCGAGCTCGACTTCCAGCGAATTGAAGTCGGTATTGAACTCGGGCCGTGTCTGCTCCTGATTGAACTGGACGAACGTGGCGTTGAGCGCCGCGGCCGGCAGGTTCAGCACGTTGTTCGGATTGAACCCGCTCATGCCGAGCCGCGTGACCCTGCCCGTGGCGGGATTCATCGGTCCTTCGTTGATGTCGATGACGGCCGTCAGATCGCGCCCGCGGTTGCCGACGTAATCGATCGACACCGCCATGTCCTTTGCGATCTCGCGCTTGACGCCGAAGCTGAACGCCCAGGTGTGCTGCATCTGGCGATCGGGACTGTCGATGATCGGCCCGGCCGTGACGCTGTTGACGAATCCACCGGCAAGGACCTGGCTGCGAAGACCGACGAGGAATGCCTTGCACGCCGAGCTGATGACCGCCACGCCAGATTTTGATGCGGCCGCCGGATTCAGACAGGCCGTCGCATTCGGATCTCCAGCTTTCACCGGGAACGTGCCCGTCGTCGCGGGAGATGTCACCTGCGCGGTGTCGTAGGCGAGCGTCGGCGCAATCACCTGACGTTGCGCCAGTGTGATGAGGATGGGCGTTTGCGTGTACTGAAAGACTTTACCAATGCCGCCTCTGACGAGCGTCTTGCCGTCACCGGCGACGTTGTAGGCGAAGCCGAGCCGCGGCCCGAAGGCGTTCTTGTCGGCCGGCGTGGCGCCCTGCCAGTCGTAACGGAGGCCGAGATTCAGCGTGAGCCGGTTGTTGACCGTCCACTTGTCCGACACGTACGAGCCGAGGCGATGATCGATCACGTTGAAGTCGAACTGCCCCATGGCGAGCTGGAAGCGGAACGGATACGTGGTCGGATCGACAGCGTTGAAGGGCCTGTCGGTCGGGAACGTGAAGTTCCCGATGAAATTCGCCGCCGTGCCCGCCGGCTCCGCGGCGTCGCGGCTGAACGACACGCCAGCCTTGACGGTGTGCTCGCCGCCCCAGCCCGACTTGAGCCAGGTGAGCGAGTCGTCGACCGTGATGTCGCGGATGATGTTCTGCGCGTACGTGTTCCGGTTGCCCGCGAGGTAATCCGGATGCGAGTTCTGCGGGCCGACGTCGAACGGCTCGAGCCCGTGGAACCCGATGAACTTCCAGCTATGGTCGAAGAACGCCGACGTGGAGTCCGTGTCTCCGAACAACGCCCTCGGACCCTGGAGCAGGTTCTCCCGTACGTGGCCGACCTTGACCTCATTGGTCGTGCGGTTGTTCAGGACCGAGGCCCAGGAAAAGCTGATGACCTGATCGCCCGAGTCGTTCTCGTGCCTCGCGGCATCGAGGATGGCCAGGTCGTTCTCGATCGAGTCGTTCACCGTCAAGATCCGTTCGCGCGTCCAGCGGAAGCTGAGCGAGTTGTTGCCGTTCACCTGGTGGTCGAATCGCATGAAGCTGTTCGGACCGGTGAAGTTGGTCGTCGTCGAGTACGAGACGGCCAGCGGCGCCGCGATGGCGGGGAAGTTGAGGTTCGCCGCTTCGTGCGCGCGGTCGTACTCGAAGTTGCCGAAGTAGAACAACTTGTTCTTGAGGATCGGCCCGCCGATGCTTCCGCCCAGCACGTTGCTGCCCGACTCCGGATTCTCCTCGCCCGCCTGTTTCAGGAAGTAGTCGGTCGCCTGGAGTTTGTTGCTCTGGCCGCCGTACTCGGCGCCGTATTGGTGCGTCTGCACCTGGTACTCGGCCATCGCGTCGAGCGTCACGCGCGCCTGCGTGCCCTGCGATCCGCCGAGGCGGGAGTCGTTGTCGTACTGCCCATCGACCAGAAACAGATTGTTGGTCGTCGCCTGACCGTTGGCGCTGAACTGGCCGCCTTCGAACGATCCGACCTGCAGCGTCGGGACGAGGCCGGGGATCGTCTGCATGAGGCTGAACTGGCTTCGGTTGGCACTCGGCGAATTGTCGATTTCGCTGCTCGTGATGTTCGTGCCGATGTTGCTCGCGGTCGTCTCGATCACCGGCGTCTGGGCGGTGACGGTCACTTCCTCTCTCACGCCGGAGAGGTTGAGCGTCAGACTGACGGTCAGTTCCTGACCGACGCCCATCACCAGCCCGGTGCGGATCGTCGTTTCGAAACCCTGAAGCTCCGCTTTGATCGTGTAGGTGCCTGGCATCAACGTGGGAATGACGAATCTACCTTCGCCACCTGTCACGGCCTGTCGCGATTGACCGGTGCCTTCGTGCGTGACGGTGACGGTGACGCCGGGCAACACCGCCTTGCCTTGATCCAGCACGGTGCCGTTGAGTTCGGCCCGCCCGCCTTGGGCGACTGCCGGCGATGCGGACGCTGCGAGTAGGAGTACCAACATGAGGACGGGCGCGGAGAGGCGTCGACACATAAACTGACCTCCTCCTTGAGACCGTAAATTGGGAGTAAAAGCGGCGTAAGTATATCGTTAGGTACGTGACGAAAACCGGCACAAACGGGCTCGTGGCGAATTGTCTGAAAGCAGATCCGCAAAAATGAACTCGATCGGCTGACCTCGTTTTTCCTCGGTCGTCGCAATAGCGAGCGAGGAGGAGACGATGCAGTCTCACAACAGCTGGGTCGTAGCAGTCATCGTGGCCGGAATCCTGGGCGTCGCGAGCGCGGCGAATGCGGCGGACGATCCGCGCGACCATCCGACGCTGGCAGTCGTCGATTTCGACGCGATGCCGAGTGGCTGGATACTGCCGCCGCCGCAGCTCGGGACCATCGTCGCGGAATTGCTGCTGGACAAGCTCGTCGGCGTCGCGCCGTTCCGTCTCCTGGACGGTCGATGGCTGTCGAACGACGATCCAACTCACGATCGCCGGGGGCTCACACCGGTCCTGCGCGACAACGCGCGTCGCGCGGGCGTGGATTATCTGGTCCTCGGATCCATCACGCGCTTTTCGAACGAGCAGCGGTACCGGACCGCGGGAGGCGGCGGATTCCGGCTGCCGCTCGTCGGCGCCTATCGACGCCAGACAAACGAGATGGTGGTGTCGATCTGGTTGAGCGTCGTGGACGTGCGCTCGGGTGAGGTCGTCGCGACGACCACGGGCGAGGGCACCGGAACGCGGCGAAAACTCGGGGCCGGCGCTCTCGGATTGCTGCACGCCGCCGGCGGCGGACTGTCGTCCGGTTCCTCATCCTCTCGGGACGCACAGCTCGCCGAAGCGGTTGATAGAGCGGTCGCAGCGGCGGCGCAGGGTCTCGTCAACGCGGCGCCGCGGGTTGAGCACGCGCACGCCGAACACAATCAATGACGATCGCGTCGGCGAACGTGAACGCCGTCGCCGACTGTCGTCGCGCGCTTGCCAAGCCGAAGCTCGCCCGATCGAGTGAGCGAAGGTTGGAAGGCTTTAGCCGAGCGTCGGCAGCTCGGTACCGAATCCGGTCACTCCGAGCGCAGCGCCTGCATGACGTCGACGCGCGCGGCGCGCGCCGCCGGAAGAACCGATGCGACGATCGCCGCGACGAGCAGGACGGCCGCTGATCCAATCACGGGCAGCAGGCCCGGCAGCTGGACGTCCTGCACGAAGCTCGCGACGATCTTCGCGAGCGCGTAGCCACCCGTGACTCCGGCGACGATGCCGAACGCCGCCATCACCATCCCTTCGGTCAGCACGCCGGTGAGCAGGTGCCGCGGCTGCGAGCCGACCGCGAGACGGATGCCGAACTCGCGCGTCCGTCCGCTGACCGAAAACGCCAGCACGCCGGCGACACCAACGACGGAGATCGCGAGCGCGACCGCTGCGAAGCCGCCGAACACAATCGTGTTCAATCGATTCGGCGCCAGCACTTCCGCGCGGACGTCCTCGAGCGTGCTCGCTCGTTCGACGGGCGTGTCCGTGGACATGTCGCGCACAATCCGCGTGATCGTCGGCACGAGTGCGTACGGATCGGTGCGCGCATGCACGAACAATCGCCCGCCGCCGATCTCCTGCTCGACCGGGTGATACACGAGCATCGCCGCCGTCGGCTCGATCTGTTCGTCGCTCACGTCGGCCACGACGCCCACGATGCGGCGCGGCTCGGTGCTGATGCCGATGAACCGCATGACGCTGTCGGTCCACATCAGGTGGCGATTGATCGGGTCCTGTCCAGGGAAGATCCGTTCCGCCAGCGTCTGTCCGATGATGACGACGCGTTCGGCGCCGCTCCGATCCGCATCGGTGAAATCGCGCCCGGCGAGAATGGGAATGCCGAGCGCCGCGAAGAAGCCCGGTGACACCGACCGGAACTTGCCGCGCGAATCCTCTTCGCCGGGTCTCTGCGTGCGGCCCTCGACCGAGAAGACGAAGCCGGGACCGAAATTCCCAGCGTCGCGCCACGGCACGCTGCCGCCGACGGCGACGCGTTCCACGCCTGGCACCTCGGCGAGCCGCCGCTGAATCTCGCGATAGATCCCGCGAACCTGCTCCGGCGTTCGGCCGAACGACGGGACAGGCACGTTGACGGCCAACACGCTCGTGTTGAACCCGGGACTGGTCGCCTGCAGCGTCAACAACGTCTTGAGCAGCATCGCCGCGCCGGCGAGCAGGACGAACGACGCGGCGATCTGAATGACCGCGAACGCCTGCAGCCGGCGCGTCGTCGAGCCGGTGATGCGAACGCCGCCGTTCGAGAGGCCGAAGCCATGCGACGCGTTGCGGGGCCCCCAACGCGGCAGCCGCGTTGGGGTGCTGTCGGCGGACGGCAGGCGAGGGACGAACGCGAGGAGCAGCGCCGCCGCGATGGCGAGCGCGACGCCGACCCACAACAGACTCGAGTCGAGCGTCATGTCGAGCGCGCGTACGGAGAAGCGCGCCGCATAGTGCGCCAGCACGTCCACCATCGGCCGCGCGATGAGGACGCCGAGTACGGCGCCGGTGACGCACAGCAGCAGACTCTCCGCCAGCAGCGTGCGCCGAAGCGCGCCGGTGCCGGCGCCGAGCGCCGCACGGACCGCCAGCTCGGACTCGCGCCGCACGCTGCGCGCGAGAATCAGGTTGGCGACGTTCGAGCAGGCGATGACGAAGATGAGCCCCGAGGCCGCGAGGAGGACGAGCAGCACGGTTCGCGCGCGCGACGTGATCTGATCGCGCAGGCGTACCGCGTTGATACGAAAGTCGGCCGACGGCTTGTACGTTTCGGGATGCGACGTGACGATGCTCTTGTGGACCGCCTGGATTTCGGCGCGGGCCGACTCCAGATCCGCGCCCGGTGCGAGGCGACCGAAGAGCTCGGTCATCCGGTGCTCGCGGCCGGTGACCATCGTCGCCGACAAGTGATGCGAGCTACAGACCACGTTCGCGATCAGCTCGGTCTCGGACGGATAGGGCACTGACGGCTCGAGGACGCCGACGATGGTGGCGCTTCGCGTGCCGAGGCGGATCGTCTTGCCGATCACCGTCGGGTCGCTCTTGAGCGCCGTCGTCCAGAACCGGTAGGTCAGCACGGCCGCGCCCGCAGCGGTCGGCCCATCGTCGCCGGCGTTCAGCAGCCGTCCGAGGACCGGCCGAAGGCCCATCACGTCGAAGTACGAGCCACCGACGACGCCCGCGCGCACGACGCGCGGCTCTCCGAGGCCGACCATCGTGAACCCGATCGTCGAAAAATCGCCGATAGCGGAGACGGTCTTGAGACCCGAGCGCAGGTCCTGAATTTCCGGAACCGAAAACGCAGTGTTCTCGGCTTTGAGTCCGGGCGCGCTCTGGCGGATGTAAATGAGGCGATCCTCGTCGCGGTTGAC
Organism: Acidobacteria bacterium 13_1_40CM_65_14; assembly: GCA_001917905.1. Taxonomy (GTDB): domain Bacteria; phylum Acidobacteriota; class Vicinamibacteria; order Vicinamibacterales; family CAVVIG01; genus QHWF01. The sequence goes on from MNEX01000268.1 coordinate 22,971, forward strand.
CAGCGGTTTCAGGAGCACGCCGCGGACGACGCTGAAGATGGCGGCGTTGGCGCCGATGCCGAGCGCCAGCGTGAGGGCCACCGTGAGCGAGAGGCCCTTGGCCCGTGAGAGCGAACGAAGGGCGAATTTCAAGTCGGTCAGGAAGCTCATGATCTAATCAATGTCCGAAGGAGTGGATGTTCGCCGAACGGCCGCCGTCATCGCAGCAGCGCGGCGATTTGTTGGGGCGTGAGCTTATCGCGTTGCACGCGCGCGCCTTCGAGCGTGAAGCGGTCGGCGGCGTTGTGGATCTCCACGCGGCCCCTCGTCATCGCGATGGCGGTCTGAAAATCGCCGGCGCGCCGGAGGCCCGGGATGTACACGCGCTCGACGAACGCTTGATCGCTGCCGTTGTCGAACCGTCCGACGTCGACGATCGCACGTGCGACCGGGACGACCGCGGCCGCGAGCAGCGCAGGCAAACCAAAATCGCCGCCGGCGACAATCATCGCGCCCGGGTTCTCGTCGAGCGCCTGCACGATGTCGGCGACGCGCTGACTCGCGGCTGTACGGTTGTAGGTGTCGAAGTGATCGATCTTCGCTGCGGCTTCGGCGTCGTAGGGTGTGACGCGGACCTGACGGACGGTGAAGCCGGCGCGAAGAAGCGCCGCGTCCACGTCCGGATCAACACCAGCGCTCACGATGACCTTCGAGGCGGCGCCGTCGCGTGAGGGGCGGCGTTCCAACGTCAGCGCGTGGAGGAGCGCCGACTGGAAGATGCGCGAATCCCCGTCGTGAAGCTGCCGACGGGCCGACGCGATCCAGTGGTCGACGAGCTGATTGGCGGTGAGCGCGCCGTCAGGCAGCGATCGGCCCAGGAACACGAGCAGATCGGTCAGGCGTTCGACTGTGAACGGCCGCTCGCTGACCTGCACGTCCACCGGCGCATGCTGAAGCCACCGCGCCATCCAGTTGTAGACCGCTTCACGGCTGTTCCGGTTGTAGTTGTGCGGTGCTTGAAACTGAACGGAGTGGACGCGATCCTCCGCGCCGAAGAGCGCGTAGATGCGGCGCATCGCCGGGTACTCGACCTCGGGCGTCTCGTTGGTCCAGTCGCCGGTCGCGGCGACCATCAACAGCGGCCGCGGCGCGAAGAGCGCGGCCAGCTCGACGTTGTTGGTGTCGAGCCGCAGACCTGGTGCGTTCTCGCACAAGCAGCCGCCCTGCATGTGCAGCGAAATCATGTTCACCGGCGCCGCCACTTTGATGCGCGCGTCGACGGCGGCGACGAGAAACGTCTGCGTCCCGCCACCCGACTCTCCGGTGGCGCCGATGCGATCGCGATCGACCTCCGGCAACGACTCGAGGAAGTCCACGCTGCGGATGCTGTTCCAGAGTTGCAGGCCGGAGAGGCTGAGCCCCCAAAGCTTCTCGCGTGGCCCGCCGAACTCGTGCGTCAGCTGGCGGCTATCGTCGTACCCGACCATGTCGTACGTGAACACGACGAATCCCTGGCGCGCGAGGCTGATGGCGCGACCCGGACCCGACGTGAGGTCGGTGTTCTCGAGCCGTCCGTACGCCCAATGGCCGTGCGGCGACAGAATCGCGGGGAACGGCCCCGCGATGTTGTTGCCGGCGGGACGATACAGATTCCCGGTGACGTAGAAGCCCGGCAGACTCTCGAAGTACACCTTCGAGACGGAGTAATCGCGATGGCGCTTCTCGTCGAAGACGTGCGGACGAAGCGCCGTCTTCTCCGGCGCGGGCAGCAGCCCGGCCGAGGCGAGAATGTGCTCGCGCAGATACGACGCCCGGCGCTGCCAGTCGGCCAGTGTTGAGTACTCGCGAGGCTGCAGACGATCGTTGAGCGTTCGGTACGGCACCGTCCTGGATTGGCCGGCGAGCGGAACCGTGACTGACACGAGCGCGGAGAGGAGGACGGTGGCTGGTAGGATGGGCCGGGACATCATGAGCAACGCTCGCGCGATTATAGAGTCAATTCCTCGCGTTTCGCTGGCGACGTTGCCGACGCCGCTGACCGAGGCGGTCGGACTGCGCGCCGCGCTTGGCGGACGCTCACGCTGTCCCCGCATTCTACTCAAGCGCGACGATCTCACCGGCCTGGCGCTCGGCGGCAACAAGGCGCGGAAGCTGGAGTTCCTGATCGCCGACGCGCAGCGGCTCGGGGCGACGACCATCGTGACGACCGGCGCTGTGCAGTCGAATCACGCGCGGATGACGGCCGCGGCAGCGCGGGTGGCGGGCCTCGAGGTCACGCTGGTGCTGACCACGCGAGAGCCGGATCCGCCGCGGCAGGGCAACTACCTGCTCGACCACCTCTTCGGCGCGCGCGTCCACCTCATTCCCGCCGGACCGGATCCTCGAATCGCCGTCGCGCCCGACGAAGAGGCGCGCGTGTGCGAGGTCGTCGACGAGCTTCGCGCGCGAGGTGAGCGCCCGTACGTGATTCCCGTCGGCGGATCGAGCGGCGTCGGCGCGCTCGGCTATGTGTTCGGCACGCGCGAGCTCGTCGAGCAGCTCACAGCCATGAGCGTGTCGCCGTCACGTGTGTATTACGCGAGCGGATCGCGAGGGACGCAGGCGGGACTCGAGCTCGGGTGGCGGTTGTTCTCGCCCTCGTACCGGCTCCACGGCATCGCCGTGAGCGGAGGAGAAGAAGAGAAGCGCATTCGTGCCGCGCGCATCGCGACCGAAGCGGCGTCGCTCCTCGGCGTCGACGTCACGATCGCGCCCGACGATCTCGTGACCAATCAAGAGTTCATCGGCGAGGGCTACGGGATTCCGACGCCTGGAGGACTCGAAGCGATCACGCTCGTCGCCGAGCGCGACGGCGTGCTGCTCGATCCGACCTACACGTCAAAGGCGATGGCGGCGCTCATCGCGGACGTTCGCGCGCGCACAATCGATCCTGGCGAGACAATCATTTTTCTGCACACCGGCGGCGCGCCGGCGCTCTTCGCTCATGCGGAGGCGCTCGGCGGCCGCTTGTAGCGCAGGCCTCCTGCCTTCGCGTAAAGCGCCACATCAAAACGGCAGGGCACGGCCTTTAGGCCGTGCCATCGCGCCGGGCCGGTCTGAAGACCGGCCCCTACCGATCCGATGCTATGGGTTTTTGATCGTGGCGCCGGTCAATGTGCCGACGGCGCCGAGTGTCGTCTGCGCGCCGTTCAGACCGAGACGGAAATCTTTGTCGGAGTACGTGGTGAAGACGTCGGTCGGCTGATGCCACTGCGGATCCCAGCCGGCGCCGATCTGCGTGCCGCGCTCGTTCTCGCGCAGGCTGATCGCGGGAATCAGATCGATGAACGGCCCGGAATCCGTGTTCGTCATGTGACTCCCGACGACGGCTGGATAGTCGGTCGCGTACTTCTCATTCGCCACCTGGAACACCCACGCAAGCTTCTGGCTCTCTGCGGCCATCTTCGAGCTCACCTGGAACTCGATGTTCACATCGGCTTCCGGCCGCTGCTCCTTGCTGACCGTGCCGTCCTCGCGCGGCATGCCGTGGTCGAACATCATCATGTCGTGCTGAATCATCCCGAGCCATTTCGGTTCGGGATACTTCCCGGATCCGGGCGGATCCTCTTTGCCTTGCATCGGGCCGCGCTGCGCGATGTACGCGCGAGCCGCCTGCGATCCCGTTTCCTCGTTGTTCCAGAGCGCGAACCGGATCGTCCGCTCGGTCTCAACGTCGGGACTACTGAACACGTGCGCCAGCTCCATCACGAGCGCGGTGCCGGAGCCATCGTCATTCGCGGCCTGGCCCCAGCCCTGGCCATCCATGTGGCCGCCGACGATGTACATCTCTTCGGGGTGCGTGGCGCCGACTTTCGTGCAGTACACCATCTCGCGTGGGCCCGGTGTGGTCGGCTGCATGTTGATCGCGCGAATCGCTTCGTCAGGCTGTGCCATCGGATCGGTGTTGACGCCGGTGCGCGCACGAACGCCCTTGAGGCGGCCGCCGCCTTGCGCGAGGTTGCCGCGGCCGGCGTTGCCGCGCCCGCGTCCTGAGGCGGTCGCCGGATTCGGCTGATATTCGTATTTGATCCTGTCGGTGGGGCAGCCGTAGCTTTTGAGCTGCGCTTCGATCCAGTCGACGGCCATGCGATTGCGATCCGTGCCCTGACGCCGATCGCCGAACTGCGTCAGTCCTTTCACGGTCGCCTTGTACGTCTCCAGCTCCAGTCGTCCCACGAGCGTCTTGACCGGATCGTCGGGCTCGGACGCCGCGGGCGGCGCCGGTTCGGCTGCGCGCTGCGCGAGCGTTGGGATCACGAGCCCGGTCATGAGTCCGCAGATGGCCACCAGGAAGACGATCCGCCGCATGTAGAAAACCTCCGCGCAGAGTGTAACGGAAGCGCGTTCGGGCGTCATTCGCCGGGAGCTTTCCGCCGCTGACCGAAAAGCGCGGGTCAGGAATCTGCCACGTCCGTCACACTCTCTCGAACGCGCCCCTCGACCAGGCCGGGGCTGCTCATTGAGGTCGTGTCCTTCCTGATGCGGGTCATCGGGTAAGCGTCATGTCCCGGGAGAAGCACTGTTATGACGACCCCATCACGCGGGGGCCTCACCCCGCATCTGGTCTTCGGTCTGATCATCATGTTCGTCGGCGTCGTGCTGACGCTGGACGTCCTGGAGCTGGTGAACGCCCGGGACATCCTGCGGTTCTGGCCGGTGGCGTTGATTGCCTTCGGCGTGGCGAACATGACGCAGGCCGGCGATCGCGGGGGACTGGTGCGCGGCGGACTGATGACGTTTTTCGGGAGCTGGTGGCTGCTGACGATGCTGCACGTCTTGCCTTCCCACTCGTGGCGGCTCTTCTGGCCACTGCTCCTCGTGCTCGCCGGCGCCGCGCTCGTCGCGCAGACGATGCAGCGCACCGCTGATCCGCCGCGCGGCGATCCGAACGAGCGCATCACCATCGTCGGCATCCTCGGCGGCGGCAACCGGACGTCGACCGCCAACCCGTTTCGCGGAGGCGATCTCGTCGCCATCATGGGCGGCGGACAAATCGACTTGCGCCGCGCGGTGATTCCGCCAGGCGAGCAAGCGGTCCTCGACATCGTCTCGATGATGGGCGGCTTCGAGATCATCGTGCCGGAGACCTGGGTGGTCGACGACCGCACGATGCCGATCATGGGCGGCGTCGGCAACGAGACACGCCCGCCTGCCGGCGGATCGCCGCCGACGCTGGTCTTGCGCGGGGTGATGCTCATGGGCGGCGTCAACATCCGCAACTAGATGCATCCCATCCTCAGCGATCGGCGACGGCTCGGGCTGTACTTGCTTGGGTGGCTGCCGATCGGTCTGCTGCTGACGGCGGGCTTGAGCGAGCGCACGACGTGGCTGGCGGCGGCCGCCGTGTTTCTGGCGTCTGGCGCACCGCGTTCGTTCACGTCGTCGCGGCCGCAATGGCGAGCGCGATCTGGATCGGCATCGGCCAGGTCTGGGCCGGCGCGGTCGACCTGCTCGCACCTGGCCTTCATGCGGGCACCGCGTTTGCCGAGCGCCGGCTGCTGATCTTTGTCGTCGGCGCGCTGCTGTTCTGGCTCGCGTCGATCCTGCACTATCTGCTGATCGCGTTCGAGGCGTCGCAGCACGCCGAGCGGCGCGCGATCGAGCTGAGCCTGCTGACGCGCGACGCGGAGCTGAAAGCGCTGCGCGCACAAATCGATCCGCACTTCCTGTTCAACAGCCTGCATTCCATCAGCGCGCTCACGACGGTCGATCCGGCCGCGGCGCGGCGCATGTGCCTGCTGCTCGCTGAATTCCTGCGCGAGACGCTGCGGCTCGGAGCGAACAGCCGTATCTCGCTGGCCGACGAGTTCGCGCTCGCCGACCGCTTTCTCGAGATCGAGCGCGTCCGTCTCGGATCGCGGCTACAGGTGACGCGCGAGACCGATCCGCAGGCGATCGCGTGCCTCGTGCCGCCGCTGCTGATTCAGCCGCTCGTCGAGAACGCCGTCGTCCACGGCGTATCCCAGCTCGTCGAAGGCGGAACGATCCACATCGCGGCGAGTCGCGGCGGGCCGACGCTGACGATCAAGATCGAGAACCCGTGCGATCCCGATCGGCCGCGCCGGCAGCGCGCTGGTCTCGGCCTGGACCTGCTCAAGAAGCGGGTCGTGACGCAGTTCGGCGCGGAGGGCACCGTGCTCGTCGAGGAGGACGCGGGCCGCTTCCGCGTCGAGGTGCGGATTCCCGCGGAGGTTGCGGCCTGATCATGCGTGCATTGCGAAATCTTTGTCGACACCTCGCCACCACGGTGGTGGAGAGCGTCATTCTGCAACCTGCTCTATGTCTAACACGCGCATTCAAACGGTCATCGTGGACGATGAGGCGCTGGCGCGCGGCATGCTGCGCGAGTTTCTCGCCGCGCACGCCGACGTCGAGATCGTCGCCGAATGCGGCAACGGATTCGAAGCGGTCAAGGTCGTGGCGGAGATGCGTCCGGACTTGCTGCTGCTCGACATCCAGATGCCGAAGCTCGATGGATTCGAAGTGCTGGAGCTGATTGGCGGCGACGTGACTGTCGTCTTCGTCACCGCCTACGACCAGTACGCGATCCGCGCGTTCGAGGTCCATGCCGTTGATTACCTGCTGAAGCCATTCAGCGCGGAGCGGCTCGCCGAGGCGCTGGATCGCGCGCGCGCCCGGATTGCGGCGAAGGAGAAAGTCCCGGAGGGTCTTGTGTCCGCCGGACGGGCGCGGCACACGCCGCTCGAGCGGATTCTCATCCGCGATCGCGCCGACGTCCACGTCATCCCGGTGGAGAAGATCGACTACCTCGAGTCGCAGGACGACTACGTGTCGGTGAAGACCGCCGGCAAGAGTTTCTTGAAGGAGCAGACGCTCGCCGAGCTCGAGACGCTCCTCGACCAGGACGTCTTCGTCCGGATCCATCGGCGGTATATTCTCAACATCGCGCGCCTATCCAAGATCGAGCTCGCCGTCAAAGACAATCGGATCGCGATTCTGGCGGACGGGACGAAGCTGCCGATCAGCCGATCGGGCTACGCGCGGCTGAAAGAGCTGTTGCTATGAGGACCAACACCACAAAAGGCAACCACGAGGACGCGAAGGCACGAAGAAGACTTTTGTTCGTCTTCGTGTCTTCGGGCCTTCGTGGTTGCATTTGTCTCCTGCCAAGCCAAGTCGCGACATCGTCATCGCCGCCCATCAACAATTGAACCGGCAATGGTGGAGGAGACGTGGAACTGCAAGCACATCGCAAACGCGACCATGCGTGGTACGATCGAGGCGATTTGTCGCTCCGCGGGGCTGACGCCGCCGATCATCTGCACACCTGAGGAGCTGCCATCAGGGAGTTCAACATGAAACGGCGCGACCCCATCATTGAAGAGCTGCACCGAGTCCGCGAGGACATCGGCAAGGCGCACGACTTCGATGTCCGCCGACGCTCACGCGTCGGTAGCGGTTCCGAATCCCGTACGCTGCCCCGACCCCCGCAATCCACGGCTTCGCTCGCTGCCTACGCGAATCCAAATCGGACGAACCTTCTCGGCTACAACTTCGACGACAAGACGACGACGCAGCTCACGCACTTCAGCGGGACGACGATCGGCGACTTCGCGTGGTCGCGCGACGGCCGGCATCTGGCGATCACGCGCGCTCAGCCGATGGTGGAAGTCGTGCTCTTCAGCGGCCGGCGTTAGAGCAATCTCCCACCTAGCAACGGTCTTCGACCAGATGGACGCGTCCGTCGTCTAACGGACAAACAGACGATGACACGTTCAGGCGCGCTCGCGTGCATCGCGATCTGCGGCATTTTCGCCGACTGCCGCAGCAGCCCCGCGCCGCCATCTGGCGTTCCTGTATTCGCAGCGGGAAGGGTCAGCATGACCTTCACGCCGCAAGACCAGACGTTTGCCGGGGCCGCGGAAGCATACCGCCGCCTGTGGGTGGACGAGGGATCGACGATCATCGAGTCGATGGAGCGCGGTACCGGGCTGACGTACATGGAAAACCACGTCAACGCCGTGGTCTTCGAGGGGCCGAGCCACTCGGGTAACGGCGATCGTCCGATGTACCTGCGAGCGAGCTATCCAACCGACGTGAAGAAAGCGACGCTGGTCCACGAACATGGCCACCGACTGATCGCTCGGCTGACCATCAGACCGCAGGACGTGGATGAACATCGGGTGCTCTTTCTGTTCCTCTACGACGTGTGGGCGGGCCTTTGGGGCAAGGACTTCGCTGACCGGCAGGTCGAGGTCGAAAGCGAACGAAGGGGACTGTACGATTACGAGACCGCCTGGAAATGGGCGCTGTCGCTCAGCAGGGACGAGCGCGCGTCACGCTTTGCGGCTATCGTGAATGCCAATCGCAAATGAGACGACGCGTCGCGCGTCGCGGCCAGGCGGGTTATTCGACGCGCATCAACTTGAGCGTGAACGGAGCGGCGAACGGGCCGTTCTGGTTTCGCTGTTGGGTCAACGACAGCGTGTCGCCGTCCAGTCTGTATGCGTAGGTGATGAACACCCCCGGACCCATCACCGCAGGGTTTTTCGAAGCGATCGGTCGCATCGTGATGAGACTGCCAGGTGTCACCTCATATGTCCCGGCTTCGGCCACGAGTGGTCCCCACGCCGCTCGTAATTCGTCGGCGCTTGCTTTTGCCACATCCGCCAGAGGCGGTCGTGGTCCGTCGGCCTGGACCTCGACCCGGCTGTAGTGCCTGGCGGTGATGATCGTCAGATTGGGTCGCCCGGCAAATGGGATCGTGCGGGCTCCAGGGCCTGTGATCGTGGCTTCCACAATCCGCCAGACACCCTGGAGGGACTCTCGCGTCGACTGCGCTGCGGTGCCCTGGCTGGTGAACAAGCCGATGCTGAGCGCAACGATCACCAGTTTCTTCACGATGCACCTCTGAGACGCAAGTGTCTCACGAACTGTTCGGCTGACAAATGGCTGACCATCGGTAACGCCTGAACTCGTTCCGCAACGGCATTTGGCTCAGGGGTTGCTGAACCTCCGAATGCGATGCGAACGAGCCATCTTCGTGGAATCCTTCTTCTCTCGCCGTTCCTGTTCGCGGCAATTGTGTCCGATGCGCACGACACTCGCGTCGAGCAGAACGACCCCAGCATTAACTACAGCGGCAGTTGGTACTCGAACAGCGCTGCCGGCCACAGCGGCGGCCAGGCCGCGCTGACGAATTCCCGCGGCGCCCGCGCGACGTTGAGCTTCACAGGAACCGGCATCAGCTGGATCGGAGTCAAGGACGGCTGGTCCGGCCTGGCTACGGTCTCGCTCGACGGTTCGATGACGGTGGTCGACAGCTACAGCGAGACCGCCCACTACCAGGACACGCTCTTTACGGCGCGAGGGCTGTCCGCCGGTCCACACACCCTGTCGATCGAAGTGACTCACGAGCGCGGTCCCGGCACCGAAGGGTCGTGGGTCTGGATCGACGCGTTCGACATCGAAAACGGCTCACCTATTCGCGGCGGAATCACCGCCAACACCGGCCGAGTGGAAGAGGATGACCCCGCTCTGCTGTATACGGGCCACTGGTACCCGAACATCAACCCGACCCACAGCGGCGGCCGCGCGATCATGGCGACCGACGCCGGCGCTCGCGTGACGCTCAGGTTCAACGGCACCGGCATCGCGTGGAACGCCTACCGTGACGAGTGGTCGGGGGTCGCGCGCGTTTACCTGGATGGCGACGAGAAAGCGACCGTCGATACGTACCTGTCGCCGGCAGGTCGCGGCGTTCCTTACAGCTTCAACGGCCTCGAGTTCGGGACCCATTCGCTCTCGATCGAGGTCACCGGAACGCGCAACGAGAGCTCCAAAGGTTCGTGGATCTGGCTTGATTCGTTCGACGTCACGCAGTAGCCACGATCAGCCCGAGACGCCTAGAAACGCCAGCGGACCGCGACACCCGGACGCACGATCGAGACGGCCGGATACGGGAAGGTGTGGAAGCGAAACTGCGGCGCCGCTGACAGGTGGTCAGTGACGCGAACGTCGATGTCCGCGCCGATCACTCCGGCTGGCCATTGCTTCGTGCGAATGTCGACCGCCTCGTGATGGCGGGCGACGCTCCCATCACCACCGAACGCACACCCCCACCGGAGGCGCGTCTACTTCTACGATCCCGGCTCGCGGGTGACTGAGGGAAAGGCGTCTAGGAATTCTTCGAGACTGTAACCTCCCTCCAGGTAGTCGATGAGATTACGAAAGGGCACGCGAGTGCCTTGGAATACGGGAGTACCGCCGAGGATATCGGGATCGCTGTGAATGACAGTTGTTGCACCCGCCATAGCGCACCTTCTTGAGAATTCTAGCGCCGACGACCGGCGAGCTACGCCGTTACTTCATTTGCTCTGGTACATGCTCCCGTAGCTCAGATACTGACGCTCCGCGTCGCGCGGGTACGTCATGCGGACGCTTGTCACGGCGCCCTTCGCATCGAGCTGCGCGGTCAACTCGGGATTGATCCCCGCCCAGTAGACGGGCAGGTTCAACTGCTTGTAGCGCGCGACCACCTGATCGCGGAGCTTCGGATCGAAGTGGACGCCGTACTTGTCGATGAGCGCCTTGACCGCATCGTAGTCGCCCTCGGCTTTGATCCGCATCAGCTCGGCGAGCAACTGGCCGACGCCGTGGCGCATCTTCTGATAGTCGGCGACGCGGACGAACGTTGTGCCGTCGCGATCGAACTGCTCGATCGCGCCGGTCCTGTCCTTGACGAAGTTCGCGATGAGCGCACGCGCGCGCTGATGATCCTCCTCGATCGTGTCGCCCTTCGGAATGCGGCGCAGCTGCGTGAGCGCCGCTCGCGCCGAGCTGTCGTACATCGCGCGCGCGACGTTCTCCTGATCGGTCGTCAGACCAAGTTCCTTCAGTTTCGGATCCCAGACGTTGAAGAGCGCCATCAGGTCGGCGCGCGCCTCTTCGAGCGTCGAGTAGTACTCCTTCAGGAACGGCTGCGCGCCTGCCTTCGCCTTCTCGCTCAGTTGTCCGGACCCGTGACCGATGACCTCGTGCATCGCCACGAGTAGATCCTCGGCCTCTTCGCCGTACTTGCGTGCGCGCTCCTGTTCTTCAGCCGACGCCACGAACTCGCGGTTCATGGCGTCCGCGCTCGCCGCCGACAGCGCGTGGCTGCTCCCGAGCAGCAGGAAGTTCTTCGATCCGTACTTCTCGCGGATTTCGTTCTCGTTCGGCAGATTGTCGCCAATGGTCGTGACGTGGAAGTCGCCCGTCTCGATCAGCACCTCCACGGCCTTGACGACGGGCGGCTGGAACGCGGCTTTTTTGTACTTTGCGTCCCATGGCGCCTTCTGCTCGAAGTACGCGGCGTTCTGCGCGAGCTTGGTCATCGCGGTGGTGACGGGACGATCGGTGACCGTGACGAAGCTCTGCGAGCTGCCTTTCGCGCCGCGCGCGTCGCGATAGACCTCGATGAAGCCGTTCGCGAAATCAACGGTCGCGTCGTTGCGCACCCAGTCGGCGCCGAAGTTCAGCCACTCGCTCGGCTCGCCGGTCTGATAGAAGCGAATGAGATCGCTGATGACTTTGCCCTGCGCGGTGTCGGCGACGGCGCGAGCCTTGTCGAGATACCCAATCGCTTTGTTCAAGTAGACGGCGTAGAGACCCGGGGGCACGTGACCGTCCGGCGTGCCGGCGCGGTATACCTCTTCGCGCAGGACGCCATCCGACCCCTTCACAACCCGCGAATTCAGCGGGTACTTCTCGCGAAAGTTCTTGAGATCCTCCAGCGTGACGCCGCGATAGAAGGTGTTCGAGCTCGCTTGAATGATGTCTTTTCCAGCCGGCGGCGTCTTCGCGGTCGTGATCGGCTCGACGTTCGGATCGAAGAATGACGGACCAAGATCGCGGAGCTCGCGCTCGACGTCCTCAGGCTTCGGCAGCGCCGGCATGTCGCCGTACTTCGTCGCGAAGCCGCCGCTCTTCTGAGCCGCCAATGCGGCCTGTCGCAGCTCGTCAGCCGAGAACGACGGAAGAAATTTCTGACCGGTGTTCTCGTTGTGGTTGCCGCGGTTCGCCCAGAAGAGCAGCGCGAACTCTCGAAGCTTCGCGAAGGTCTGTGGCGGAATACCGGCGGGCCGCGCGACGATTTCTTCGAGGAGGCGCTTCTCGCGCAGACCGTACTGCGAGAGCTGGTCGTAGATGATCGGATCGATGGCGATCGACGCCTGCGTGAGCCAGTAGGCCAGCGCCTGCTGGCGCGCGTCGAGCTGACGGAAGCTGTCGGCCTGAAGCTGAATGAACCCCGTGTCCGCCACACGCTCGACGAGCGGCGTGGCGGCGGTGGTGGTGGATGACGACTGCGCAAACGAAACCGTGCCGGCGGCGATGACCGCCGGCAGGATGAAGAGCCGTCGAATGATGGACATGGATCGAGTCTACCGTCCCGCGCCGGCTGGTTCCAGCAGCTCAGCCAGGGCCGCGTCGACGAACTCGTTGTCGACCGGATTGGCGCCGCGGCCGGCGGCATGACCCCAGCTGCTCGGAATCGGCCGCAACTGCGCGTTGGGCATCTGTTCAACTTCGAGCTCGTTGTCGCGGGCGCGGAAGTAGAGATCGGTCGCGCTCGGCATGACGATCGCGCGAGGCGAGATCGCCTGCAGCGCCGCCGCGAAATCGCCGTTGAACTGCGGGTTCGCGCTGATGTCGGCGTGCTGCCACGTCCACAGCATCGCGAGGAGATCGTTCGCGTCGCGTGACCGGTAGCGTGCTTCCGAGAAGCGCAGCACGTCCGCGACCGACGCGAGGCCCATCTTGCGGTACTCGTGCGCGCGGTAGAAATCCTGCGAGTAGGCCCAGCCGGCATAGACGCGGCTGAACGCGATGAGGCCTTTCACCGGCGGCGTGTCGTACCAGCCGTCGGCGAACGCGGCGTCGGCCATGAGCGCCGCCTTCACGCCTTCGAGAAACACGAAGTTGTGCACCGACGTCCGCGCCGATCCGCAAATCGGGGCGATGGCATCGACCATGTCCGGATAGAGCGCGCCCCACTGAAAGGCTTGCTGCGCGCCCATCGAAAAGCCGACGACCAGCCTGATGCGCGTGATGCCGAGCCGCTCGGTGACAAGGCGATACTGCTGGACGACGTTGTCGTACAGCGTGACCGGCGGAAACGCGGCGCGGTCGAACGGCGGCGGCGTGTTGCTCGGCGACGAGGACAGCCCGTTGCCGAACATGTTCGGCACGACGACGAAGTACGTCCTCGGATCGAGCGCGCGTCCTTCCGCCATCATCACTTCGGTGTCGGTGTGATGACTGGCGTAGAAGGTCGGCATCAGCACGACGTTGTCGCGCGCGGCGTTCGGCTCGCCGTAGGTCTTGTAGGCGAGCCGCGCCTGCCGCAGCGTCAGCCCGGATTGCAGGACGATGTCGCCGAGCTCGAAGATGTCGTAGTCAGGCATAGGATCCAGAAGCAACCGCGGAGCACGCTGAGGGCGCAGAGCCTGGTTTTCTTTGCGTTCTCTGCGCGCTCTGCGGTTGTCTGATCAACGTGTGAGGCGGTTGTACTTTCGCAGCACTTGCTGCAGCGCGTCGTGAGAAATCGACTCGACGCGATGATTGTCGACGCCGGTCATCGTCTCGCCGGCGACGAGCGCGTTGACGATCGCTTCTTCGGTCGCCTGCACGGTCGCTTCGAAGACGGCGCCGATCCGCGCGTTCGAGAGCATCGACACCTGCGCCGCCTCGCGCGCGTCGGCCGCGCCGGCATTCGCCGTCGAGAAGGCGATGAAGATGTCGCCCGACCCGTTACTCGACACGCTGCCCGTCCGCGCCAGTCCGAGCGTCGCCCGCCGCGCGATGCGCTTGAGTTGGTGCGGCACCAGCGGCGCGTCGGTCGCGACGACGATGATGATGGATCCGGCTTCGCCGATGGCGTCGAGCGCGCTGGCGGGATTCTCGTTGCGAGCGGACGGGGACTGCGGAATCTCCTGGCCGACCGGTGCGCCGGCGACGCGCAGGAGACTGCGCGTGCCGTGATTCGCCTGCACGAAGATGCCGACAGTGTAGCCACCGAAGCGCGCGTCGATCTTGCGCGAGGAGGTCCCGCTGCCGCACTTGAAGCCGTAGCAGACCATGCCGGTGCCGCCGCCGACGTTGCCTTCGGCGACGCGGCCCGATCCCGCGGCGTCGAGCGCCGCGAAGACGTGCTCCGGCTTCACGTGGAAGCCGTTGATGTCGTTGAGAAAGCCGTCCCACGTTTCGGCGACGACCGGCAGCGACCACTCCTGCGCGGTGCGGCCATGATCCCTCGACCATTTGATCGCCGCGTCACGCACGACGCCGACGCTGTGCGTGTTCGTGATGAAGACCGGGCCTTCGAGGAATCCGGCTTCTTCAATCCACGTCGTGCCGGTCATCTCGCCGTTGCCGTTCAGCGAGAACCAGCCGGCGAAGACTTGATCTCTCGACGTCTTGCCGCGCGGCAGGATCGCGGTGACGCCCGTGCGCACGGGACCGGTGCCGACCTTCAGCGCCCCTTGTCCCGAAATCAGCGTCGTCATCCCGACCTCGACGCCCGCGACGTCGGTAATCGCATTCAGCGGTCCGGGTGTGCCGTCGAAGGGGACGCCGAGGTCACGCGCCCGCGGTTTGGTCTGTGCGTCCGGGATGATCATCAGCGGTGCCGAGACGAGAGTGAGCAGAACCAGCGTCGAGAAGAGTGTGCGCATCACGCGGCGGATGATACTGCAAGTCGTCATTGCGGATTGAGGATTGCGGATTGCGGATTTATTGATCGATTGAACCGACAATCAATCCGCAAGCGACAATCAATCCGCAAGCGACAATCAATCCGCAAGCGACAATCAATCCGCAATCCCAACAATTCTCAATCACCAATAAATCCGCAATCCGCAATCCTCAATCCGCAATGAATTCATCCGACGTACGCGATGGAGTAGCCGCGCTCCTGGCATCGGTTCACCGCGACGATGCCGGCGGGGACGAAGTGCGCAACCGAGCCGCCGACGGCGGGTGGAACCAGTTCCTTGTACACGTCCTCCATCGTCTTGTCGGCCTTGCGCGCGATCACGCCCGCGATCCGGTGCGCCGACATGTCGCAGACGGCGAAGTGGACGCCGCGTTTGGCGAGCGCCTCGTAGGCCTCGCGGCGGAGATTCGCCGTCGGCGCCTGGAGCGTCCTTGGATCGACGAACTTGGCGTTCTCCGACAGCGCCGCGCCGTACTTCGCCCAGATGGCGTCGTCGAACGCAAACGCGATCGCGTTATGGCGGAAGCCGATCACGACCGCGAGGTCGGCGTCTCCCAGACCGTAGCCGTTCTTGTTCGCGGTGAAGAAGTTGTTCGCGAACATGGCGGCCTCCTGGGCGCCGAGCGGCGACGTGGCGTCGAAGAACATCCGGTGTTTGCCCGGGAGCCCGTCGAGCCAGTCGTCGAGCTTTTCGCGCGCAGGCCGAAAGCCCGAGGACGTCTGCGCTTGTACCGACGATGCACCGAGACCGAATACGGCCGCGGCGCCGAGACGAGAGAGAAATGAGCGGCGTTCAGTCATGGCGGCATGATAATGCCAGTGGTTGCAAAATGACCTCACCACCACGGGGGACACGGAGGACAGGAGGTTTTGCTGCCCAAAGGCCTGCGCGACCGGCGAACGAGACACTCCGTGTCCTCAGTGTCCTCCGTGGTGGAGAGTTCGGTAGCGCGGCTTTTGGTCTGCTGACTCATTCCGATCCGTCGGCGCGCGAGACGTCGACCTCGCGGTCCTCGCCGGTTCCGTACACGCGAATGCGCCACGGATTGCAGCAGACCTCGCAGTCCTGGACCAGCGTGCCGCGGACGTCGGGCTCGAGATAGATTTCCACCTCCTCGCCACAGTACGGACAGGTGACGAAGAACTGATCGCTCAACGCGTGGAAGACGTGGCAGAGACGACGCGGCGTACCGCGTCGATGACGAGTCGGGGCTCGTCGTTCTGGATTTTGATGTGCAGCTTCAAGCCGTCCGCATCGGCGATGCGATCCGTTGTCGACGGCCGCGAGCCGTTCGAAAGCGCCGCGTTGAACAGGACGCGGAACGTGCCGAACGGCTGACCGCGCCACTGGGGCCGGAAGCCAAGCAGCACGACGTGGCCCCCGCCGAACGGGACATCGAGCGCGGCGGCTTTGCCGTTCAGATACGTCTCGCCGATCAGGTACCCGGAGAGGAGTGGCGATCCCGCGTCCTGGTAGCGCGCGAGGACCGTGCCTTTGAATGCCTCCTGCGTTTCGAACACGGGGCTGCTGTCGACAAACACCGGCGCTTTCTCCGGCATGCCAGCCATGATCGGATGATTCGAATCGGTTGTGACCTCGACGATCGAACCACGCAGGAAAAATTCTTCGGGCCTGAGGCCCGAGACGACGTTTTTGATCGGGAGCTTCAGCTGCTGGATGGCAAAGTTGCTCGAGTTGCTCAGACACACCACGGTGCCGCCGCCGCGGACGAACTGCTCGAAGCGCTGCAGATCGTCGGCGGTCAGTTGATACGCGTACTCGGGCCGTACCGCGCGACTTCGTTCACTGGCGCCGGCACCACGTCCTCCGGCGGGCGCGCCCGCGATGGGGATTCGCACATCGTCGGCGAGGATCAGCACGTCGATCTTGTCGCCGAGCGGTGATTTGAAGTCCTCGGGGCGGATCGAGACGGGCGAGAAGCCGTACTGCTCGAGCGTCCAGCGCGTCCAGCCGGCGTCCATGCTGGTGCTCCACGGCTCGAACAGGCCGATGCGCGGTTTCTTCAAGGTCCGGCTGGACCCGGACGCCACCGATACCGACGCGGTTCGCTCGGCTTGAAGCGCCAGCGAAGTCACGAGATCGTTCTGCGCGTTCTCAGTCAGCCCGGCGATCGCGTAGCGCGCGCCCACCATCTGCACGGTCGCCCCCTGTTGATATTGTCGCCACGCGCGGTTCATTGCGCGGAACGCGTTGTTCTGCGCCGGATCGAGGAGCAGGATTGGACCGGATCCTGTGATGCGGCCGGGCGGTGGCACGATCGCGGCCGCGCCCGGGTCGGAGTTGAACCCCAGGCCGGGCGCGCTGTCGAAGGGGGCCGCATCATTATCAATAGCGGGCTCGTACGCGGTCGGTCTGACCTTCATTTCCGGCATCGAGCCGACGAGCTTCAACGTGCCGCGCACCTCCTCGCCGAGTGGCGCCGCAACGGAGATGACGCGGACGCCCATCTGCAACGGCAGCGACCAGCCGGCGGCGTCGTACGGCCGCTCGGGCGGACCGCCGGGATACTGTCGCAGGTCCGGGTACTTCTGGACGTCCAGGACTTCGCGCGCCATCGCGGCGAATTCCTGATCCGTGGGCACGATCCAGGTACCGGCCGGGAACGTGTCGTTCGCGATCGTGACGGCGGACGTGATCTGCGACACACGCACGCCGCCGAACGCGAGCCGTCGCAGCAGTTCCACCGCGGCGACCGGATCGCGCTGCTGTTGAGGAATGACGTACGCATACGGCGCTTTCTTCGCACCGAGCGCGATCTGATCGCGGCCCGCCTTGTAGCGATCGAAGAGCAGTGACTCCTTGTACTTCGCGGCGTACTCGAGCACGGCGAGCGATGCGGTTTCCATGTAGTCGACGGCATCGCGCAGCCGCCACCATCCCGGCGGCCACGGACTGGAATACAAACTCTGCGGACGCAGGTCGCGCATGTTCTGCGGAAAGTCGCTGATCGTGTACTCGTGAGGCGTCGCGTACTGAAAGAGCGCCGTCTCGGTCCAGAACGCGGCGATGTTCTTGAAGTTCGGCGCGTAGTCGACGTAGCCGGGATACCACGCGTCGAACGCCGTCCCCATGTGCGTCGCGCCCACTTGTCCGCGCTCTTCGAGTCCCTTGGCGATCGCCATGCCGATCATGTTCACTTCGCGCGAGATGAGATACGGCGCGTCGGTGCCGACTGGCTCGGAGAACGGTGGCAGCCAGATGCGCGTCGGAAACGGACCGGACTGATGGTGGACGTAGATGATCTGCGGCTCCCACTGCCGCCACGTGTGCTCGAGCACGCGCGACTCGACCATGTTGAGCATGTAGGCGTCGCGGTTGTTGTCGTGGCCGACGTACTCTTGATACAGGCGCGGCAGTCCTGACAGCTCGTACGGCGTGCCGACGTTCTGCATGTACCACTCGGCGACCATCTGCTGACCGTCGGGATTGATCGTCGGCCACAGCATCAGCACGACGTTGTCGAGGATCGGTTTGACGTCGGCGTCGTTTGCGCGGCTCACGAGGTCGTAGAGGAGTTGCGGGACGTGCTGGCCGCCGGCGACTTCAGTCGAATGCAATCCGCCGTCGATGTGGACGAATGCTTTGCCGTCACGCGCGAGCTGACGCGCGTCGCTCTCGCTGAGTCCTTGGGGATGCGCGAGTCGCCGGGCGATCTCACGGTAGCGATCGATCTTCGACAGGTTGTCCGGACTCGAGACGAGCGCGAAATACTCTGTCCGGCCCTGACTCGTCTTGCCGGCTTCGAGCACCTTCACGAATTTCGTCGCCGCCGCAACCTTTTTGAAGTAGTCGACAGCCTGGTCGTACGTGGCGAGCTTGTAGTCGGCGCCAGGACGGAACCCGAAGACGGAGTCAGGAGAGGGAATGCCGCGCTGTCCGACGAGGACGACGGGCGCGGTCAGCAGCAACAAAAGAAGCGTGAGCTTGGCTGTGAATCGCACCCGCCGAGTATATGTCACCGCTCGAGCATGACCTGCTCAACGTCGCTTGCGTCGGCGGGGCTGACCTTCCTGAATAAGCGCCAGCCGGCCGATGATGTCCTCGTGCAGGACACTGATGCGCCGGTTGGTTTCATCGAAGCGTCGATTGGTCTCCTGGTGCAAGGCACTGACGCGCTGATTGGTTTCCTCGTCGCGCGAACGGGCGGCAGAAAATTCAGCGCGCATCTCATCGCGGAGTTGCGAAATCTGCAACCCGAGGGCATCGACTCGAGCCGGTAGTTCTTCCAGAAGGGTCACGCGTCGTTCCAGGTTTTCTACACGCTGCTCAAGGGTCT
>MNEX01000278.1:0-9148 GCA_001917905.1 Acidobacteria bacterium 13_1_40CM_65_14
ACCTGTCGCAGTACAAGGCGGCGCAGGGGCTGACGGCGGCCGTCGAGCAGGACCTGCTCGTCGTGTCGTGGAGCGGCCAGAACGGCGCTGATTTGCGCGCGCGGTACGGGATCGACAGCAGCCAGCCGGTGATTCGGGATCTGGCGGTCAAGAAAGCCGGCGGGCAATGGACGACGCTCGGCAAAAATCTCACGCCGGAATATCACGTCGTCAGCGGCATTCGCCGCATGGCCGACGATCAGGCGAACCCGCTGAAGGCGGCCGGCATCGAGCTGACGGAAGAGGTGATCAACAAGAACCGTTGGTACGCGTTCTGGGACGCGCCGCTCGTGATGCCGGGCTCGCAGGAAATGCAAGACGAAGCGGCATGGCGCCGGTCTCAACAGTCTCAACAATCTCAACAATCTCAACAGGGCGGCGGCAACGCCGGCGGGCGTGGCGGCCGTGGCGGCCAGGCTCAGAACAGCGACTCGCTGATACCGAACCGGACGCTGGGCACACCGCGCACGCCGTCCGAAATTCGGCGCGCCGACTCGTCGTTCCGCACGACGTCATGCAGCGTGAAGACCGACGGCGCAAGCCTCATCGTGACGTTCCCAGGATTGTCGATGGGGATCTTCTCGGGCGACCTGCAGTTCACTGTGTACAAGGGTACTAATCTGGTGCGGATGGACGCGGCGGCCAAGACGAACGAACCGTGGGTGGCCTACAAGTACGACGCGGGGCTGAAAGGATTCTCGACCGACGTCACGCCGCGCGTCACCTGGCGCGACACCGGCGGGCATCCTCAGCTGCACCAGTTCGGCGGCGTGGTCAACACGACGCTCGCGCGCGTGCGGGCACAGAATCGACTCATCGTGGCCGAAGCCAACGGCGGCGCCCTTGCGGCGTTTCCTCCACCACACACCTTCTTCTTCNNNCGCGAGAAGGACACGAATCTCGGCTACGTGTGGTATCGAAAGGATGCCGACGGGAAGTTCGGCATCGGCGTCGGCATGCCCGAGCGTGAAGAGGAGCCGCGCTACGTGCAGAATTTCGCCCTCTACAACGCGCCGCCCGGAACCGTGCAGAAGATGGGCGTGTATTTCTACGCCAGCCCCGACGCGGGCGAGCCTGCGCGCCAGGCTGTGCTCGCCTTCACGCACGGCGACTCGTTCAAACCGCTCGCCGGCTACAAGACGTTCGTGAACCACTTCCATCTCGACTTCACCGGTCGCCAGCGCGCATCGGGATCGCTCGACACGCCGTTCCAGGATCTGGTGGCGATGCGGTCGATCGGGCTCAACGTCGTCGGTCTGAGCGACTTCCATTTCGAGCTGCACCCGAACGACCCCGGCCCGCTGCGGCTCCCCGAGCAGACGGATTATTTCGAAGCCTCGCGGCGCGCGTCGGACAAGGACTTCCTGGTGGTGCCATGGGAGGAGCCGAGCGCGTTCTTCGGCGGCCACTACAACATCCTCTGGCCGAAGGATGTGTACTGGACCAAGGTGCGGCAGCCGGGACAGCCGTTCGTCGAGGAAGTACCGGGCTACGGCAAGGTCTATCACACGGGCAGCGCGCAGGATGTGCAGGCGATGATGGATGCCGAGGGCGCCTACTGGTATCACGCGCACCCGCGCACGAAGAGCACCACTGGCTATCCCGACCTGATCTTCGACAAGCCGTACGTGAAGAACGATCGCTATCTGGGCGTGGCGTTCAAGCCCGGCATGGGGCAGGACAACTCGGAAGTTCGGATGTGCGACTGGCGCTGCTTCGATGCGATCGACACGATGAACAATATGTATGCGGGTCTCGGCATCAGGCCGAAGTACGTCATTGCCGACATCGACACCTATAAGAAAGGTCCAGAGGACGACCTGTACGCGAACTTCCCGGTCAACTATCTGAAAATCGACAAGACGCCCGGGCCCGACGACGACTACAGCCCGATCTTGAAATCGCTTCGCGACGGCAACTTCTTCGCGACGACCGGCGAGATTCTGATCAGGAACTACAACGTCGCAGGCACCGGCAATCAACGGACGATTGCCGCCGACGTCGAGTGGACGTTCCCGCTGAACTTCGTCGAAGTCGTGTGGAGCGACGGCAAGAAAGTCGATCGCCAGGTGATTTCAGCCACCGATTCGGGGCCGTTCGGCACGAAGCATTTCGCGATTCCGTTCGATGCCACTGGCAAAGCGTGGGTGCGATTTGCTGTCTGGGACTCGGCCGGCAACGGCGCATTCGTTCAGCCGGTATGGGTGTCGCCGAAGACCGGCCAGACGACGAGCT
This sequence comes from Acidobacteria bacterium 13_1_40CM_65_14, assembly GCA_001917905.1. GTDB lineage: Bacteria > Acidobacteriota > Vicinamibacteria > Vicinamibacterales > CAVVIG01 > QHWF01. Next base: position 2,275 of record MNEX01000278.1, read on the forward strand.
CCAGGTAGTGGAGGGTCTTCTCGAACTGACTAACGGGCCGCTCCGCTCGCACCCCACCGCGCAGGCGTGCGCGGCGGGGACCCCGCGCTCGCACCCCACCGCGCAGGCGTGCGCGGTGGGGACCCCGCGCTCGCACCCCACAGACGGTCCGCTAGATGTGGTCGAGCGGGCGAGAGCCCGCCAGAAAAGTGAAGGCGAGCTATGACAGTCGGCAAACTGAGATTGTTCCTGTATGCGGCGGTGGTGAGCACATCGACGGCGCTCGTCTGGATGACGTTGACCGCAGCGGTGACGGGCGCCGCCGGCACGACGCCGCTCGCCGACGCGCTGACCTGCGATATGGCGCAGTACAAGGCGAGCTCGGGCCTCACGGCGGCGATCGACCAGAACGTCCTGACGGTCGCGTGGAACGGCCAGAACGGTTCGGAGATGCGGACGCGTTACGCGATTGACGGTGGGCAGCCGATCGTCCGCGACTTGTCGGTGCGCAAGACAGGAGGCCAGTGGGTGACACTGGGGCAGAACCTGACGCCGGACTATCACGTGGTCAGCGGCATTCGCCGCATGTCAACCCAGCAAGCCGATCCGCTGAAGGCCGCCGGCGTTGAATTGACGCCCGACGTGATTGCCAAGAATCGCTGGTACGCCTTCTGGGATGCGCCGCTCGTGATGAAGCCGGGCCGCGAGATCATCGGACCGCCGCGCAGCGAATCCGACATCAAGCGCGCGAGCTCGTCGTTTCACACCACGTCATGCAGCGTGAAGACGGACGGCGCGGCGCTCGAGGTGACATTTCCTGGACTGTCGATGGGCATCTTCTCCGGCGATCTGCGGTTCACGGCGTATCGCGGCACGAACCTTCTGCGCATGGACGCCCTGGCGACAACCAAAGAAGAGTGGATTGCCTACAAGTATGAAGCGGGCCTGAAGGGATTTTCGACCGACGTGACGCCGCGCGTCGTGTGGCGTGACACAGGTGGGCAGCCGCAGCAGTACGCGTTCGGCGGCGTGATTCACAAGACCATCGCGCCGGTCAGGGCGCAGAATCGGCTGCTCGTGGCGGAAGGCAAGGGCGCATCGCTCGCCACCTTCACGCCGCCGCATACGTTCTTCTTCACGCGCGAGGTCGACATCAACCTTGGCTACGTGTGGTACCGGAAGGACTCGGCGACGACGTTCGGTTTCGGCATCCGCCAGGCGGACGCCGAGGAAAATCCGCAGTACGTGGACAACTTCGCCCTGTTCAACGCCCCTCCGGGTACCGTGCAGCACATGGGCGTGTATTTCTACGCCAGTCCCGATTCCGCCGAAGGAACGCGTCAGGCGGTGCTGCGGTTCACGCACGGCGACGAGTTCAAGCCGTTGCCAGGCTACAAGACGTTCGTGAACCACTTCCATCTGCGGTTCACCGATCGCGTCCGCGCCTCGGGCTCGTTCGACACGCCGATGCAGGATCTGATGGCCATGAAGGCGCTCGGCCTCAACATCATCGGCTTGAGCGACTTCCACGGCGACATGCACCCGAACGACCCGGGGCCGCTGCGATTCAGGGATCAGAAGGACTACTTCGAGACCACGCGCCGGGCGTCGGATACCGATTTCCTCGTGACGCCCTGGGAAGAGCCGAGCGCGTACTTCGGCGGGCACTACAACATCATGTTCCCGAAGCGGAGCGTCTACTGGTCCAAAGTACGCCAGCCGGGACAGCCGTTCACCGAAATCGATCCGGTGTACGGCAAGGTGTACCACACGGGCAGCGCGGCCGACGTGCAGCAGATGATGGATGCGGAAGGCGCCTACTGGTACCACGCCCATCCGCGCACGAAAGGCACAACCGGTTATCCGGATTTGATCTTCGACAAGCCGTACGTGAAAAACGATCGGTATCTCGGCGTCGCGTTCAAGCCCGGCATGGGCATGGATCTGTCCGAGAAGAGGATCTGCGAGTGGCGGTGCTTCGACGTGACCGATACGATGAACAACCTCTACGCGAGCTCCGGGTTGAAGCCCAAGTACATCATCGCCGACATCGACACCTATAAGAAAGGACCGGAAGACGACACCTACGCGAACTTCCCGGTGAACTATCTGAAGATCGACAAAACGCCAGGAGCCGATGACGACGTCAGCCCGATGCTGAGAGCGCTGCGAGAGGGGAATTTCTTCGTGTCGACCGGTGAGATTCTGATCACGAACTACGCCGTCGCCGGCACGGGCGCGCAGCGATCGATCGGCGCGGACGTGGAATGGACATTCCCGCTGTCGTTTGTCGAAGTGGTGTGGGGCGACGGCAAGAAGATCGAGCGTCAGGTTGTTTCGGTCACCGACCTGGGCGCGTTCGGGACCAAGCGCTTCGCGATTCCATTCGACGCGACAGGAAAATCGTGGGTGCGGTTCGCCGTGTGGGATACAGCGGGCAACGGCGCGTTCGTGCAGCCGGTGTGGCTGAATGCGCCGAAGATGACGACGGATGAAGGCGCTCAACGCAAGAAGTAAGACGGAAGGCGCAGCACGAAGGAATGAAACCATGAATCAAATACCCGTGCCGGTTCTGTCGGTTCTGTTCGTGCTGGCCTCCTTGTCGCCCGTTTCGGCCCAGCTTCTCGCGGCGAGAGATGGCCCCGTCGTCTATGGCCATCACCATCTGAACGTCTCGAACATCGACGCGCAGAAGAAGTTCTTCGTCGACACGCTCGGCGGGACGTCCATCAAAATCGGTGCGAACAACACCGAAATCGTCAAGTTCCCGAACGTCCTCATCTTCTTCCGGCAGCAGGCGCCTACCGGCGGCACGAAAGGCACGACGGTGAACCATATCGGATTTTCGGTGCCGAATCTCCGTCAGACGATCGACAAGGTGAAGGCAAACGGGTACCGGATGATTACGCGCGAGGAAGCCTCGGCGGACCGGGAAGTCAAGGACGACATCGCCGGTCCACCGGCGGCCGGCGGGGCATCGATTGCCTTCGTCATGGGACCCGATGACACGAAAGTCGAGCTCGTCGAGATCAAGACGCAGGCGATCCCCATCACCCTTCACCACGTCCACTTCTTCAATCCGAAGAACGTCGAGATGCGGGCCTGGTACGCGAAGGTGTTCGGAGGCAAGCCTGGCGTGGGCGGCGGCGGTGCGTTCCTCACGGCGACCCTGCCTGGTGTTTCGCTGAACTTCTCCCCGTCGACCGATCCGGTCGTCGGCACGCCGGGACGCAGCCTCGATCACATCGGGTTCGAGGTGAAGAACCTCGAGGAGTTCTGCAGGAAACTCGAAGCGGACGGCATCAAACTGTCGGTCGCCTATCGAAAAGTGCCGGCGCTCAACATCGCGATCGCGTTCATCACCGATCCGTGGGGCACCTATATCGAGCTGACCGAAGGGCTCGACAAGGTTTCGTGAAGCAGTTGGCTCGCGATCAGCGCGGCGGTGAGCGGTGCAGGGCCGCCAATTCCGCCGCGACCGCGCCCAGGGGATCCTGACCGCCGGCCGTCGCCGTCTGTTTCACGAAGATCTCCAGCACTGCCGCTGCTGTCGTGCCCACGTTCTTGAACCCGTGAGGCGTGCCTCGTCTGAGGAAGAATGCCTGACCGGACATGGCGGCAACCGGCGCATCGGATCCAATCGTGAGCTGCAACGTGCCTTCGAGTGGAATCCACAGGTGGTATTCGACGTCGTCATGCGTGTGAATGCGGCGTGTCGCTCCGGGCTGAATCTCGACGCGCGACACCCGAACCTCAGCACGATCAATCAACCGAGTCGGTCTGACGCCCGGGTCGGCTTCACCGGTCGCGGGCGTCTGCGCCATGGCTGGGCGGCCGAGGGACAGGCTGCTCACGATTGCGAACGCTGCAATGTGTCGCCACATGTTTTCATCCTTCACTACGCGCGTTGAGCGCGTTGAGCTGTGTCCTGCAGAAACTGTATGAGCAACCTGCTCACTTCCTCGGGCTGTTCTTGCTGCACCCAGTGGCCGGCCCCGTCCACGAAGTGCGTGCCCACCATGTGAGTGCACGCGGTCTTCTGCATTCTCTCCAGGGCTCCGGGGTTCTGGAACGCGCCCCAGTCGCTCTTGCCCGCGATGAACATGGACGGGACATCGATCGTGCGGCCAGAAAAGGTCTGGAGCTCTGGGGTGAATCTTCCGCTTGATCCAACACGATACGATTGAAGGCCGCCCTGAAACCCCGTCCTGCTGTACTCCGCGCTGTAGACGCGCAATTCATCGTCGGGCAGCCACTTGCACGCGGCGATTTCGGACGCCGACGGCATTTCCGGCGAAACAGTCTCCGCCATCCCTTTGTCCAGGTCCATCACGTAGTAGCGGGGCAGCTTTGCCCACTCGGCGGCGGTCCTCGACTGGAGCGGGAAGGGTTTGTTCTGTTTCCAGTCTGCGCTCTTCATGTGGTAGTAGGCGCGCAGGAACGCGTGGACACCCTGCGGAGCGTGGCGCATGTTGTCGTTCGCCTCGCGCGTCGAGTAATACCGCTGGTAATGTTTTCGCGGGGGCTTCAGTTTCGCGAGCTCGTCATAGATCCTGTCGCCGGACGCGTTCGCCGTGGCCAGAGTCTCGGGTACATCAGCCGTGTCGAATGGCAGCGCCGGTGGGCCTCCGAACGGCGCACTCATCATCACGACGGAGCGGAACACGTCAGGCCGCACGACGGCACACCAGGCCGCCACCGGCGAGCCGAAGTCGTGCCCGACGACGGAGACCGATTGGTAGCCGAACGCCGAGACCAACCCCAGGATGTCCCTGACCTCGTTGAGCGTGCGGAAGGGGCCGAGGTCGTCGTCGTACCGGACGTCCCAGCCAGTCGTGCGTCCGTAACCTCTCAAGTCCGGGGCGATCACATGAAACCCCGCCGAGGCGACGGGCAGCATCACCTTTCTCCAGCTGTACGCGAGCTCCGGGAAGCCGTGAATGAGCAGAACGCCGGGGCGGCCTTTGACCTCAAATCCTGCCTCGAGCACGTGCATCGTGAGGCCGTTGCTGTTGCCGACCAGTCGCGAGCGTATACCGCGGGGAAGAACCGCTTCACTGTAGGGCACAGCCTGGATCGCCGGAGCTGCCGGTGACTGTGCACGCGTCTTCGTTGCGATCGCGGTCGGCACAAGGAACGCCACGAGACCCTGAATGAGCCGACGGCGGGTGAAGGCTTCGCTTTCGAGCATCGCTCCTCCTCTTCGCGTCCACCGACTCTTGCTCCCACACTTGCAACACGAGCAGAACGACACGCGTTGAGAGCTATCTCATGGGATGCCGGATGTTAGCACTTTTGATTTGTTCGTTCATGAACCTGGGCGATGCTGACGTCTGGGTCTTTGGGCATCCGTTCGGTGACTCCGAGTGCCTCGCACCTCTTCTTGATTCGCCGGCCATCACGCGTTTGACGTGATGGCCGGCAGTCAACGAGCGCCATCGGTCGATCATCGTTTGGTGACTTGATCCGCGACGATGGTTCCACCGACACCGTACGTGCCGTGGACCTCCACCGAATCTCCCTGCTTCAGGGTCGTGCACGTCGCGCCCGAATACTGAGTCGCCGGCGATGTCGTCACGTTCGAGCCGCTCGTCGAGAACGTCAATAACGGACAGGCGCCGCTCAATCCGCTAACCGTTCCTGAAACGGTCACAGGATTCGGCACCGGACTCGGTGACGGCGCGGGCGACGGCGACGGAGAAGGCGGCGGCGATGGAGAAGGCGACGGTGATGGCGATGGAGAGGGCGACGGTGATGGTGATGGAGAGGGCGACGGTGATGGTGATGGAGAGGGCGACGGCAATGGTGACGGTGATGGCGATGGCGACGGAGAGGGCGAAGGCGACGGCGATGGCCCCGGCGACGGTGAAGACGTCGATGGCGGCATCGCATCTACGTCGATGCGGGTCGCGGTGAGCACGCCTCCTTCGTCACGATTCGACGTACGCACCGACATGCCCACGAGCATGTCGGTGAACGCCAGCGGCTTGTTTCCGAAACTGATTTGCGTATCCGGACGGACGCGGATGCTCCGGCCGCCCACGATAATCCCGTCGGATGAAATGCCGTCAATAATTCCGTTGACTTCTACGGCCGCGACAGCAGCCTCTGCAGACATCTGCGAGGATGGAGCCACCGGCGAACTGCTGCGGCCGCGGCAAGCGATCGTGATCAGAAGTAGTGTGACAACACCGAATTTTTTCCACATCCCCATTCATCCTTTCGAGTCCTAAGTCTCGACAACCACGACCGTGCTAGGACCTGCACAGGCTGAATAGGGCGGCAAGAACCATCGCCTGCTTCGATTCAGGACAGCTCGAGAGCAGGACGACCGCGTTTTCAAACGAAAAACATTTGTTGGGTTAGTCCGGAGGCAAAGCATTGATTCAAGAACTTCTTACATAGTCAGCCTCATCGGACTACAGATCTACGGCAGATCGCGCTGGCAGCCGTGAACTGATCAAACCGATGGACGCGGCGGAAGAACCCATTGGCGAACAACGACCGCACGACCTGCCGGCCGATCTCTGCGCCCGCCTCGTTCGAGAAGGTGTAGTGCATGCCTCCAAAAATGCGCGCGGCCCTGGCTTCCGCGCCGGCATCGGTGTAGCGGGTGAACGTGTGTTCGTAGGAGACGCCCCCGACCACTGCGTCCATCGGGAAGGTGGTGTGGTCGCGGTGGAAGAAGCCCTTCACGGCATTCCACTGCCACACGCGGTGCATAGCGAAGGGTAGCGTGGCTTCGGCTATTCGTACCGGAGTGCGCCGACAGGATCGAGCCGCATCGCGCGCCGCGCCGGGAAGAAGCACGCCGCGCCAGCTACAACTACAAGCGCCAGCACAATGAACATCAGGATGAGCGGATCGGGCGAGCCCATCCACGGCAGTCGGCCAA
>MNEX01000278.1:9311-10748 GCA_001917905.1 Acidobacteria bacterium 13_1_40CM_65_14
AGGCCCACGGCTGACAGGACCAATGCGATGCACGCGAAGATCGTGAACATCGTGCCGAACACGCGCTCGGGCCACTGCAAGAATGCCAGCCACTGATCCAGTGTCCTGATGTCGAATAACGGAAGGTCGGGATCGAGCGCCCGGACCTCTTCGCGAAGTTGCGAAACAATCGAGCCGGGTTCCGCACCCGAACGAACGATCAACACGGCGACCGGGCCTGGCTGCGCACGATACGGAAGATAGACAACCGGCTCGCCCTCTGACGCGATGTCTTGACGAACCGTTGGCGATATGCCGACGATCGTGACCCACGGCACTTCGGCTCCCCGCGCGTTTTGGCTCGTCACGCGGATTCGGCGCCCGATCGGGTCTTCGTTCGGAAAGTACATCGCGGCAAATCGCCGATTTACGATGGCGGCCTCATGGCCTGGCGTTCCGTCTGTGCCGCCGAATCCCCGTCCGCGGACCAACCGCAGATCCAGCGTGTCGAAGTATCGAACGCCAATCGTAAGCGCCGGCACAGTTGGTGGCTTCTCGTCGTTCAACAGCACGCGGCCGTCGATTGTCAGCAGTCGACGTGGAGCGCCGCCGAAGGGCATGTTGCTCGCAACAGTGGCCGAAGAGATTGTCGGAATGGCGTTCAGCCGTTCCTCCAGCCGTTGATAGAACTCCGTCCGATGCTCAGGCGTCGGGTATTTCACAACGGGCAGGTCCAGCCGCATCGTCACAAGTTGTGACGTTTCGATGTCGGCATGAGCGCTGTACGACTTGAGGAATGCACGCATCATGAAGCTGGCGCCAGCAAGCAGGACGAGGGTTAAGGCGATCTCAGCGATGACGAATGCGCTTGTCCACATGCGCACCCGCAGACCGCCAGTGGTGGTCCGCGCGCTTTCCTTCAGCGCTTCATTGACGTTCGTCTTCGAGAGGTGAAGCGACGGAGCCAGCCCGAAGACGAACCCCGTGCCGAGGCATAGGACGGCCAGCAACGCGAACGTCCATCTGTCCATCGTCAGCTGGAGCCAGTAAGGCGGGTTTGTTGCTTCGATCACGGCCGACAAGAGCTTCACGCCAAGAATCGAGAGCGCATATCCAGCTAGACCGCCGGCTGCAGCGAGCAGCAGACTCTCTGAGAGTAGTTGCCGCACAATTCGCCATCTCGTCGCCCCAAGCGATGTGCGAATCGAGATCTCACGTGAGCGCTGCGCCGCGCGCGCAAGTAGCAGATTTGCGACGTTGGCGCAAGCAATGAGCAGCACTAACCCAACGGCTCCCATGAGCGCCAGGATGATCAGCTTGACCTGGGCGGCGACGTACCGCTCCTTGAATAGCCAAACGGTTGACTGAATACCGGCGTTCGTATTAGGGAATTGACGGGCCAGACGAGCAGCAGTCGTGTCCAACTCCGACTGTGCCTGCGTGATCGTGGTGCGATTT
>MNEX01000278.1:10901-29226 GCA_001917905.1 Acidobacteria bacterium 13_1_40CM_65_14
GGTGCCCTAGGATCACGACAGCAGGCTCGCCGGGCTGATCATCTCGGCGACGGAAGTCCCGTCCCAGCGTTGGCTGTCGCCCGAGCAGAGCGAAAGCATTGGCGGAAACATACGCACCCAGGAAGCGTTCAGGTGCTCGCGCGTCCTCGCTCACGTTCATCGTTGTTTCGTTGTACGCGCCAATGCCGGCCAAGGTGTTGATCGAAACACGCCAATCCTGATATTCCAGGTATGACACGCCTCGATAGCCCATCGGGCCAGGGATTGGTGGATTGTGGACGTCACGCGTGCCGATCGACACGATTTGGTCGGGGTCCTCAAAGGGCAATGCGCGAATCAACGCCGCGTTAACGATCGTGAACACGGTATTGTTCACGCCAATTCCCAGCGCCAGGACGAGGACCACCGCCAGCGTGAACCAACTGTCCTTTGCGAGAAGCCGGGCCGCGAATCGAAGGTCCTGGATCGTCTCCTCAAACCAACGGGTACCGCGTGCGTCTTCGACCCTGGTCCGCTTGAAGAGCGATCGCCAACGGATGGTCCAGTCGCTCAGCATCACGTCTCCACTACGCGGATTCGAGCACTTGGCCGATGGCCGCGCTGAGCTTGCGCCGGGCGGTGGTTTCGGTTTCGAGCTGGGTGCGGCCGCGCCTTGTCAGTTCGTAATACTTCGGGCGGCAGTTGCTGTTCGATGCGCCCGAACGTTTTGAACCAACCGCGTCGCTCGAGGCGATGCAGAGCGGGGCACAGCGACCCTTGGTGAACGTGCCACGTTGCACTGGATAGTTGGTGAAGCCGCTGAGAGATCGCCCATCCGTGTTGCGGTTCGAGGGCGACCGTCTCGAGGCTCAACAGGTCGAGAGTTCCTTGTGGAAGTTCCAGGCGGTCGGCGGACATGACGCCCTTTCCTCTCGACAGAAGACACAGTAACGCCTCTCTTGCCGAAGAACAAGGGGAACATTCAGGAAACGTGACCAGCCGGCTCTCTTGTCCCGCCGAAGCCGCAAAGCCGCGCTTGAGCAGGCGCCGCGCCCGACACACAGAAAAGACACGGGATTTCAAGAGCGGACGGGACAACCCCCGTAGAATGTGTGTTGAATGGTGCCATCTGACGCGTATGATTGCCACGAAGGAGGGCCGAGTTCGGCGTTGTATGTCCAACTCTTGGAGGCGTTCGATCTTTTGCGGCCTGGCGGGTGTGCTGGCGACCGGCGGCTTGATGTCTGCGTTGGAAGCACAGCAACCATCTGCCGGCGCGCCGTTATCATCCGCCGCGCATCGCGACGTCATCAATCGGTATTGCCTGTCCTGCCATAACGACCGCCTGAAGAGGGGTGGGCTCGCGCTCGATACGGTCGCCGTGCACGAGGTCGGCGAAAACCCCGACGTGTGGGAGAAAGTCCTCCGGAAGGTTCGCGCGCGTCAGATGCCGCCAGTCGGAATGCCGCGGCCGGACGAAGCCACCTACGAAGCCGCGATCGTATCGTTGGAGACGTCGCTCGACCGCGCAGCCGCGGTGAATCCGAATCCTGGCCGAACGAATACGCTCCGGCGGCTCACTCGGACCGAATACCAGAACGCCGTCCGCGATCTCCTCGCACTGGAGATCGATGTCACGTCGCTGCTGCCCGCCGACGAGTCCAGTTACGGCTTTGACAATGTCACAGTCGGCGATCTCTCGCCGACCTTGTTGGATCGCTACATCTCAGCGGCGGAGAAGATTAGCCGCGTCGCGGTCGGACGTCGCAGCCGTTCTCCAGACGGCGATACCATCAGGATTCAGCCGGATCTCACCCAAGAGGAGCACCTGGAAGGGCTTCCGATCGGCACACGCGGCGGCGCAGTCGTGCGTTATACGTTTCCGCTGGACGGCGACTATGAGATCCAGATTCGGCTGACGCGAGACCGCAACGAACACGTCGAGGGCCTGAACGAGTCCCACGATCTGGAGTTGCTGCTGGACCGTGAACGCGTGCAGTTGTTCACGGTGAAACCGCCTCAGCGAGAGGCCGGATTTTCCGAAGATTATCAACCCAACCACGACAACATCGACCAGCACCTCAAGATTCGCGTTCCGGTGAGCGCCGGTCCGCACGCGCTCGGTGTGGCATTTCTCAAAAACCCTTCGGCGCTGCTCGAAACCGCGCGCCAGCCCTACCAGGCACATTTCAATTCGTACCGGCATCCACGGATCCAGCCGGCCATTTACTCGATCTCGATCATCGGTCCCTATGCTGCGAAAGGTCCGGGAGAGACGCCGAGCCGCAAGAGAATTTTTGTGTCTCGGCCGGCGAATCCTGGCGAGGAAGAGGGCTCCGCCAAACGCATCGTCGCCGCGCTGATGCGAAGAGCCTACCGGCGCCCCGTGACGAGCGCAGATCTTCAGGGCCCGCTTGATCTTTACCGGCACGCGCGGGCGGAGGACGACTTCGACGCAGGCATCGAAATGGCGCTGTCCGCGGTGCTGGTGAGTCCCGACTTCCTGTTCCGCGTCGAAGAAGATCCTGCCGGCATCGCGTCGAATACGATCTATCGCATCAGCGACCTGGAGCTGGCGTCTCGTCTGTCTTTTTTCCTATGGAGCAGCATTCCGGACGATGAATTGCTCGACGTGGCCGTGGCCCGAAGACTCCACGAGCCGGCGGTGCTCGAGCGACAAGTGCGACGGATGCTCGCGGACTCTCGTTCGCGCGCGCTCGTGGACAATTTCGCCTCGCAGTGGCTGCGCTTGCGCAATCTCGCGTCGATCACTCCGGACATGCGTCTGTTCCCGGACTTCGACGACAATCTTCGTCAAGCGTTTCGGCAGGAAACGGAACTGTTTTTCGAAAGCATCCTGCGCGAGGATCGGAGCGCGCTCGACCTGTTGAGGGCGAACTACACGTTCGTCAACGAACGGCTGGCCAAGCATTACGGGATCCCGCACGTGTATGGCAGCCGCTTCCGGCGCGTGACGCTGGACGAAGACAGCAGGCGCGGCGGACTGCTTCGGCAGGCAAGCATTCTGACCGTGACGTCCTACGCCACCAGAACCTCGCCGGTGCTGCGCGGGAAGTGGATCCTGGACAATATTCTTGGCGTTCCTCCACCACCTCCGCTGCCCGATGTGCCGGCGCTGAAGGACAACACGGTGGACGGGAACCTCTCGGTTCGCAAGCGACTGGCCGAGCACCGCAGCAACCCGACCTGCGCCGCTTGCCACAATCTCATGGATCCGGTGGGCTTGTCGCTCGAGAAGTTCGACGCCATCGGCCGTCGGCGAACCGCCGAAGGCGGAATCCTCATCGACGCGTCCGGGGGCCTTCCCGACAGCAGCCACTTCGCCGATGTCGACGGACTCGAACGCGCGTTGCTGAGCCGCCCGGAGATGTTTGTTGGCACTTTTGCTGAAAAGCTTTTGACGTACGCGTTAGGACGAGGAGTCGAGTCGTACGATGCGCCGGCGATACGCACGATCGTACGGGAGGCGCGGCCGCAGGATTTCCGCGTCTCTTCGCTCATCCTGGGAATCGTGAAGAGCGCGCCGTTTGAGATGAGGACGTCACGATGATCATCACCAAGAAAGCATTGCCGCGCCGGACGTTCCTGCGGGGGATGGGCGCGAGCCTGGCGCTGCCGCTGCTCGACGCCATGGTTCCGTCGATGACCGCCCTTGCGAAGACGCCGGCCGATCCCGTGCGTCGGCTCGGGTTCGTGTACATTCCCATGGGGTGCGACATCACTCGGTGGACTCCACCGAGCGAGGGCAGGCTGGTCGAGTTGTCGCACGCTCTTCAGTCACTCGCCCCGGTGACCGATCAGCTCACGGTGATCACGAACCTGGAGTTGAAGAACGCGTATCCCGGCACCCATGCGACCTCCAACGCCGCCTTCCTGAGCGCGGCCAAGGCGAAATGGACCGAGAGCACCGACTATCACCTGGGGACGACGGTCGATCAAATCGCCGCGCAGCAGATCGGCCAGCAAACGGTGCTGCCATCGCTGGAGCTGGCGATGGATTTACTCCAGACGGTCGGTCAGTGCGACAACGGCTACGCCTGCGTCTATCAGAACAATCTCTCGTGGTCGTCGCCAACGACGCCCCTTCCGGCTGAGGCCCACCCACGGATCGTCTTCGAGCGCCTGTTTGGCGAGGGTGGGAGCGCAGCCGATCGGCGCGCGGCACTGCGCAGAAGGGCCAGCCTTCTCGATTGGGTTCGCGAAGATATCTCGCGCCTTCAGAAGAAGCTCGGACCAGACGATCGCACCAGGATCGGCCAGTATCTTGATACGGTCCGCGAAGTAGAGCGCCGCATTCAGAAAGCCGAGGCCGAGGCGGCGGACGATCAATTGCCGGATCTGGATCGCCCGGTGGGCGTGCCGGCTTCCTACGCCGACCACGCGCGATTGATGTTCGACTTGCAGGTGCTGGCTCTCCAGGGCGATGTCACCAGGGTGATCACCTTCCAGCTCGCTCGTGAAACGAGCACGCGAACGTATCCGGAGATCGGCGTGGCCGATCCGCATCACCCCCTCACGCATCATGGGAACGATCCGGAAAAGATCGCGAAAATGGCGAAGATCAATGCGTTCCACGTGTCGCTGTTCGCCTATTTCCTCGAGAAGCTGAAGTCCACGCCGGAGGGCGACGGTTCTTTGCTTGATCATTCGGTTTACCTGTACGGCAGCGGGATGGGCAATCCCAACGTGCACGACCACGTGAACCTGCCGATTCTTGTCGCGGGCGGCGGAGCAGGCAGCGTCAAGGGCGCGCGTCACATCAAGTATGCGGAGCCAAGGCCGCTGGCCGATCTTCACCTGACGCTGCTCGAAAAAGTGGGCGTCCGTCTCGATGCCTTCGCCGACAGCAAGGGCAAGATCGACGAGCTGCTTTCTCTCTGAGTCCTGTCCCGCGACGCGGTGTGCGCTCGAGTTGAGAACATGATGCGCGTGAAATCGTTCGGTATGTGCGCGGCGGCTGTGTTGCTGTCGTCAGTCAGCGCCGCGGCGGGCCCTGGAAGCCCTGGAATCAACGACGCGCTGGTGGCGGATGCGGCCGAAAAAATGGATCGGGCCATGGTTCGCACGCTCGTACGACAGCGCGCCGATGTCAACACACCTCAGATTGACGGGATGACGGCGCTGCACTGGGCGACGTATCAAGACGATCGGGAGACCGCCGCACTGTTGGTGAGCGCCGGCGCCAATGTGAAAGCGGTGAACAGATACGGCGTCACGCCACTCTCGCTGGCGTGCACGAACGGGAACGCCGAGATCGTCGAGTTGCTCTTGAAGGCCGGGGCGGATCCGAACGCGGCTCTTCCAGGCGGGGAAACTCCCTTGATGACGGCCTCGCGCGTCGGCTCGCTCGCATCCGTGAAGGCGCTGCTATCGCGCGGTGCCACTGTTGACAGTAAAGATGATCGGCGCGGGCAGACGGCCCTGATGTGGGCGGCAGCGGAAGGTCACGCGAGGGTTGTGGAGATGCTCATCGAGGTCGGAGCCGATCTTCACCACCGTTTGACCTCCGGGTTTACGCCGCTGTTGTTTGCCGTCAGAGAAGGGCGCACCGACGTCGTTCGGGTCCTGCTGAAGGCAGGGGCGGACGTGAACGAGACCGTACCGGTCGAGGGCGGACGCAGGCGCGGCTACGGCGGGCGACTTCCGCCAGCTGGTGCCAGCGTGTTGCTCGTGGCGGTCGCGAACGCGCATTTCGAGCTCGCGGCCCATCTGCTGGACGCCGGCGCCGATCCGAATGCCAACCTGCCAGGGTACACGGTCCTCCATGCGATGACCGCGGTCCGCAAGCCGGGCGTCGGCGACAACGATCCGGCGCCCGAAGGGTCCGGAAACATGAGCAGTATCGAGTTCGTGAAGAAGCTCGCGGCGCATGGCGCGAACGTGAACGCGAGGATGACAAAGCGGGCGAACTTGTCCAATACACGGCTGAACGAGCTCGGGGCGACACCCTTCTTGCTGGCTGCCCTGACCGCGGACGCCGAGTTGATGAGGACGCTGGCTGCCTTAGGCGCCGATCCGCTGCTGCCGAATGCAGACAACAGCACGCCTCTGATGGCGGCGGCCGGACTCGCCACGCGTTCGCCCGGCGAGGACGCGGGAACAGAGAGCGAAGTGTTGGAGGCCGTCCAGGTGGCATTAGATCTCGGCGCCGACGTGAATGCCATCGACAATAACGGTGAAACAGCGATGCATGCCGCCGCTTATAAGAACCTGCCCAAGGTCGTGAAGTTCCTCGCCGCAAAGGGCGCGAAGATCGACGTGTGGAATCGGCCGGACAGATTCGGATGGACGCCGTTGGCCATCGCTGTCGGCTACAGATTCGGGAATTTCAAGCCTTCGCCTGAAACAGAGGCCATGGTTCGTGAAGTCATGATCGCCGCAGGCGTCACGCCGCCGAAAACAGTCACCGCCAAGACCCAGCAGATCTATTAGCTCAGAGAGCTAACCGGTCCTCCGCCGAGCTCGAGAGAAATAAACGCCGCGTGGCTTGAGCGAATGACGCCGACAAGCATTCCATCTTGCGAGGAGGAAGTGTCGGAGGCTCCATGCTCGCTGGTCTGAGTTTCATAGCAAAGGACACATCTTCATTGAGGCCAGGCGAGGCGGGCGAGGACGTGAATCGTGCCACGTCGGCATGGACATGGGAAACGATTTCACGTTTTTTTCGGCACGAACGCGAGAAACCGCCGCGGGTTGTCGTACACGATCGTATGCAGCGTCGCCTCATCGACGCCGGCCTTTCGCAGCATCGGGACGAATACTGTGAGCGTACGGCCGTACCCGGGGCCGGCGTCCAGCGTTCTCTGTCCCGTGAAGTCTGCCGAGAGCAGCAGCTTGTCGGCGTGACCGGCTTCAAGGAACGCCAGAGCCATCGCCACCTTCTGCTCGTCGGGCATGATTTGCTGCACCGTCGTCACTCGATCAAAACCGACGAACGCTCCGCGCTTGGCGATTTCCGTGATGATCGTCGCCTGCGGATCGTTGAGGCAGCACGCGTGCCCGATGGCGATGCGTTCGGGTCTCAGCCCGGTCGACTCGAGGATGTCGAGCTGCTGCAGGCCGATGTCCTTCGGCACGTTGGGACCCGTTCCATACGAATTGTGCGTGAAGACCGGCAGACCCGTTCGGACCGCCGCTTTGCCGACAGCGCGGAAGACCTTGCGCTCGTCGAGCGTCAGCTCGGCACCGTTCGGGTCTTCGCCGATCTCGCCAAACGCTCCGAGATGACCCTCCGTGGCTTGCCTCACCAGGTCGTCGGCGACTTGGTCTTCCGACTTGGCCGCGAGATCCGGCGGATAGACGCGCTGCATGTAGAAGCCGCCGCTCGCGACGACGTGCACGTTGGTCCGCATGGCAATCGTTCTCAGGTCGTTCAACTTCCGACCCATGTCCAGGTGGCCGCCATCGACGATGCAGCTCACACCTTCGGTGCCGGCTTTACTGACCAGTTGCACGATCAGATCGACATTGTCCGTAGCCGGCGGGAGTGGCGGCGCGCCTTGCCTCCCGCCGCGGCCCAACCCCGAGAGGTTGATCGACAGATGCTCGTGAAAGAGCACCGCGCCAGTGCCGAGCGCGTCCGGCGGCACGTCGCGCAGGAGCGTGCGGATGATGGAGCCGCGCGGCAACCGCCGGATCGATGAGGCCGATGCCGCGGTTCGTTGAAGCCCGGCGAGGAGATCCGATCCGCCTGTCAATGCCGACACCGCGGCCAGTCCCGTGCCGGCGCCCATCAGACGGATCACGTGCCGACGGCTGAATCGCGCGGTCGCGAAACCCTGCTGCATCGTGTCTCCGCTCAGAAGTTCGCCTGGATGCCGAATTTCAAAAACCGGCCGGCCAGAATCTCGGTTGGTGTAAACAACCGCGGACCATACGTCGTGACCTCCGAAAGGATCGCGCTTCCGTTGAGCGAGTTGTACAGGTCGGCGACGACCTGCACGCTGCGCGAACCGAACCGAAACGTTCGAGTCACACGGAGATCGAGCTGCTGGATCCGCTCTTCGAAGACTGTGCTCGGTGGAATCAAATTGATCGTCACCGTGCCGTTGGCGCCCGACGAGAGATCGCGACCGAGCGACGGCTTGATCTCGGCGTTGGTTGCGGCGTAACTGGCCGACACGGCAATCCCCGGCAGGTTCTGGTACGTGCCGCTCACCTGTAGGTCCCAGGGCAGATTGTACGTGCCCGAGAACTTCCACTGCGGTTGAAAAGGCGGGTCGATGTGGCAGACCGCCGCGATACGCGGATCGTTTGCGCTTGCGGTTGGTGTGCCGCCGATCGGCAGCAACTGCGGCTGGTTCATCGCGAAACACCAGTCGGTAACCGTGCGTCCGGTATTCACCCCGCCGGCCAGAAAGGCGCCGTTCTTGAAGCGCGCGTTCATCGTGAGGTCGAAGCCGTCATACACCTGCGTGCGGCTGCCGAAATTGGACGCCAACGTCACGTTGTTCTGCACCTGGCCGAACTTGAGCGGCGACACATCGTAGAGCCCGCCGATGACGGAGCCGCCGCCGTTGGGCAACCGCGGATTGAGAGGCGCGGTGAGGGAGTACGGACTGAAGTCTGCGGGTCGGACCAGCGTGTTGTTCTGCACCAGCAGGTTGGCGTACCAGGTCCGGAAATATCCGACGTTCACCGAGACCCGATCTCGAAGCTGCCGCTGGACCGTCGTCGAGAGCTGCCAGTTGTGTCCGCGGTTCCCGTTCAGCACGTCGCCGGCGTACGTGGTCGCTCGGGGATTGCCGGCACCGAAGCTGAGGTTGTTGATTTGCAGGCACTCGCCGTTCAGCAGCGGGTTCGACAGGTCGCAATCGGGGATGAAGTTCTGATTCGCGTCGATCCAGTTCCGCGTGGTCGTCAGAAACGACGTGACGATCGGGTTGTTCTGGAAGGCGAGGTTGTTGACCGATTCGGCCGTGACGAATTTGCCGAGGCTCGTCTTGAGCGCGGTCTTGCCGTCGCCAAACAGATCGTAGGCCGCGCCGACCCGGGGCGAGACGTCCTTCCAGCACGGCACGCAATCGACCTCGGAGAAATCGCGCGCCGGCATGTATCGGTTTGCCGCCAGACTCTGGGCCGGATCGAAGGCGTTGAGGTAGTCGAACCGCAGGCCAAGGTTGAGGGTCAGGTGCTTGATCGTCCACTGATCCTGGGCATACAGGCCGAGGTCCAGGCGTAGCCGCTCCTTCGCCTCGTAGGGAATCGCTTCGGTGAGCGACTGCGGCACCTTGTTCCTGAATGTGTAGTTCACATCGCCGTTGACATAGTTGAGGTGATCGCGCCAGCCCTCGAGCGTGAACAGACCGACCTTGAACGCGTGAGAACCGGTCACGTATGAAACAGAAAACCTCTGGTTGGACTGCGAGCTGATCTTGAACCCGTACTCGTAGGTTCCGATCGGCAGCGAGTTGTACCGGATGCCGAGGATCGAATCGTTGATCGAGATGTCCGCGGGTTTGACACCCTCCTGCGGCACCGTGGGGAAGTTGAAAATGAGGGTCGTCACGCCCGCTTCGACCAGCAGCTTGCTCGTTCGCGCGTGGGTCCAGCTGACCTGCGTCAGGTAGTTCGGATTGGCAAAATACCACCGGATCGTGGCCTCCGGCGACGTGGAGCTGGTCAGACCGACGTGGCAGTCGCAGTTATCTTCCACGTCGACCGAGAAGTTGAACTTGTGCCGCGGCGACGCCTGCCACGTCATTCGGAGCGTGTGGCTCCTGTTCTTCTCGTCGATGACGGACGGGCGCGCGGGGTCCGCGGTGTAAAACGGCGACCCCTGCGTCGCGTTGTAATTGCCGCCTGCGACGAAATTCGCATAGCCAAACGAACGATGCGCCGAGTAGAACCACAACGTGTCCCGCTTGAGGGGGCCGCCAAATGAGCCATTGACGTCCCAGATGTGGTCGATCTTGTTCGGGACGGTCAGGCCGCGTGCGGTCAACGCGTCAGTCAGGTTGTCGCTCTGCATGCCGCGTGACGCGTAGTTGCTGAAGAAGTAGCCATGGAAGGTATTGCCGCCTTCTCGCGGGACGACGTTCACTTGCACGCCGCCCAGCTCGTTCTCGACCGGGTTGCCGCCGAGCGCGAGGGTGATTTCCTGCGCCGCTGCCGGATTCACATAGAAGCCGCGGCCCGAGCCTTCCATCGAATTGAAGCGCATGCCGTCCTGCAGCAGCCGCTGATCGTTGCCCGCGCCGCCGTGGATGGACATGGTGGCCAACTCGCCCTTGTTGCCACCGACATCCTGCGCCGTGGCGCCCAGGTTGATGCCTGGTGTGAGCGCGGCAAAGGACGCGATGCCTTTGTTCGTGGGCAGCGATTCGAGGAGCTCGTGCCCGAGGGTCTTCTGCGCCGTCGTGTTGTGCATATCCACGAGCGGCGACTGACCGGAGACGGTGACGGTTTCTTCGAGCGATCCCACCCGCAAGTCCGCGTTCACCGTTGCGGTAAATCCTGACGTCAGCTCGATGCCTTCCCATCTGACCGTCGCAAAGCCGGGCAACGTGAACGCGACGGCGTAGATGCCTGGCACGAGGTCGACAATCTTGTACTGTCCCTGACTGTCAGTCACGGCGGTCCGGACCTTTTCAATCAGCGCAGGACTCGACGCCTCGACCGTCACGCCAGGCATGACGGCGCCCGACGTATCTTTGACGACGCCGGCGATGCCCGATGGCACTTGTGCCAGCACGCGCGCGGTCGGGACGATCAGTTCGACACACGCAACCAGGATGAGAATCGGCCGCACGCCATGTGCATTGCATCGCTTCGTCATGAGCTTCGCCTCGCTACTTGGTGTGTCCTTCGTGGCGTACGCGTTTACTCACACGATCCCACGCCTCCTTATTTCCCGTCGACTGAAAACGCGAGCAGGACGTTGCCCGGGATCCCGTTCGAGGCATATCCCGACCCGACGAAGAGCATCCCACCGGCGATCGCCGGTCCCGGCCCGTTCAGTGATCCGCCACGCGCCGGCACTTCGTTGGTCGTCCTCTGATTGCCGACCGTGTCGAAGTCCCACAGGATGGCGCCGGTCGTCGTCGAGAAGGCGCGCAGATGTCCGTCTACCGATCCTGAGAACACGACGCCGGGAATGGCGCTGACCGCGGCCGACTGAGCGGGACTGCAGCGTTTTCGCTCGCCGCACGGCGGCGGCGGCGTGAACCACACGCGCTCGCCATTCTCGAGGCGGAGCGCGAACAGGCCCCCACCCACTTTGGGATCGGGCTCGGTTGCCTGGCTGTTCGGGATGTTGATCCGGCCGATGTCGGAAAGCGCGACGTAGACGTTGGACTGGTCGGCGGCCGAGCCCCATTGCACACCGCCGTTGATGCCGCCCGTGCCGACGCGGGTCTGCCACAAGATGGCGCCGTCTCGATCGGGATCGACGGCATGGACGACGCCCGATTTCTGCCCCGCGACGAGCGTGCGCCGGCCGTTGGCGAGCGTCGCGAGAATGGGCGGCGATGCGAAGTCGAAATCGGGACCGTTCGACTCGGGGCAGTTCGTCGTGTCCTGCAGGCGGCACGCGGTGTTCCAGGCGTCAGCCTTCAGCATCTGGCTGGACCACAGGAGCTTCCCGGAATCGAGGTCGAACGCGAGGAATGCGTCGCTCGTCAGGGTCGGCGGATCGCTGTAGTTGTCGCCAGTGGTGACATACAGCGCGTTGCGCCGGACGTCGATCACAGGGCTCGACCAGATCGGCGCGCCCGACGGCCCCCACATCTGCGTGCCGGCCTTGTTCTTCTTCGTCGGCCGTGCCTCTTCGGCGATCGTGTAGGTTTTCCAGATCTCAGTGCCGGTTGCGCTGTCGAGCGCCACCACGCTGCCGCGGAAGCGGCAGCATTCGTAATCCGAGGCGGCGCCGGCCGTTTCTTCGCCGGATGCGACCGGCACGTACAACCGTCCGTTGTGGAAGACCGGCGAACCAGTCACACGCGCCACTGGATGATCGTCAACCTTGGCTTTCCAGATCAGCGTGCCCGCCGTCGCGTCGACCGCGTACACATTGCCGGCGCGATCGCCGATGAACGCCACGTGGCGCAATCCGGAATTGGTCTGGAAGCGTCCGATGGTGACCGCTGCGCGCACGCTCGCGGCCGCCGGAAAATACCAGTGGATGCAGCCGGTCGCTGCATCGAGTGCGTAGACGTTGCCACTCTGGCTGCCGACGAACACGCGGCCGCCGACGACCGTCGGTTGGGCGTCCGCAGCCACGTCGCCGGGGAAGCCGAACGCCCATTTGAGCTTCAGACGAGGCACCTGGGCGGCGGTGAATCCGGCCGCGGCGGCGTCCTGAAGCCGCGTGTTGGACGTGTTGACGCCCCAGCCGTTCCACGCCGGGCCTGCCAGCGGGCTGGCAAAATCTGCGGGCTTGGCCGCGCACATCGATTGCGGCGACGGCTTGGTCACAAGCGGCCGTCCGAACGATTTTCCGGTGGCGAATTCGGCGACCGCGCGGCGCTCCCCTGCCGTGCGGCCGGCGGTCATGGAGATCATGACGCCGCTTTCGAGCGCGGCGAGAACCCGCTCTGGCGACATCGCCCGCAGCACCTCACGGCTGGGCGCGCGCTCGAAGCCGGTGTCGTGGCACGCGGCGCAAATTCGCTTGTAGAGAGTAGCGCCGTCCTCCGCAAAAAGCGGCCCGGCGGACAGGAGCAGCAGTGCAAGAGCGCTGGACCGGTGGAAGAGTCTTCTCATTTCTTGCTCCCTGGACATCTGCTAGTGAACCGTATCAGCTGAAGGAGTACTAGTCACAACCAGCCTTCGACCGCGATTTTCGGGCCGCGACATCGGAGCGGCCCGGTAGTAATTCGGAAGAGACACGCCACTAGATTTCAATCGTTCCCTGGGGCTCAAGGAAGGATACCTGCTGCGACGTGCGTCACTGCATCGGATTCGAGCTTGACGTCCGTAAGGGCAGCGGTCAGGCTGGGCATCCCCACGGGACGCAGGAAGAACTGTCGGAGGCGCCGTAAGGAGGAAGGTTTCACCACGCCATGATTCGCGAGGACATTCTCCAGAAATTCCCGGAACTGTTCGGGACCAAGACGATCAACGGCCGCAAGGTCAACGTCGACGAGACGATTGCCGCGCTCGCGAGGGAGCTGGGTCCCGATATCGCTGCCGCCCTCAGCGCGCGAGGAGCGCTCCTGCAATCCACGGCCGCGGTTCGCGAAAAATATGCGTGGCCGAGATGGGACGACACATTCGAAGAACCCGTCACAGGGCAATTCCGAACGTTCCGGCAAATCGTTCAAGGGCTGGTCGACAACTTCCTCGGCCGCGAGAGCGAGTGGCGGTGGCGGCTCAATGACGAAGTGCCCATCCCCAACGACGCCCACCCTTCGTTGAACGCGGGTCTCGAGCTGACCGGTCCGTGGCACCCGCCGGACATGGCGTTCAACGCACTGAATAGCGCGGCGCCGATGAATATGCCGGACTTCGAAGACGCGTCGCCGGCCCACTTCCGGCCCGACGGGACGTCTGAGCGCGAGCCGGTCGGCGTGTTTGCCGCCTTGCGGAATGCGAAAGACATTTTCGAGGGACGTTGGACCGATCGTGCGTATGAGGTGACGAAGAAAGGTCAACGGCGAACGTACTCGATCAATCGACCGCCTGGTCAGTGGCCGACCCGGTTTGCCCGGCCTCCGGGGATTCACGTGCGGTTTGAGCAGATCACCGTCGCCGGCGAACCCGTGCCAGGCGTCATCGCTGTTGCGGTGCTTTGGGCGCTCAACAACTACGAACCGCTCGCGCGCGCCGGCACCGGCGTCTACTTTTACATTCCGAAGATTCAAACTCCCCAGGAAGCGCTCATCATCGAGAAGCTTCTGTCAAGGCTGGAGGGCTTGATCGGCGTCGAGCCGGGCGCCTTCAAGATCAAAGTCCTCTACGAGGAGGGCAATGCCGGGCGGTTTCTTCCGGCAATCGCCTGGGTGTTGCGGCGCCGGCTTCTCGGGACCAACGTCGGGCGCTGGGATTATCTGGGCAGCCTGATTGAAATGTGGAAGGACGCTCCCGACGGCGTCTTTCCGGATCCGCAGTCGATCAACATGGCGGCGCCGAACATGATCGCCTACCAGCGGTACAACGCGCTCGTCATGCTGATGGCCGGCATGAAGGCCGGCGAGCTCAGCCAGGGCGCGCCGATTGGCGGGATGGCGGCGGTCATGATCTATCCGGCGGCCGATCCGTACGGCCGCTCGAAATACAATCCGCTCGCGTTGCGCGCCATGGTCATCGACAAGTTGCGCGAACGCCTGCTGGGACTGATCTTCGTCCCCGAGCAGTCGCTGGCCGGCGGTCAACACCCGACGCTCGAAGACATCCTGACGAACCGCGTGAAGGGTCGACTGTACGATGCCTATCGGCAAAGCTGGGTCGCCAGTCCGGAACCGGCCTACGTCGCGGCGGGCAACGCGCCCTTGCGCGCGTCCGTTGCCGAGCTGCAGGCCATCGTCGAGGCGCCGCGAGAGACGGTCGACGTGAAGGGCAGAGCCGTGCCGACCGTCGCCAGCGGTCTCGTCGACGCGGAGCGGCAGGTCCTGCAGTCGCGCGGCGTGTTGAACGCGCAAGACCAGATCACACCGTGGGTCATCCCCAAGGACGCACTCGACACACCGGAGAAGCTCCTGACGTCTGAGCGTTGGAACAGCATCTATGGTGTGCCGGCGGGCGAGATCACGATCGAGCGCATCCAGCATGCGTTTTACATGGCCGCCAACTACGGCTTCCAAATCCTCAACGGGAATTTCGCCGCCGCGATCGACGACTACGAGCTTTCGCTGCGCTTCATGAATGATCTGGCCACATATCGTATCGACGTGTCCTGGTTGTGGAGCCTCCTTCATCACGAGGCCGCCGTGACCAAGGACGGTTACCTCAAGGGGCCTGCGCTCACCGAGGACGGCGTCGTGCCGGCGTCGAACGCGTTCGAGGTCAAGGCCGGGACGCGTTTCTCGAGAGATCTGTTCGAAAAGCTGTGGACCTGCCACAACCAATGGACCGCGGCGTTCTTTGACGAACTGGATCGGCGGAAAGACCCGGGCCGCTTTGATCGCGCCAAGGCGCCGATTATCATGGAGATCCTGAAGCGTCAACTGCTGTCGCCGCGTTACATCCAGCACAGCGCACGCGTCCTCTTCGTCATCGCGCAGGCCAGCGGGCCGGAGCGCGCGCAGATCCTCGATGCGATCTTCGATCTCTCGCGCGAGGAGATCCTGAAGCGCGTTGAAGCAGGGACCCTCGGGAAGATGGCGTTGAACGCGCACGATTATGTCTACGACATTTTTCCCGGCGTGGCAGCAGGGCAGCCATCCGCGCGGCACGAAATCGCGTAACGACTGAAGTCGAGGCGCGAGGCTCTGCTAGGATTGCGCGCGATGACACTGTTGTCAGGAGTCGTATCGAGTGTATTCTTGCCACCGCGCCGCAGATTCGTTACCCCAATTTGAGCTTTCAATCATGCAAATCTCCCGTCGCCACCTCATTCACACGGTCGGTGCCGCCGCGGGCATCGCCAACTTCGCACCGCGTTTTGCGCGCGCCCAGTCTCAGCCCTCACAGCCGGCTCCGCCCAGGACGAGTCCGCGAACGGTCGTCTCCGATCCCCCGCGCGACTTCACGCCCGGCGCGCAACCGGTGACGTACCCAGACCCCGACATTCTTACGATCGATCCGTCGTTCAGCTCGCTCCGTCTCGGCAATACACCGATCGAGCGACTGTGGACAGGCGCTTACTGGTCGGAAGGCCCCGCATGGTCCAGTCAGGGGCGTTATCTCGTCTGGAGTGACATCCCGAACAACCGGCAGATGCGGTATCTCGAGGATGACGGTCGGGTCACCGTGTTCCGGTCACCGTCCAACAACAGCAACGGCAACACGTTCGATTTTCAAGGCCGGCAGCTTTCATGCGAGCACGCCGCACGCCGCGTCGTGCGCTACGAGCACGATGGCTCGATCACGGTGGTTGCCGATTCCTATCAAGGCAAACGACTGAATTCACCGAACGACATCGCCGTGCACCAGGATGGCAGCATCTGGTTTACCGATCCTCCGTACGGCGGATCGTTGTACGAAGGAATGGTCGATGCCCCGGGTGGACCCAGTAATCCGCAGGGCCGGCTGAACGCGACGGCGGGACAGCCAGTCGGCGCCGGCCTGCTGAAGCGCGAGCTACGGTCGAACGTGTATCGCGTCGATCCCACTGGACGAATCGATCTCGCGGCAAGCGAGGAGGCGCTCGGTTCGGTTCCAAACGGCATCGCGTTCTCGCCCGACTACAAGAAGGTCTACATTGTCGCGCGCGGCGGGGTGGTGGTAGGCAATGTGAGCGGCAATACGATCTCGGCCATTCAACCGTTCAGCAATTTCATGGTCGACGGAGTGCGTTGTGGCACGGACGGCATCCGCGTCGACGTATATGGGAACCTGTGGTGCAGCAGCAACGCCGGGACCAACGTCGGCTACAGCGGCGTCACCGTACACTCGCCTGACGGAAAAATGATCGGGCGGATTCGGCTGCCCGAAGTCTGCGCGAACGTTAGCTTCGGTGGACCGAAACGCAATCGGCTGTTCATGGCGGCGGGGCAGTCACTGTACGCGGTTCATGTGAATACGCAAGGTGCGTCGCCCGGATAGGTTCGGTAGATCGCTTTTCCCGTTTTCTTTGCCTCCGCGGCCGTATCCTCTATCATACCCGTCCGATGAGAGCACTTGCATCGACTCCTGCGCGGACGTTCGTGGTCCTCCTCGCGTGCGCGATCTCGGCCCTCGCTCAGAATCCGGTTCTGCTCGACGGCAGACCGGTGCTCATGATTTCGAACGACAGACTGACACTCGGCGTCCGCACCGAGGGCGGGGCCATGGTTCGGATGCTCTTGAAGGACGATCCGGCCGGGGTGGACGCGCTGCATGCGGAGTTGGGCCATTTCGTGTGCGTCGACGGCTTCGGGCCAGTCTCGCCCGAGGAGCGGACGGCCGGCTTGTCCGGCCACGGCGAAGCGCACCGGGTGAAATGGGAAGTGGTCTCTTCCGAAAGACGTCCATCCGCGGCCCGCGGAATCGGGACTACCACAGTGTCGTTCTCCGCGACGCTGCCGATCGTCCAGGAAATATTCCGCCGGACGATTCGCATCGTCGACGGTGAGAACGTCGTGTACGTCGAAAGCGAGCTGGAGAGTCTGCTGGCGTTCGACCGCCCAATCAATTGGGGAGAACACGCCACAATCGGAGCGCCGTTCCTCGAGCTGGGGAACACGGTCGTCGAGATGTCCGCGACGCAGGCGATGACGCGCTCCCACCAATCTCAGTCCGAGATGCCGCCACACCGGCTCGCCTCATTCAGAGCGTTCGCCTGGCCCATGGCTCCAGGGCTGAAGGGCGAATTGATCGACGTTCGGCCGACGCCGACACGAGTACCGATCGGCGATCACACAACGTCCCTGATGGATCCGGGACGACGGCTGGTGTTCGTGACAGCATTCAACGCGAGTAAGCATCTGTTGCTCGGGTACATCTTTCGGAGGCAGGAGTACCCGTGGACGCAGTTGTGGGAATTCTATCCGAGTGATGGCCGCATCGCTCGCGGGCTGGAATTCGCGACGCAACCGTTCGACCTGCCGCGCCGCGAAGTGATTCAGACAAGTTCGATGTTCGACACGGCGACGTACCGCTGGCTTCCCGCCAAATCGAGAATCGGGTCGGCGTTCCTGATCTTCTATACGCGGACCCCTGACGGATTCCGGAAAGTCGACGATGTGGTCCTCGACAGCGGGAGGCTGACGGTTGAGGATCGAACGTCCGGAATCAAGGTTGTTCTTGCGGCTTCTCGTCCGCTGTAGCCATCGCGGGTGAGTTTCGACGATCGCAACGACCTGAGCCTGCGGCGCAACAAAGCCTTTCCGCGGATCAATTCAGCAGAGGAGCACGATCAATGACGCCAGCCAGGCACGTATTCCTCGAGTTATTCGTTGCCGCGGCCATACCCGCGAGCGCGTGGGCGCAGGCGGGGATCCAGTACGACAAGATCGAAATCAAAACCGACAAAGTCGCGCCGAACCTGTACATGCTGTCGGGTTCGGAAGGCGTGGATCCAGGCCACCCGGACGGCGCCGGCGGCCGGATCGGCGTGCTCGCCGGCCCCGACGGCATTTTCATGGTCGATTCGCAATACCTGCAGATTGGCGACAAGGTGCTGGCGGCGGTCAGGCGCATTGATCCCGGGCCCATCCGCTTCCTCGTCAATACGCACATCCATGGCGACCACACGGCTGGCAACGCGACGTTCGCGAAGCTCGGCGCCGTGCTGCTGGCGCGTGAG
>MNEX01000313.1 GCA_001917905.1 Acidobacteria bacterium 13_1_40CM_65_14
CTCGAACGGGCGGACATGTTGAACGACTCGACGCCGATCGAGGATCGCGTGCGACTGGCGGTGGACGAGGAGCTCGCGGCGTTGATGTTCACCCACGCCGACCGGTCGCGCGCGACGACATCGGAGGTGTTGCGCGTGTGGGTGGACCGCGAGCGCGCGCGCGTCGGCGCGTGGTACGAGATGTTTCCGCGATCCGCCGGTCCGGATCCGAGCCGCAGCGCCACGTTCCGCGAAGCCGCCGAGGCGCTCCCTCGCATCGCCGACCTCGGCTTCGACATCGTGTATCTGCCGCCGATTCATCCGATCGGCACGAGCTTCCGCAAAGGACGCAACAACGCGCTCGTCGCCGGTCCTGACGATCCCGGAAGTCCGTGGGCGATCGGATCACCAGCCGGCGGCCACACGGCGATTGAGCCGGGGCTCGGCACCTACGAGGACTTCGAATGGTTCCGCAGCGAGGCCGAGCGTCTGGGCCTCGAGGTCGCGCTCGATCTCGCGTGGCAGTGCTCGCCGGATCATCCGTGGGTCCACGAGCATCCCGAGTGGTTCCGTCATCGGCCTGACGGGACGATCAAGTACGCGGAGAACCCGCCGAAGAAGTATCAGGACATCTACCCGTTCGACTTCGAGTCGGAAGACTGGCGCGCGCTGTGGCAGGCGCTGCTCGAGGTGACGCTCTTCTGGATCGAGCGCGGCGTGAAGATCTTTCGCGTCGACAACCCGCACACCAAACCGTTCGCTTTCTGGGAGTGGATGATCGAGCAGGTTCACCGGCGTGATGCCGACGTGATTTTCCTGTCGGAGGCGTTCACGCGGCCGAAGCTGATGCGATACCTGGCAAAGGCCGGCTTCACGCAGTCGTACTCGTACTTCACGTGGAAGAACTCGAAAGCGGATCTCGTCGAGTACTTCACGGAGCTGACGACGACCGAGGCGCGCGAGTACCTGCGGCCGAATCTCTTCGCCAACACGCCCGACATCCTGCACGCGTACCTGCAGCACGGCGGCTGTCCCGCGTTCGAGGCGCGGCTGCTGCTCGCGGCGACGCTCGGCGCGAACTACGGTATCTACAGCGGATTCGAGCTGTGCGAGGGGCGCGCGCTCGCGCCGGGATCGGAGGAGTACGCGGACTCCGAGAAATATCAGTACCGTAAATGGGACTGGGATCGCACCGGTCATATCAGCGAGCTCATCGCTCGCATCAATCAGATTCGGCATCATCACGCGGCGCTGCAATTCGATCGCACGCTGCAATTTCACGAGACTGACAACCCGGAGATCATCGCGTACAGTAAAGCGTCACCAGACGGCGCCGACGTGGTGCTGACGATCGTGAACCTCGACCCGCGCCACATGCAGCACGGCCACGTCCGCGCGCCGGGCGTCGAGCCCGATGAGGCCTACACGGTCCACGATTTGATCGACGACACGAGCTACGAGTGGCGAGGCGACTGGAACTACGTCCGCTTCGACCCGGATATCCGTCAAGGACACATTCTGTGGCTACCGAAACCGCGAACGTGACCGCTCCGGCCGACGCCGTTTCTCCGGCGGCGGCAGCGACAGCCCCGGTCGACGCCGTTTCTCAGGCGGCGACCGGTGGAAAAGAAGACCCGCTCTGGTACAAAGACGCGGTCATCTATCAAGTCCACGTCAAGTCCTTCTTCGACAGCAACAACGACGGCATCGGCGATTTTCAGGGCGTCACGCAAAAGCTCGACTACCTGCAGGGGCTCGGCGTGACCTGTCTGTGGATCCTCCCCTTCTTTCCGTCGCCGCTCAAAGACGACGGCTACGACATCGCCGACTATCGCAACGTTCATCCGAGCTACGGCACGCTCGACGATTTCCGCGCTTTCGTGAATGCGGCGCACGACCGCCACATCAAGGTGCTCATCGAGCTCGTCGTCAACCACACGTCGGATCAGCATCCGTGGTTCCAGCGCGCGCGGCACGCGCCGAAGGGATCGCCCGAACGCGCGTTCTACGTCTGGAACGACGACGACAAGAAGTTTCCCGAGACGCGGATCATCTTCACCGACACCGAGAAATCGAACTGGGCGTACGACCCGGTGGCCGGTCAGTACTACTGGCACCGGTTCTTCTCCCATCAGCCCGATCTGAATCACAACAACCCCGCGGTGGTCGACGCGGTCATCGACGTGATGAAGTTCTGGTTCGACTTCGGCGTCGACGCGATGCGGCTCGACGCCGTGCCGTACCTCTGCGTACGCGAGCGCACCAACAACGAGAACCTGCCCGAGACGCACCTGGTGCTGAAGCAGATGCGGCGCGAGCTCGATGCGAGCTACAAGAACCGCATGCTGCTGGCGGAGGCGAACCAGTGGCCGGCCGACGTGCGCGCGTACTTCGGCGACGGCGACGAATGCCACATGGCGTTCCACTTCCCGCTGATGCCGCGCATGTTCATGGCGGTCCGGCAGGAAGACCGCCACGCGATCACCGAGATCCTGAGCCAGACGCCGGACATTCCCGAGACCTGTCAGTGGGCGCTCTTCCTGCGCAATCACGACGAGCTGACGCTCGAAATGGTGACCGACGAAGAGCGCGACTACATGTACACGGTGTACGCCGCCGATCCGCAGATGCGGCTGAACGTCGGCATCCGCCGCCGGCTGGCGCCGCTCGTCGAGAACAGCCGGCGCCGGATCGAGCTGCTCAACACGATGCTCTTCTCGTTCCCGGGCACGCCGATCATCTACTACGGCGACGAGATCGGAATGGGCGACAACATCTATCTCGGCGATCGCAACGGCGTCCGCACGCCGATGCAGTGGACGAGCGATCGCAACGGCGGCTTCTCGCGCGCCGACACGGCGCGGCTCTTCGCGCCGCCGATTCAGGATCCGGTGTACGGCTACCAGGCGATCAACGTCGAGGCGCAGGAGCGCTATCCGTTCTCGCTGCTGAACTGGATGAAGCGCCTCATCGCGATGCGCAAGCAGCATCCGGTGCTCGGACGCGGCGCGCTCGAGTTCGTTCACTGCTCGAACCGGAAGGTGCTGGCCTATCTGCGCCGCGACGAACGCGACACGATCCTCTGCGTCGTCAACCTGTCGCGAGCGGTGCAGCCGGCCGAGCTCGATCTGAAAGCGTTCGCCGGCCTGATTCCCGTCGAGATGTTCGGCCTGACGGAGTTTCCGCGCATCGGCGATCAGCCGTACTTCCTGACGCTCGGCACCTACGCGTCGTACTGGTTCACGCTGCAGCGCGAGCCGTTGCAGGTGGCGCCGCGCGTGTCGACGCCGGCCGATCCGAACGCGGCGATCCTCGAATCGCTGCCCGCGCTGCTCGTGGGCGTCGACTGGCAGACCATCCTCGACGCGGCCACACGCGTCGTGCTCGAGCGCCAGGCGCTCGCGCCGTTCCTGCAGCGGCAGCGCTGGTTCGGCTCGAAGGCGCGCGCGATCAAGCAGGCGCGGTTCACCGACTGGACCGCGATTCGGCAGGGCGCCAACCCCGCGTTCCTCACCGTCGCGTCGATCGAGTACGCCGATGGATGGACCGAGAGCTACTTCGTCCCGCTGTCGCTGGTGTCGGGCGCCGACGCGGACCAGGCGCTGAAGCAGACGCCGGGCGCCGTGCTCGCACGCATCACCGGCGCGCGCAAAGGCGCCATCGTCGACGGCCTGCAGGACGACGACGTCTGCGGGCGACTGCTGCAGATGATCGGCCGCGGCGACGAGATCGCGACCGCGCGCGGCATCGTGCATGGCGCCCGAGTGGCGCCGACGATCGACGTCGCGGGTGAGTGCACGTGGACGCGCAGCAGCGGCGATCAGAGCAACAGCCTCGCGTTTTTCGACGATCGCTACGTGCTGAAGCTGTTCCGCCGCATCGAGCCCGGGCCGAATCCGGAATTCGAGATCGGCCGCGCGCTGACCGAACTCGGGTTCACGCGCGCGCCCGCGCTCGCCGGCGCGCTCGAGTATCTGCGTCCCGGTCTGGATCCGGGCACGCTCGCCGTCGTGCAGAACGCGGTGAAGCATCAGGGTTCCGGGTGGGAGTTCACGATCGACGAGCTGCGCCGCTATTACGAACGCGTGGAGGCGCGGGTGAGACGGACTGAAGGGCGGGACGGGCTGGACAGGCTGGATGGGCGGGACAGGCTGGAAGGGGATTTTTCCGCCCACACACGGCCACCGTTCTTCGCGGCGCTCGAGAATTGGTACTTGTCGACCGCGACGACGCTCGGCAGGCGGACGGCGGAGCTCCACCTCGCGCTGGCGAACGCGTCGGGCCCGGCCTTCGCGCCCGAGGCGCTGGGCGGCGGCGCGATCGAGGCGCTGGCGAGAGAGATGCGCGCGCATGCCGAAGCCGCACTCGATCTGCTCGCGCGGCAAATTGGTACACTGAACGAGGCGTCGCGTCCGATCGCCGACGCCGTGCTCGCCGAGCGGACGTCGCTGCTGACGCGATTCGACGAGCTCGCCGCGGTCAGCGACGCGGGATTCCGCATCCGCATCCACGGCGACTACCATCTGGGGCAGGTACTCCGGACCGAAGAGGATTTCGTGATGCTCGACTTCGAGGGCGAGCCGGCGCGGCCGATCGCCGAGCGCCGCGCGAAACAATCGCCGCTCAAAGACGTCGCAGGCATGGTACGGTCGTACAGCTATGCGGCGTACGCGGCGCTGTTCGCGTACACTGTGAATGCGCCGGACGAGTACGCGCCGCTCGAGTCGTGGGCTGACACGTGGCAGCATTGGGCGGCCGACGCGTTCCTCGGCGGCTACTCGTCTACGATCGGCGACTCGCCGCTCGTGCCGCGCGGCGCCGCACGGTCGGCGCTGATACGCGCCTTGGTCCTCGACAAGGCGCTGTACGAGCTCGGATACGAATTGAACAACCGGCCCGATTGGGTGCGCATTCCGCTCATCGGAATCCGGAAGCTGGCGGCAGGTTTGCAGAGCTAGGTGGAACCTGCGGGTTTTTCAACCCAATCTGACTTATTTGACGACGGCCGCTGTGTGCGGCTGAGTCGCATTTCATCGGAGAAGCATGTATGGCAAAACGACCAACTTCGCGATCGCAAGCGGACGACACGGCGGCAGCCAGGCCCGCGCCGCCGAAGCCGGGGGGCGCGCGCGCCCCAAAAGCGAGCGCCTCCACCCCGCCCGGCGCACCGGTCCCGTCCGACACGCAAGCCGCGCGCGCTCACGCGACCGACCAACGGCCGATCGATCTCGATCCCGGCCGGCGGCCCGAGTCGCTCGACGCGCTCACGTCGGGATCGACGTCGATGGCGTCCGAGCCGAGCGAGCACGACATCCGCATGCGCGCCTACCACCGCTATCTCGAGCGCGGCGGCGAGCACGGCCTGGCGTTCGACGATTGGGTCGAAGCTGAACGAGAACTGAAAACTCGGACGTGAGAACTGAGAGCTATGGCGCGACCGCTCTGGAAAGGATCGATCTCGTTCGGGCTGGTCAACATCCCGATCGAGCTGCACACGGCGGTCCGCAATCACCGGCCGAAGTTCCGCATGCTGCACGCGAAGGACAAGTCGCCGGTGAAGTTCGAGCGCATCTGCATCCGCGACGGCCATCCGGTCGCGTGGGAGGATCTCGTCAAAGGCTACGAGTATCAGAAGGGCCACTTCGTCGTGCTGACGAAGGAGGACTTTCAGGCGGCGGCCCTCAACAAGACGCGGACGGTCGACATCATCGACTTCGTGAACGCGGACGAGATCGACGATCGGTTCTTCGAGACGCCGTACTACCTGACGCCCTCGAAGGGCGGCGAGCGCGCCTATGCGCTGCTGCGCGAAGCCATTCGAGAATCGGGACGCGTCGGCATCGCAAAGTTCATCCTGCGTGATGCACAGCACCTCGCCGCTGTGGAGGTCATCGAGAACGCGATCGTCCTGACGATGATGCGCTTCGCCGACGAGCTGGTCGACACCAAGCAGTTCGACTTCCCGGCGATCGAAGGCGTCCGCAAGCCCGAGCTCGACATGGCGAAGGCGCTCGTCAACAGCCTCGCGGCCGAATGGGATCCGTCGAAGTACACCGACGAGTACCGCGAGAACCTGATGCGCGTGATCAAGGCCAAGATGAAGGGCAAGCACATCGAGATCGAGCCCGCCGCCGAGCCACGCCAGGCGGAAGTCGTCGACCTGATGGAACGCCTGCGGCGCAGCCTCCAGCAGAGTGGCGGCAAGCCGCGCGCATCCACGCCTGCACGCGCGGGAAAGAAAGCGCCCGCGAAAAAACGTCCGCGCCACGCCGCATAGCATCTAGGCGTGGCGGCGCCGACGATTCTCCAGCCGATGCTCGCGTCGCTCGCCGACGCCCCGCTCGACGATCCTGCGCTCGTCTACGAACCGAAGTACGACGGCATCCGCGCGATTGCCGAAGTGGACCCCAAAGGTCGCGTCCACCTCTGGTCGCGTCTCGGCAACGAGAAGACGAATCAGTTTCCCGAGAGTGCGAACGCGCTGGCGACATGGGCCAAGCGGTTGAAAGCGCCGGTCATCCTCGACGGCGAGATCGTCGCGCTCGACGACAAAGGCGAGCCGACCGGATTCCAGCAGTTGCAGGGACGCATTCATCTCAGCGAAGGACCCGTCCCATCCCGCCCGTCCCGCCCATCCGGCCCCTCCCGTCCCACCGTCGCATTCATCGCGTTCGACATCCTCCGCGACGGCCGCACCGATCTTCGCGACCGTCCGCTGACCGAGCGGCGCAAGGTCCTCGAGCGCGTGCTCGGCAAGACGGGATCGCCACTGCTGCGCATCAGCACCGCCGTGCGCGGCGACGGACGCGCGCTCTACGAGGAGGCGCTCGAGCGCGGGTGGGAAGGCCTCATCGCGAAGCGCGCCGACTCGCAGTACAAGTCCGGCAAGCGCACGCCCGACTGGCGCAAGCTCAAGATCGTCCACGAGCAGGAGTTCGTCATCGGCGGCTGGACCGAGCCGCGACAGACGCGCGCGTACTTCGGCGCGCTGCTGCTCGGCGTCTACGATCCAGACCGCACGTGCCTCGTCTACGCGGGACATACCGGCACCGGCTTCAACGAGAAGGAGCTCGCGCGCGTGATGACGCTGCTGAAGCCGCTCGAGATCAACGAATCGCCGTTCTGCGAACGGATTA
The DNA here is from genome assembly GCA_001917905.1 of Acidobacteria bacterium 13_1_40CM_65_14. Taxonomy (GTDB): domain Bacteria; phylum Acidobacteriota; class Vicinamibacteria; order Vicinamibacterales; family CAVVIG01; genus QHWF01. The sequence continues at coordinate 7,116 of MNEX01000313.1, forward strand.
AAACCAATGAGCGCGCGCACTGGGTGCGGCCCGAGTTGGTCGCGCAAATCAAGTTCACCGAATGGACAGCCGACGGCAAGCTGCGGCATCCGGTTTACCTCGGTCTGCGCGACGACAAGAAGCCGGAGGAGATACGGCGGGAAGAGAAGGCGCGCGTGCGAGGCACGAAGTCTGAAGTACGAAGTCTGAAGTCTGAGCCACCAAGTACGAAGTCTGAAGTACGAAGTATCGAGACGCTGATCGCGCAGCTTCGCGCGATCGAGGACTCCCGGCGCGACGGAGTCGTGACGCTGCCCGACGGCGACACGCTGAAGGTCACGAACCTTCACAAGGTGTTCTGGCCGAAACAGAAGCTGACGAAAGGCGACCTGTTCCGGTACTACGCACGCGTCGCGCCGTTCGTGTTGCCCGCGGTGGAGGATCGGCCGCTCGTGATGAAGCGGTATCCGAACGGCATCGCCGGCCAGTGGTTCTATCAGCACCGCATCGAGAACGTCCCGCCCGGCGTACGCGTGGAGTTGGTGCGTGAGGCCGGACCGGGGGGCAGGGGCCCCCGGAGTAAAGATGCCAAGCGACCGCAGATTGTCGGCGGCAATCTCAAGACGCTGCTTTACACGACGCAGCTCGCCGCCATCTCGCAGGATCCCTGGTTCTCGCGCGTGCAGCATCCCGAGTTCGCCGATTACGCCGCGCTCGATCTCGATCCGTCCGAGAGCGTTCCGTTCGCGCGTGTCCTCGACGTCGCGCGCTGGATTCGTGACGAGCTCGACACGCTTCGTGCCATCGGTGTGCCGAAAACGTCGGGCGCGTCCGGGATGCACGTCTACATCCCGCTTCCGCCCGAGACGCCGTACGATGCCGGGTTGCTCTTCTGCCAGATCATCGCCACCGTCGTCGCGCAGAAGCATCCGAAGGTTGCGACGATCGAACGGAGCGTCAAGGCGCGCGGGCCGCGCGTGTACGTCGACTTCCTGCAGAACATTCTTGGCAAGACGCTGGCGACCGCGTACAGCGCGCGCGCGAGCGACTACGCCGGCGTGTCCACGCCGCTCGCGTGGAAGGAAGTCGACGCCGGGATCGATCCGCACGACTTCACCATCGAAACGGTGCCGGCGCGCGCGGAACAGGTCGGCGACCTCTGGGCGGCGCTCAGAAAATCGAAAGGCGTGGATCTTTCGAAGGTGGCGCGCTACGCCGAGCGCAGCGGCAAACGGCGCTTGAAGGGCGACAAGTCATGAGGTCGACGAGGTGCCGTCGACGTCGAGGATGACAGCGCGGTACATCCGTCAAGCGATCAAGCTCTCCACCACAGGGGACACTGGGGACACGGAGGAAACGCGCTTGGTCCTCTGTGTCCTCATGTCCTCCGTGGTGGAGAGTTTTAGCGGCTCCCGCGGCCCTCGCCTGTCTCGTCGCGGACGACTTTTTCTACTTTCCTGTTGGTCGGCTGCCACGTCTCCCCGGCTTCGCTGCCGGCGCCCGCGCCCCAATCGATGTCCAGCTCGACATCGCCGGGCGTCCCGCCTTCGCTGCCGACCTCACCGTCACGCTGGCGGACGCCGGGTCCTCGGGACCCGGCGTATGGGCGTTCTCTTTCTTGTCGCGGTCGTGTTCGATCACGCGTCACGACTCCAGGTCTTCTTCGTCGTCCTCGATCTCCTCGATGTCTTCGAATTCTTCCTCGTCTGACGCGCCCGTCACAGGTTCTTCGCTGGTCTGGCCGATTTCTTCGTTCTCGCTCCGGGGATCGCGTTCGTTGTCCATGCATGCCCTCCGGCTCCGCGTTCAGCAAGCGCGATACCACACCCGGGAATTCGAAGGACGCGTCGTCTCCAGCCGAGCTAGTGGAGGGTTAGGCCAGGAGATCTGTGACCACGTTCCCAAACACGTCAGTGAGACGGAAGTCGCGACCGGCATACCGGTACGTCAACTTCTCGTGGTCGATCCCCAGCTGGTGCAGGATGGTCGCGTGGAGCTCGTGGATCGACACGCGGTTTTCCACCGCCTTGAAGCCGAACTCGTCGGTGGCGCCGTAGGTCATCCCGCCTTTCACGCCGCCGCCCGCCATGAACATCGAGAACCCGTACGGATTGTGATCGCGACCATCGCCGCTCTCGGACACGGGTGTGCGGCCGAACTCTCCTCCCCACACGACCAGTGTTTCATCCAGTAAGCCGCGCTGCCTCAAGTCACGGATCAGCGCTGCCGAATTGTCCATGTTGGGACGCTCCTGCAGGTTCTCGTGGATCTTCTTTCTGGCCACCACGGTCTTGGCGCGCGGGTCGCGAGCCCCCGCGGCAATCCACTGCTCGAAGTCCGCAATGATCGAATCGGCCAGCTTGCCGCTTGGCGGCATCTGAAGATGCGGATCGGTATACCGAAGCGCCTGCAGCAGCCGGCTCTCGGATGGATTGCCAGGCACGATGGCCGGGCCCAGTTTTCCGCCCTTCAGCAACCCGGTCTTCGTGTCGAGCGCAAGCTCGCCCTTCGGCGCGGCCAGCTTCGATGAATGACAGGCGTAACACCTGGTGGATAAGACGGGCCGAATCCTGGTCTCGAAGAATTCGTCAGGCGTGGACTGGGCGACAACGCGGCTAACGGTCAGTGCGAGGAAGGAGGCAGTGAGGATGAGAGATCGCACGCGCCAAAACCTCAGCGCGATTATAGACGTGACGGAAAGCGGTCATACCACACTATTTCTCTTTACTTTACCGGTAACGGATGTTATCTCACGCTCGCCGAACCTCAATAGGAGAGAGGACTGATGCGACACATCCTTTTCGCGGTGTGGCTGTCCCTGTTTCTTGCACTGCTCCTCGCAAGCCCCGCGCTTGCACAAACAGGCCAAATCAACGGCGTGATCACCGACAACTCGGGCGCCGTCGTTCCCGGCACCAATGTGAGGGTCGTTGAAGTGGCGACCGGATTGTCGAGAGACACCGTGACTGGCGCCGATGGTCGCTATACCTTCACATCGTTGCGGCCGACCACCTACGACATCACCGCAGAGCTGACGGGGTTCCGGACATCGCAGCGGAAAGGCGTGCTGCTGCAAGCGAACGAGAACCTCACCGTGAATTTCGCGATCGAGCTCGGCGCTCTCGCTGAAACCGTCACGGTGTCGGGCGAATCGCCCGTAGTCGACGTCACATCCGCGGCCCTCAATGAAGTCGTCGATTCCAAACGCATCGTCGAACTGCCGCTGAACGGCCGCGACGCCGCGAAGCTGAGCACACTGGTGGCCGGCATGGTGCTGACCTCGGTCGACCAGGAGTCCGGGAAAACCATCCCGGGCGCGCTGCGGCTCTCGACCAACGGCACTGAGTCGCGGCAGGTGTCGTTCCGCCTGGACGGGACGAGCCATACCGATCCGTACTTCCAGCAGAACCAGCCGTTCCCCTTCCCTGACGCGCTGCAGGAGTTCAGCATTCAGACCAGCAACTACAGCGCCGCCCAGGGGAACAGCGCGGGGGCCGTCGTGAACGCGATCACCCGATCGGGGACCAACGTGTTCCATGGCGGCGGGTTCGGCTACCTGCGCGATCGGACGTTCAACGCGCGGAATTTCTTCTCGCCCGAAAGAGACTTCCTCAAGCGCAAGCAGTATGGCGGCTTCTTCGGTGGTCCGATTCAGCACGGCAAGACGTTCTTCTTCGCCGGCTGGCAAGGCACGGACCTCCAGAACCTCGGGACGACGAAGACCGCAACGGTGCCAACGGCCGAGCAACGGGCCGGCAACTTCGGAAGCACTGTGGTGCGAGATCCGCTGACCGGTCAGCCGTTCCCGAACAATCAGATTCCCGTGTCGCGGTTCGATCCGGCGTCGGTCAACGTATTGAAGTACCTTCCGATCCCGGGTTCCGACGGCCGCGTCTCGATTCCGCGCCGTATCGGACAGCAGGACAATCAACTCGTCATGAAAGTGGATCGGGTGCTCGGTCAGAAAGACCAGCTGACCGTGCGGTACTTCTTCGATAACTTCCACAACGATCCGACCTACACCGAAGGCAACCTTTTGAGTTACAGCAATCCGACTCTGGCGGCGGGCACACGCATGCAGAACATCGTCGGGGGATGGACGAGGACGATCTCGTCCACCCTGCTGAACGAGGCGCGGATCGGCTACAACCATACGTTCTCGCGGCGCTTCCCGCCGCCCGGCGTGCCCTCGATGCAGGATCTCGGCGTCAGACTGCCGATCTATCCGTCGCTGGCGTCGATTTCCGAGATCAACGCCAACAATTTCTTCAACATCGGCGACAACCTGGAGGCGTCGTTCTACCGGCCCGGGATTGAGCTCAACGACCGCATGGCGTGGATCAAAGGGAAGCACAACATGCAGTTCGGCGGGGAGCTGCAGCGCTACACGGTGGAGATTCGCAACCAGTTCCGCCGCGCCGGCCACTTCCAGTTCAACGGCAGCCCCACCAGCGGCACCGGCAACACGCTCGCTGATTTGGTGAACTACGGCTCGATGTTCTTCCAGGACGACTTCAAGGTCAGTCAGCGCCTGTCGTTGAACCTGGGCGCTCGATTGGAGTCGACGCCCCCGTGGCACGAGAAGGCCGGCCGGATCGAACGGTTCACGCTCGCCGATTATCAGAACAACGTGCGCTCGACCGTGTTCCCGGCGGCACCACGAGGCGAAACGTTCCGCGGCGATCCTGGCGTTCCTGAGGACGGCACTGACGCGTCGGTGTATAACTTCGGCCCCCGCGTCGGCTTCGCGTGGGACATCACGGGCGACGGCAAAACGAGTCTTCGCGGCGGCGGCGGCGCGTTCTACGACCAGCATCGCGACGGCG
>MNEX01000245.1:0-4616 GCA_001917905.1 Acidobacteria bacterium 13_1_40CM_65_14
GCTGTGCGGCCTGCGGAAACTGCGCCGGCAGACTGAAGGTCAGCACCTTGTTCGGATCGAATCCGGGGTGCACTCGGCCGAGCGCCACGAAGCTGCGCAGCATGAGCCCCGCGCCGATCAACAGAATGAACGACAGCGCCACCTCGGCGACGACCACTCCGTGACGCAGGCCGCGGCCGCCGCGGAGACCCGCGGCGCGACCACCGACCGATCGCAGCACGTCCATCACGTCCGCGCGCGACGCGCGCAACGCGGGGACCAGACCGCACAGCACGGCGGTGGTGAGGCCAGCCAGCACCGCGAACGTCAACACGATCGGATCGATCGCCACGGCGTCGAGTCGCGGCAGATCCTTTGGGCCGAGCATCGTCAGCACGCGGACGCCGGCGCGCGCAAGCGCCAATCCGAGCGCCGTCCCGATCGCGGCAATCACGAGGCTCTCGGCCAGCATCTGACGCACGAGCTGCCACCGGCTCGCGCCGATCGCTGCGCGCACTGCGAGCTCGCGGCTGCGCGCCGAGGCGCGCACGACGAGCAGGTTCGCAACGTTCGCGCACGCGATGAGCAGGACGAACGCGACCGCCGCCATCAGCGACAGAATCGCCGGCCGCACCCCGCTGACGATGTCCTCGAACATCGGGACAACGTTGAAGTGCAGACCGGCCGTCTGCTTGGTGGGGAACGTCTTGCGCAGGTCGGCCGCAATGCGGTCCACTTCGCTCTGCGCCTGCTGCACCGTGATGCCGGGCTCGAGCCGCCCGATCAGCCGCAGTGAGACGTTGTTTCTGTTCGCCGTCTCGTAGTTGATCCGCGCGGCGGTCCACATGTCGGGCACGCGCTCGACGTTGGCGCGCGGCGGAAACAGGAGCTCGAAGTCGGGCGACAGCACGCCGACGATCTGCGCGCGGCCGTTCCCCAGATCCACCGACTTCCCCACCACCTGCGGATCGCCCCCGAACCGGCGCACCCAGAATCCGTGACTGATGATCGCGATGGCGGGCAGCCGCGGCGGCGCCGGCCCTTGGCCCGCCGCTGGCGCAGGCGACTGGGGCGTCGCGTCGTCATCCGTGAAGTCTCGACCGACGAGGATGCGCGCGCCGAGCACTTTGAACACGTTCGGCGTCGCGGCGCCGGCCTGGATCTGTTCCGGCTCGCCGTTCTGCTCCGAGAACGGCGTGCGTCCGGCCGGAATGAATCCGGCGAGATCCTCGAACACCGCTGTGCTTTGCATCTTCACGTCGCGGTAATCCGGCGGCGCGAACGGCCAGTCCTTGACGTTGCGCGTGCGCAGCTCGCCCCAGACGATCACGAGTCGTCGCGCGTCGGCGTACGGCAGCGGCCGCAGCAACACCGCGTTCACGACGCTGAAGATGGCCGTGCAGGCGCCGACACCGAGCGCGATCGTGATCGTCGCCACGATCGCGAACCCGAGGTTCTTGCGCAGGCCGCGCACCGCGTAGGCCAGATCCTTGAACAAGCTGTACATGATTCAACAGCGCTTTCGACATCGCACGCTATCCCGTCCCCGGATCCTCCGGCGACACGCGGACCAAGGCCTTGCCGAAGTTCCTGCCTTCGAACAGACCGATGAGCGCCCACGGCGCGGCGTCGAGACCGTCGACGATGTCCTCGCGGTACTTGATTCGTCCGTCACGGACGAGCGGCACCACCTCCTGCAGGAACGCCGGGAAGCGATCGTAGTGATCGCTGACGATGAACCCGCGGATCATCGCGCGGTGCACGAGCAGCGGACGCAGATTGGGCCCGCCGGGATTCTGCGTGACGTTGTACTCCGAGATCATTCCGCAGAGCGGAATGCGTGCGAACTTGTTCAACAGTCGCAGCACCGCGGCGAAGACGGCGCCGCCGACGTTTTCGAAATACACGTCGATGCCCTTCGGGCACGCATCGCGCAGCGCGTTGACGAGGTCGTCGGTCTTGTAGTTCACGCACGCGTCGAACCCGAGCTCGTCGACAACGTGGCGGCACTTCTCTGCCGATCCCGCGACGCCGACCGCGCGACACCCTTTGATCTTCGCGAGCTGACCGACGATGGAGCCGACTGCGCCCGAGGCGCCGGACACGACGACCGTTTCGCCCGGCTTCGGTTGACCGATGTCGAGCAGCCCGACGTACGCGGTCATGCCCGGCATGCCGAGAACACCGATCGCCGTGGAGATCGGCACCGACGAATCGAGCTTGCGCAAATCCTTGCCGTCCGACACCGCGTATTCCTGCCAGCCGTCGTACCCGGTCACGATATCCCCGGCCCGAAAGTTGGGATGGCGCGAGTCGACGACCTGACTGACCGTGTGCCCGACCATCACGTCGCCCAGGTTCACCGGGTTCGCATACGACGCCGCGTCGCTCATGCGGCCCCGCATGTACGGATCCAGCGAGAGATAGATCGTCCGCCGGAGCACCTCGCCGTCGCGCGGCGCCGGACGCGGCGATGCGACCGCCTCGAAATCGCCGGGCGCGGGCATCCCGACCGGACGCTTCTTCAGGCGGATCTGCCGATTGGTCTCGGTCGTGGTGACAGTCATTGGAATTTCAGGCTGGAGACGAATTGATCGTACGCACGGTCCCAAGAGGACACGGTCTTCGCTGGACCAGTGAGCTTGATGAAGTAGGGTCCGTTGGCCGTCTGGACGACGCCGGCGCGCAAGCGGAAGTTGGGTTTGTTGTGCCGCTCGGTCGATCCGGGCGCCGTTTCCGCCACGTAGGTGCCGTCGACGTCGACGAGCGAGACGGCGAGGCCGTTGACCGTGCGCGTCTGTTTCTTCGCGACCGCGCTCGACGGCTTGCCATCGGGCTGCTGCATCTGCCCGACCCAGCGGTCGATGTTCGCGTTGACGCTGCCGCCCGCTCCGCCGAAGTAGTAGACGACGAGCTGCGCGTCCTCGCCGTCGCCCGCGGCGCGCGGGAGCGTGAACTCCGCCACGCGCATCGACGACCCCGGTTGTGTTTGCTGCCAGCCGTGGGGAGTCGTGAAGGTGAGTCCGGCGGCGAGCAGGCTCGCCGTGAGGGTGACGATCTTGATGAACATGCGGCGCATGGTAGCGCAAAAAACGAAAGGCAGGAGGCACTTGCTTCCCTCCTGCCTTTCCCGCACCCCGCCGTCTCCGCCTATCAGTGCGTCCGGACGGGGTTCTGCCAGACGGCTTGTGCTGCCCAGTCCTCGTCAATGATGGTCCACAGGACCTGATCGAGGTACTCGCCGTTCCGGTAGAACGACTTTCTGAGGACTCCTTCTTGAACGGCTCCGACCTTTCTGAGCGCCCCGTTCCCGCGGCCGTTACGGACGGCAGCGCGCGCCTCGAGTCGGTGGACTCCCACCGTGTCGAACGCGAAGTTGATCACGAGCTCCGCTCCTTTCTGGAACACACCGGTTCCCCAATAGGGGGATCCAATCGCGAATCCCCACTCCGCCGTTTGGAAGCCAGGCTCCAGCTCGCGGAGCTGGAAGATGCCGATTGCCGTATCCGATCCGGCGACCGTCACGGCGAAGCACGCGTAGGTCCCGACTTGCCGCTGCCGAATCGTCCACGCGATGAAGCGCTCGAACCCTTCAATCGTGGACGGCGGCGGCGAGATGAATCGCGAGACTTCTTCTGTCGTCAACATCGCGAAGAGCGAATGCGCGTCCGTGATGCGCAGCTCCCGCAGCGTGACGCCCTTGTTGCTGAGCACCGGCAGGCCAGCACGCCAGTCGGTGGTGGTAACGACTTCTTGTTGGGGCGGGGGAAAGACCACTTGAAGGTCCATCTCCGCCCGGTACGGCATCTTCTCCATTAGAGGCCTCCTGTCGGAAGAGTGGTTTCCACCGCCGGGACAACGACGTCGCCGAACTCGAGCTCGAGGCTGGGGAGCGGTTCCGACGCATCGGCGTCCGGGTAGACCACCGCGTCTCCTCCCGAATCGCTGCCCCACGTCACGTCAGCATCCGCCGACGTGCCCCAGACAATGTTCAACGCGTCTGAGGTCCCCCACATGATGTTCTCGCCCGGCTCGGCCGTGCCCCAAACGATGTTCTGCTCGTCGCAGGTGCCCCACATGATGTTTTCGCAGTCGGCGCCGCCGCAGTCCGCGCCCCAGACGATGTTCTCTTCCTCGGCCGCGGTCGTCCCCCAAACGATGTTCAGCGTGTCGTCGAGCGTCGTGCCCCAGACAATGTTGAGCAGATCGCTGTCGGTCCTCCAGACGATGTTCTGGCAGTCCGCATCGTCGCACTTGGTGCCCCAGATGATGTTCTCGCCTGCGTCGCCGAGGGTGCGCGCCGAGCCCCACGTGACATTCAGGCCCCACGCGTTGGCGTTCGGCTTGAGGTACCCGCCCGTCAGCCGGTGGTTACCCCAAATGATCTTCCGGCTCCAGACGCGTTGAACCGGCATGCGGGCGCCCGGGGCCGCGGTCGCGTAATAGCGTGCGAGCCGGACGGCCCCGAGCGTGTTGAGGAACCCAGCGCCTTCACGAAGCGCGCTGTACCCGGGATACTCTTGCGCCGTGTATTGCAGAATCGCCTTGATCAGGTTCGGCGTGAGATTCGGATTCGCCTGCAGCATCAGCGCGACCGTGCCGCTGACAACAGGCGCCGCCATGCTCGTGCCGCTGAG
>MNEX01000245.1:4715-20798 GCA_001917905.1 Acidobacteria bacterium 13_1_40CM_65_14
GACGAGCTGTAGCCCGCCATCTGATCGTCGGTGCGGGTGAACGTGCCCATCGTGCTCGACGCGCCGACGGTCAGCACCCACGGCGCGTTGCCCGGTGCCGTGATGCCGCCGTACTGCAGGTGGCCCTGCGCGTTCTTCCCGAGGTTGCCCGCCGCCGTGACGACGGTGATGCCCTTGTCGGTGACGGCTTTCGCCGCGAGCGTCAACGGGTCGGTCCAGTAGGACTCATACACGCCGGCGCCGACTGACATGTTCACAACGCGGATGTTGTACGCCGCGCCGTTGGCCGCCACCCAGTTGAGCGCCGCGATGATGCTGCTGATCGTGCCCTTGCCTTCGGCGTTGAGCACCTTGAGCGACACGATCGTCGCCTCCGGAGCGATGCCCGACTTTTCACCGCGGGAGTCGTAGCCGTTGCCGGCGATGATTCCGGCGACGTGAGTGCCGTGGCCGTTGTCATCGTACGGAAGCGCCCGGCCGTTCACGAAGTCCACGAACTTCTTCACCCGCTGATTCCCGTACGGGAACAGCGTTGACGACGTATTGGTGAGGTCGTCGTGGAACGTCGAGATGCCGGAGTCGATGACCGCGACGCCGACGCCGGCGCCGGTGTAACCAAGCGCGTCCTGGACCATCCGCGCACCAACCGTCACTGCGGTGCGGAGGTTGTGCGTCTTGATCTCGCGGTCGTAGTGCACGCGGAACGTGTTCGGGTGTGCCGCGAGCATTTTCAGGACGTGGTTCGGCAGATCGAGCACGACACCGTTGATGATGTCGAGATTGCCGTTCTGCGCGAACTTCTTGAACTCGTTCGGCAGTTTGGCGCCTGGCACGAGCGTGACAATCACGCGCGTGGTGTGGCGCGGGTTGAGATCGTCCGCGCGTCGCGACAGTTCATCGTCAAGCTTGTACTGCTTGACGTGCGCGCCCGGCACGCCCGGCATGGCTTTCGCCGCCTGACGTGTGTGGTGCTTCGGTGCGGCTGCCACGTCGGTGGCGACGCCCGCAAGCACCAAGGAGAACGCAAGCCCCAAGGCTTTTGCTCCCCAGACGGCTTTGCGTCTTACACGAGGGTTTACGGATAGAGTCATATGACCGGACAGATGAGCAAACGCACGGCCACCTGAACCGATCCGCACAAAAATGATGTAACTCGCTACAATGGTGACACTTAGAGGGACGGTCATCGGGTTAGGTCAGATGCCGATGTCATATTGTGTCTGTTCAATCATGGCACGGCGGTTGGCGCTTACCTGCGTTAAGACATTTAGATAGTTTGTTTTACATGCCAGTGTTCCGTTACGGGACTGTGTCGCTCGCAACGGCACACAATGTTCGTCAGTGTCATATATAGGCATATCAACGACGCGTCGTTTCTTAGGCGATAATCGCCACCTCCTCGATCCTCTGTGAATAGGTGCGCACATATGAAAGGCTTTCGAGCCGCCCTCGTCGCTGCGTTGCTCGCCGTGCCGCTCGCGGCGATGCAGACGGCATCCACCTACCAAGAGCGTGATTTCCTGACGCGAGTCCGCCGGCTGACCATCGAAGGCAGGCGCGCCGGCGAAGGCTACTGGTCGCCGGACGGAAAGCGGCTCGTGTTTCAGAGCGAGCGCGAGCCAGGTAATCCCTTCTACCAGATTTACGTGCTCGATCTCGGCACCGGCGACACCAAGCGCATCTCCCCTGGCATCGGCAAAACAACGTGCGCCTTCTTTCGTCCCAACAGCGACGAGATCGAGTTTGCGTCGACGCACGCCGATCCAAAGTCGAAGCAGCTGCAGGAGGACGAGCTCGCCTTCCGGGCGTCGGGAAAAGAGCGTCGCTACGCGTGGGACTACGACCCGGAAATGGATATCTACGCGTACAGCGAGAAAACCGGCGCGATGAAGCGGCTGACGACCGCGCGCGGCTACGACGCCGAAGGCAGCTACTCGCCCGACGGCCAGTGGATCGTCTTCACGTCGATGCGCGACGCGTACAATCGGCCGCTCGACGACAAAGAGAAGAAGAAGCTCGCCGAAGATCCGAGCTACTTCGCCGAGATTTACATCATGCGCGCCGACGGTTCGGGTCAGGCGCGGCTCACCACCGTGGCCGGCTACGACGGCGGACCGTTCTTCACGCAGAACGGCAAACGCATCGTCTGGCGCCGGTTCGACGAGTCGGGGCTCATCGCGGACGTCTGGACCATGAATCCCGACGGATCGGATCAAAAACAGATCACGGACTTCGGATCGATGAGCTGGGCGCCCTACATGCACCCGTCCGGTGAGTACTTCCTCTTTGCATCGAACAAACTCGGATTCGAGAACTTCGAGATCTTCATGGTCGACGCACAAGGCGCGAAGGAACCGGTCCGCGTCACCTACTCGGACGGCTTCGACGGACTGCCGGTCCCCTCACCCGACGGCAAGCAGCTCGCGTGGACGTCGAGCCGCTCCGGCGGATCGGCCGGTCAACTGTTCCTCGCGCAGTGGAATCACGAGAAGGCGCTCGACGCCCTCAAGAATGCGCCTCCGAGAAAGCCGAGCAAGAAGTCATGAACCACCAACGACGTGACGACGTACGAACGCAGAACTCGCAGAACTCGCAGAAAAGGATTCTCTCTGCGGTTTCTGCGGTTTCTGCGTTGATTGTGGTCGCGGTCGTCGGGCTGTTTGCGCCGGTTGATGCGCAGACGTCGAAGACGCGTGCGCATGTGCAGGCGCTGGCCTCCGATCGGCTCGAAGGGCGCCTCGCCGGATCGAACGGCGAGCGCCTCGCCGGCGACTACATCGTTTCGCAGCTGCAGCAGATCGGCGCGAAGCCGCTGCCGGGCCAGCGGGATTTTCGTCTGCCGTTCGAGTTCACTGCCGGCACGAAAGACGGCGGATCGCGCATATCGGTCCAACTGAAGCCGGACACCACCGACGCGCGGACATCGCCTCCCTCGGTGGCGTCCGGCTTCAGCCGGACCTTCGAGTCAGACGTTCGCGCGCTGTCGTTTTCCGACAACGGTGATGTGGACGGGACGGTCGTCTTCGCCGGCTACGGCATCGTCGTGCCCGATAGCCAGGACTTCGGCTACGACAGCTACGCGACGCTCGACGTGAAAGACAAGATCGTCGTCGTGCTGCGCTACTTTCCGGAGGACGCCGACCAGAAGACGCGGTCGATGCTCGCGCGGTACGCCGATCTTCGCTACAAAGCGATGGCGGCGCGCCAGCGCGGCGCGAAGGCGATGCTGGTCGTGACCGGGCCGCGCTCGCCGAATGCCGGCGAGCTCGTGCCGATGACGTTCGACACGGCGCTCGCAGGCTCTGGTCTCGTCGCCGTCAGCATCAGCGGCAATGTCGGCGGCGCCATCTTCCGCGGCGCGGACAAGACGCTCGAGGAGGCGCAAAAAGCGCTCGACTCCGCCAACCCGCACGTCGCCGGCTTCACGATTGCGGGCGTCAACGTCCATGTGCACGCGGCGGTCGAGCGCGAAAAGAAAACCGGCCACAACATCGTGGCGTATCTGCCGGCGACCGAACCGATCGGAACCACACCGAAGCCCTGGGTCGCGGTCGGCGCGCACTACGACCATCTTGGTCACGGCGAGGCGGGAAACACGCTCGCAGGAAAAGACGACGCCGGAAAGATTCACTATGGGGCGGACGACAACGCGTCGGGCTCGGCCGCGGTTCTGGCCGTCGCCTCAACGCTCGCGGGACAGCCGCGGAAGCGAAACGTCCTCGTCGCCCTCTGGTCTGGTGAGGAGCTTGGGCTCATTGGCTCGAACGCCTTTGCCGACAAGAAGCCGGTGCCGCTGGATCAACTGGCGGCGTACTTGAACTTCGACATGGTCGGCCGGATGCAGGACAACAAGCTGAGCGTGCAGGCCACGGGCACGAGCCCGGCGTGGGGACGGATTCTCGAGCAGGCGAACATCGCCGCAGGTTTCGATCTGCAGCTGCAGGCGGACCCGTATCAGCCGACCGATGTCGCGACGTTCAACGGCGCAAGTGTACCGTCTCTGAGCTTCTTCACCGGCACGCACGCCGATTACCACAAGCCGAGCGACACGGCCGACAAGATCGACTACGAGGATCTCGATCGCGTGGTCGATTTCGCCGCGGCAATCGTGCGGCGGATCGAAGACACCGCGGACGCGCCACAATTCACCAAGGTCGACCAGCAGATGCAGAGCGGCGGCGGCCGCGCCGGCGTGCGCATCTTCACCGGCACGATTCCCGACTACGCCACCGACGCCAAGGGTCTCCTGCTGAGCGGCGTCATCGGCGGCGGACCGGCGGAACAGGCCGGGCTCCAGAAAGGCGACGTGATTGTCGAAATCGCCGGCCAGACGATCGCCAATATCTACGACTACACGTATGCGCTCGAGGTGCTCAAGATCGGTCAGCCCGCCAAGGTCATCTACATGCGCGACGGCAAGCGCCGCGAGACGACGCTCACGCCGGCGGCTCGCAAATGATGTGACCCACTTCTTGCACAAACGCCAGCCGCAACGCTGGAAGGAGGGTCGAAGTATGTCTGGATCGCCTCGTCGCATGGCGACGATGGGCTTGGCGCTGGCGGCGTGCGTCGCACTAACGCTCGCGGGATCGGCGCAAACGCGCGGGACGCCTGAACGCTTCACGGCGATGGCCGTGAACATGGACAACGGCCGCACGTCGACCGTCGAAATGGTCGTGAACCGATGGTCGACTGAAGCTGAGCGTCAGCGACTGCTGTCCGTGTTGCTCGAAAAAGGACCGGAAAAGCTACTCGACGTGTTGCAGAAGATGCCGCGCGTCGGCTATTTCCGGACGCCGGAGAGCACAGGATGGGACCTGCACTATGCGCAGCGCACGCCTCTGCCCGACGGCGGCGAGCGCGTGGTGATGGCGACCGATCGCCGCATCAACTTCTGGGAAGCGATGAACCGGCCTCGTTCGATCGATTACCCGTTCACCTTCATCGAGTTGCGCGTGAACAGCGACGGCGAGGGTGAAGGCAAGATGTCAATCGCCACGAAAATCAGCGTCGACAAAGAGACCAACACGATCGTGCTCGAAGACTATGGCACGCAGCCGGTGCTGCTGAAGTCTGTCAAGCGCGAGCGCGTCACCCACTAAGGCCACCAAACGGCTGCCGGGGCGGACGAGGCTCCGCCCCGGCCATCCGCGAATTCCCAATCCTTCGCGAATCCTTATCGCCGATTGAGCGCCGCGAGCGCGGCCGCAAGCTGCTGGCGCAGCTGCATGAGCGCCGCGCGATCCACCACGAGCGTGCCGCTCTCAGGTGGCGCGACCGCGCTGCCGGTGGTGCCGACCGGCGACGGTACCGCGCTCGCCAGCAGGCGGTCCAGCATCTGTTGCATGCTCGTCAGCTGCACGCGTACATCGTCGTCGGTCGTGGGCGGCGTCGTCGTGCGCACGGTCGGCGGCGTGGACGCCGCCGGAGATGCGGCCGCTGTGTTGGTCGAACCGGCTGAAACCGATCGCAGCGCAGCGAGGAAGGGCGTGGCCTCGGGCGGCGCGGATATTTCGCGGCTGGCCAGAATCGTCCGCGGCGACGCGGTCGGACCGTACGCCAACTTGTTCGCATCCTCGTCGGGACGCAGCACGCCACCAGAAAGGTTGATGCCGGCAAACAGTCCCTTCGCGCGCGAGTACGAGAGGATCTCGGCGGTCAGCGCGGCGTCCGTCCCGACATGACCGGCCGCGCCGACCGGTCCGGCCGCGACTGATGCATCGGCGCCAAGCGTGACCTTGTTCCTCAGGAGCTTTTGCACACCTGCCTCGTTCATCACGAGCAGCACGAGATCCACTTGTTCGGCGCCGGCCTGAAATCCCCAGCTCCCCTTCGCAATTTGCATGAAGACCGGTGCACTCCACGTGTCGCCGGCGCGACAGCTCATCACCCCTTTTCCGTACTCGCCGCCGACGATGAAGGCGGCCTTCTTCAGCTCGGGGACGACAACGACGCACCGCGCGCGATTCCAATATTCCTGCGGAATCGAGCTGCGGATGTCCTGTACGACATTCGCGGCCTTCGCCAGCCGCTCGGTTTCATGAGGCGGGAGCGCCGCGGACGTCGCCGCCAGCACGGCCGCCGCCGCAAAAACGAACCTCTGCATAATTCACCTCAGGCTCACACCCGGTGCAACCTGACTGCCATATCATTCATGGTGATGCCCCCGCGAAAAAAGCCGGTTCG
Source organism: Acidobacteria bacterium 13_1_40CM_65_14 (assembly GCA_001917905.1). Lineage (GTDB taxonomy): Bacteria > Acidobacteriota > Vicinamibacteria > Vicinamibacterales > CAVVIG01 > QHWF01. The sequence continues at coordinate 10,902 of MNEX01000245.1, forward strand.
CCGTAAGAAAGTCGCGCCCGCCTCAGTCGGGCTGACGAGCGCTGAGACACGGAATGTCACAGGAGCGGAGCTGGAGCGGCTCGCGGCACAGGTCGAACAGGACGGCGGCGCGGTGCTCAGCCGCTACAACGATCCATTCGGCGGCAAGCCGCTGCTGCTGGTCGCGCTGCCGGTGGACCGCGTGGAGCCGACGCCGTATCAGCGCGACCCGTCCGATGCGCACGTCAAGCGCCTGATGGGCGTCATCGAAACGATCGGCCGCTTCCTCGATCCGATCGTCGCGGTGCGGGACGATGGACAGTACGTGACGCCGAATGGGAATCATCGGCTGCAGGCGCTGAAGAAGCTCGGCGTGAGAACCGTCGTGGCGCTCCTGGTCCCCGACGCCGAGGTCGCGTTCAAGATTCTCGCGCTCAATACCGAGAAGGCGCACAACCTCCGCGAGAAGTCGCTCGAAACGATCCGCATGGCGCGGGCGCTCGCGCTGAGAAAAACATCCAGCGGCGACGCGGAGAAAAGCTTCTCGTTCGAGTTCGAGCAGCCAGCGTTTTTGACGCTCGGCATCTGCTATGAGGAACGCCCTCGGCTGAGCGGTGGCGCCTATCAATCGATCCTGCGGCGCGTTGACGAGTTCCTCGACGAGCCGATCGGCAAGGCGGTGAAAGAGCGCGAGCGGCGCGGCCGCAAAATTCTGAAACTCGATGACGCGGTCAGCGCCGCCGTCGAGAAGTTGAAGGCCAAGGGACTGACCAGCCCGTATCTCAAGCCATTCGTCGTCTCGCGCGTCAACTACACGCGATTCTCGAAGGCGACCTCCTTCGACTTCGACGAGACACTCGACAAGATCATCGCAAGCGCCCAGAAGTTCAACGTCGATCGCGTGAAGCAGGAGGACGTCGTCAGAGCTGGAGGCGCTCCAGAGGAAGAGTAAGATATCGGCGTAGCGCGAAGGCTTTAGCCATAGACATGGAGCGCAAGGCTTTAGAGCTTGTGAAAGAATCACGTTGAACGCAAAGATCGCAAAGCGCGCAAAGCATCTTTTTCAAAAGATTCTTCTTTGCGGTCTTAGCGGCCTTTGCGTTCACGTGATTTCTTCACATCCTCTTTAGCCAAGCGATCAGGTTCACATGAAAACACACACTGCATTCCTCTTGTTGTTCGTTCTGTCTGTGTCGCCCGTCTTTGGACAAGGTCGCGGCGGCGCGCCGCAGGCTACCCCGCCCAGCGACTCGACGCCGCGCGTCGAGACAGCCGGAGAAAAAGAAGAAAAGATCTCCCAGACGTCGCACACGATCCGGCTCGATGGCCGTGACATCAAGTACACGGCGACGGCCGGCACGCTGCCGATTCGGCTCGACAACGGGCAGGTCGCGGCGCGCATGTTCTTCGTCGCGTACACGAAAGATGGAGAAGACGCGAAAACACGACCCGTGTCCTTCCTCTATAACGGCGGACCAGGCGCTGCGACCATCTGGCTGCACATGGGATCGTTCGCGCCCAGGCATGTGCAGATGGCCGACGAAGGATTTCAGCCGGCGCCACCCTACAAGCTGGTGGACAACGAGAATTCGCTCATCGACACGACCGACCTCGTGTTCGTGGACGCGATCGACACCGGCTTCAGTCGCGTCGTTTCCGGCGCGAACAACGCGCAGTTTCACGGTGTCCGCGGCGATCTGCGCGCGTTCGGCGAGTTCATCAACAACTACCTGAAGACCTACAGTCGCTGGCCGTCGCCCAAGTACTTGATCGGCGAAAGCTACGGCACCATCCGATCTGCGGGGCTCGCGCAGGAGCTGCAGAACCGCCACGGCATCGAGTTGAACGGCATCGTGCTGGTGTCGTCGCTGCTCACCTATCAAACGCTCTCGCCGTCGCCGCAGAACGACGTGGCGTACGCCGCACACGTCGAGACGTACACGGCGACCGCGTGGTACCACAAAAAGCTTCCGGCCGAACTGGCCGGCGACCTGAAGAAAGCGGTCGACGAGTCGCGGACGTTCGCGTTCGGCGAGTACCAGACGGCGCTCGCAAAAGGCAATCGCGCCACGGCGGCCGAGCGGAAGGCGACCGCGCAAAAGCTCGCGCGGCTCACCGGTCTCTCACCTGAGTACGTCGAGCGGGCGAACCTGCGCATCGATCCCGGCCGCTTTCGCAAAGAGCTGCTGCGCGACAAGCGCCTCGTCGTCGGTCGTCTCGACAGCCGGTTCACCGCGGTTGAGCGCGACGCCGCCGGTGAGAACGACGAATTCGACCTCTCGAACTCCGCGCTGCAGGGTCCCTATACCGCGCTCTTCCAGGACTACGTGAAGAACGAGTTGAAGTGGGACACGGACCTGCATTACCCGACGTCCGGCAACGTCCGGCCGTGGAACTGGGACGAGTTTCAGAACAGCTACATGGACATGACCGAGCCGCTGCGATCGGCGATGTCGCACAACCCGTTCATGAAGATCTTCGTGACGATCGGGTACTACGACATGGCGACGGTGATGGGCGGGGCGGAATTCAACTTCTGGCATCTTGGCTACGACCCGACCTTTGTCGATCGCGTGTCGTTTGCGTACTACGAGGCCGGCCACATGATTTACATTCGGCCGTCGGCGCACAAGGCGCTGACGAGGGACATCGGGAAGTTCATTCAGAGCACGCGCAACGCGCCGCGTCCCGCGTCCACGTCACAGCAGAACTGAGACAGGTTGGGCGGGATGGGCAGGGGCGCGATGGGCAGGAGGGGCGGGATGGGAAAAACGCTCGTTGCGCTGGCGGTGCTTTGCCTTCCCGCCTTTCCCGCCCATCCCGCCCTTCCCGCCCTGTCCGCCGATCCGGTCGTCAAAGGACCAGAACGCGGCGCGCTCGTGATCGTCGGCGGCGGCCGTGTCGGACCCGAGATTCTCACGCGCTTCTTCGATCTCGCCGGTGGCAGAGACGCACCGCTCGTCGTCATCCCGACGGCCAACGGCGCCGACACGTTTCCCGACGACTGGTCGGGCTTGAAGATGTTCAAGGATTTCGGCGTGACCACCATCACGCTCCTGCATACGACGGACCGGAAGATCGCCGACTCCGAAGAATTTGTGCGGCCGATCACGACAGCGCGCGCGGTCTGGTTTCCTGGCGGCCGGCAGTGGCGGCTCGTCGACTCCTACTTGCATACGCGGACGCAGCGCGAGATCGAGCGCGTGCTCGAGCGCGGCGGAGTCGTTGGCGGATCGTCCGCGGGCGCATCGATCCTCGCGTCGTACATGGTGCGCGGCGCGCGCGAGAACAACGACATCATGATGGCGCCGGGTTACGAAGAAGGTTTCGGCCTCATCAAAGGCGTCGCGATCGATCAGCACATGCTGACGCGCAACCGCCAGGACGATCTCGAAGAGGTCGTCGCCAAACATCCGGACGTGCTCGGCATCGGCCTCGACGAAAGCACCGCGATCGTGGTCCGCGGTCAGCAGTTCGAGGTCACCGGCGCGAGCAAGGTGGCGATCCACGACGGCCGGATCGTGAAGGGCGCGCAGGAGCGACACGGCAAGAAGTACTTCTTCATGGCGCCCGGCGAGCGGTACGACCTCACAAAGCTCGAACGCATCGGCAAAGCCAACCGGAGCGAGCAGCCCTGATCTCCAGACGTACGTTCCTTCGCGGACTCTCGGCGGCCTCGCTCGGCGCGGCGACGGGCCTTCGCCTCCGCGCGCAGGGCGTGCGCATCGCTGCGCGCACGCTACGCGAACGGATCGAGGCGCTGAGCATCTTCGGCCGTCCGGCCGGCGGGACGTTCGCCGACGGCGTGAGCCGCATCGCGTACTCGGACGCGGACGTCGAAGGCCGGCGGTACGTGATGGGGTTGATGAGGGCCGCGGGCCTTCAGCCGCGGATCGATCCCGCCGGCAACATCTTCGCGAAGCGAGCGGGTGGTGACGCCACACTGCCGCCGATCCTGTTCGGATCGCACATCGATTCAGTCCCGAGCGGCGGCAACTTCGACGGCGACCTCGGATCGCTCTCCGCACTGGCGGCTATCGAAGCGCTCGATGCCGCCGGCATCCATACCCGGCATCCGCTCGAGATGGTCGTCTGGGCGCACGAGGAAGGTTTCGCCTTCGGCCGCGGTCTTGCCTGCAGCCGCATCGCCGCCGGCGACGTCACGCCCGCCGATCTCGACGAAGTGTGGAACGGCATGCGCCGGGCCGACGCGATTCGCAGGATCGGCGGCAATCCGGATCGCATCGCGGAGGCGCGCCGCGCCAAAGGCTCGCATCACTGCTATCTCGAGCTGCACATCGAACAGGGCGGGACGCTCGAACGGACCGGCATCCCGATCGGCGTCGTCGAAGGGATCGTCGCGATCGACAAATACGATGCCGTCGTCACCGGCTTCGCCAACCATGCCGGCACGACGCCGATTGCCGAGCGTCACGATGCGCTGCTCGCCGCCGCGCATCTCACGGTGGCGGTGCGTGACGCCGTCACACGGACGCCAGGCCGTCAGGTCGGAACCGTCGGCCACATCGAGGTCACGCCCAACTCGCCGAACGTGATTCCGGGTCTCGCGCAGCTCTCGATCGAGCTTCGCGACCTCTCACCGCAGAAGCTCGTCACGATGATGGACGACATCCGCGCTCGTGCGCGCGAGATCGCCGCCAGCACGCAGACGACCATCGAGTTCAAGAAGACGATGGGCGCGGCGCCGGCCGTGGCATCGCCCGAGGTGCAAGCGGGGATCGAACGGGCCGCGCAGTCGCTCGATCTGACATCGTCGCGCCTGCCGAGCGGCGCCGGCCACGACGCGCAGATGATGGCACTCCTCGGACCGATGGGGATGATCTTCGTGCCGAGCATCGGCGGCATCAGCCACTCGCCCAAAGAGCTGACCCACTGGGACGATTGCGCTCGCGGAGCGGACGTGCTCCTGCGCGCGATCCTCGAGATGGACAAGGAACCACCACTCAGAAGTTTCCGTCTGTAGGTCACATGCGTACTCTCATCACGGCGGCCATGCTCGGCGCGGCGCTCGTCGCCGCGCCCGCACTGCAGGCGACCCAGGAATCACGCGCCACGGACTCGCTGGAACGGGCGTTCACCGCGAACGGCCGAATCAGGATGGACCTGTCGGCCGGCGAGTACCGAATCTCCGGAAGTCCTGACAACCGGATCCGGCTGGACTGGAGCGTTCGAAACGCCGATCAGTTGTCGAGGGTCAAGGCCCGCGCCGACGTGCGCGGCTCGGACGCGACCATCACGACCGACGGCCCGAGCAACCACTTCAAGGTGACCATCCAGGTCCCGATGCGTAGCGACCTCTACGTGCGCCTCACGGCAGGCGACCTCACGATCCAGCACATCGAAGGCAACAAGGACATCGAGATGCACGCCGGCGATCTCAACATCGATGTCGGCCGCGCCGAGGACTATCACAGCGTCGATGCGGCCGTGTGGGCCGGAGACTTGAACGCCGAGCCATTTCAGGTGTCGAAAGAAGGCCTGTTCCGCTCGTTCGACTGGAAAGGTCACGGACCCTATCGCCTGCACGTCCATCTCAAGGCCGGCGATGTTCGTCTGTTCTCGAAATCAGCCGACGGCCGCTCGCCGTAGCTAAACGCCACCACGAAAGCACGAAGGCACGAAGAAAACCTTTCTTTTTCGTGTCTTCGTGTCTTCAGCGTGACGACGAAGGACCGGCTCGTCTGCCAGTCGGGTCACGAAGCGGGACGGCTGTCGGCCTGGATGGCGCGCCAGCCGTCACAGTAGGGCCGCACTTCAGAAATCGAATCTCACGCCCAGCTGCACCTGACGCGGATTGCCCGCCGACTGCGGCCTGCCGAAGAATTGCGACTGGATGCTGCCCGTGTACGAATCGATGAATTCTTCGAGCCGGTTGAACGCGTACTGATCGATGGTCGGCCCCGACGCGGCCCGCGGCGAAACCGCGGCGAGGACGAAGACCGGGACGGCCGCGAGTCGTTTCATGACCGGGCCTCCGATGCCATCACTCTGTAAAAGGCAATCATATCCATCGGTTTTGCCGGCTGCGCGCCCATCTGCCGCAGCATCGTCGTCACCTGACCACGATGGTAGCTGGCGTGATTCACGACGTGCTGGAGCATCTGCCACACTGGCGACGCGCCGGTGTGACCGCTGAGCAGTTTGTAGTCGATGATGCGGCTCGTGTCGTGCTCGCCGAGGCGCGCGACGAAGTCGCGCATCTTGACTTCGTGCTCCGCCCAGGCATGGCGGAGCGTCGCGAGATCCGGAAACTGATCCGCCGGCAGCAGCACCGTCGGCGATCGTCCTCGCCAGCGCTCGTACCACGCCCACTCCGCCGCGTAGATGTGCGTGACGGTTTCGCGGATCGACTTGAAGCTGCTGCCCAGATCACGGGCGTACTGCTCCTGCGTCAGCGCGGCGACCGCGTCGAGGAGGCGATCGCGCGCCCAGTAGTGATAGTCGAGCATCGTCTGGAGATCCTGGCTCGTCATCTTTTTTTACTTTCTCGCGGGGCCCCACCCCCGCTCGCTGATGCCAGCCCGCTTCGCGCTGCGCGCTTGCGGGCCGGCATGGCCGCAGGCGCTACGATCCTCGCCTGAAGAATGCGATCGAGTCTGGGGAATTCGCGATCGAGATACGCGTTGCCGCCCCCGGAGAGATCGTAGAGCGGCTGTTGCCTGCCGGCCCGGATGCCGCTGCCCGAGTTCTCGCCGTACTCGCTATTGAGCGCGTCGGCGACTTGCATGCCGGAGACCACGCGGCCAATGGGCACGAAGCCCTGCTCGTCCTGCGTGGCCGACAGGTCGCTGAGCGCGATGTACATCTGTGTCGTCCGCCCGTTCGCGACGGCGAACGCGAAGGCCACGGTGCCGCGGACGTTCGACTCCTTTCTCGGATCGTCGGGAATCGTCTTGCTCCGCCACGCGTCTGCGACCTTCGGATTGCCGTTGATCCCGAACTGCGCCCAGCGCCCCGCGACGACTCGAAAGAAGCGGTTGTCGTCGAAATACCCGCTCGTGACGAGCTCGTAAAAGCGATCCGCGCCATGCGGCGCCCACTCGCGACGGACTTCGATCACGATGGAGCCCTTGGTCGTGTCCAACCGCACGCGGAATTCAGCCGGTGCGAGCGCGAGCGCCAGAACGAGTGCGAGCATCGCGCCTATTCTAGGCGCTCGCGGCGCGTGTACAACGCCTTCTGCGCTTGATGCATTTGTTTCCACCGGCGCTTGTGCTCCGCCGCCGCCGATTTGTCACGCTTCCGCTCTTCAAACGCCATTTCGCGCAGCAGTCGGCGGTAATGCTCCAGACGATCCGGATCGAGCCGGCCGCCGTCGACCGCTGCGGCAACGGCGCAGTCCGGCTCACCGTGATGCATGCAGTCGGTGAACCGGCACTCGAGCGCCAACGCGGCGATGTCGTCGAACGCCGACTCCACCGCCGATTCGTCGGCCCACGGCTGCAGCTCGCGCATGCCGGGCGTGTCGATCAGCAGCGCGCCGCCGGGCAGTTCGAGGAGCTGCCGCGCCGTCGTCGTGTGCCGCCCTCTGCCGTCAGCGGCGATATCGCGGACGCGCTGCGCCTCGGATCCGAGCAGACGGTTGACGATCGTCGACTTCCCGACGCCAGACGATCCGACGAGCGCGACCGTTTGCGCCGGCTGCAAATACAGACCCAGGGAAGTCGCGCAGCCCTTCAAGCCTGCGTCATCCCGCAGCGCGCTGACCGTCACGACGTCGACAAACGGCAGCCGCGATCGTAGCGACTCCGCCTCGCCTTCCGGATCGGCGGACAGATCGGCTTTGTTCAGCACGACGACCGGCACCGCGCCCGCCTCCCAGACCATCGTCAGATAGCGTTCGAGCCGGCGCGGATTCAGATCGCTCGTCGCCTCTCCCAGCGCGGTCACGAGAAAGATCGTGTCGACGTTCGCCGCCACGACCTGCTCATCCACTGCGCGTCCTGCCGCCTTGCGCGACACCGTGCTCTTGCGCTCGAGCCGCGCGTGGATGATGCCGGCGCTGACGCCGACCCAATCGCCGACTGCCGGAAAGTCGGCACCTGACGCCGACTCATGACGAAACCGTCCGCTGACCTCGGTCCAGCCGTCGAACTCGCCGGCAACCCTCCACGCGCCGCGCTGCTCTTCGACCACGCGTGCAAACTGCAGATCCGAACGCCCGAGGCGCTCGCGTTGTTCTTCGAAAAACGCATTCCATCCGAAACGCACCAGTATCGACACGACGACACTCCTTCGTGCGCGCACAGCAAACTGTGGTTGGAAAGCGGTCGGCCTGGCGGGTGTGCGGCGTTAAGCCCGGAAGGCGGACCGGTCCTGAGCACGATCGGCGGTCGCTCTCATGTAGACGGGCCCTCCTTTTTTTAAAACCGGACGCCCATTCTACTCGATTCGCCGTAGACTGGCGCCGTTGCAAGACCTGAAGTTGTCCTGAGGATTGGATGGTGAGCGTCTCTGCCGCAACTCAGAGGGGTGGCACTGGTGTGTTCGCTCCTGATCGCGTGGTCTTCGCCGGCGATCGCGCAGGAGCAGGGCGGATCGATTCAGGGGATCGTGAAAGACGCGTCTGGCGCGGTGCTGCCGGGCGTCACCGTCGAAGCGCGGAGTCCGTCGGTTGTCGGCGTCAGCACGACGACCACCGATAGCCGCGGCGAGTACCGGTTCCCGGCGCTGCCATCAGGTGTGTACGAGAGATCACCGCCGCCCTTCAAGGCTTCACCACCAAAAAGATTCCCGACGTACAGCTTCAGCTCGGTCAAATCCTCAAGCTCGATGTGCCGTTGCAGCGGCGGGCGGCGGCGCATCTGTTGCGGCGCGAAGAACCAGTCCCACGCCACGACGATCAGCGGCGCCGTGACCATCGATTCCTTGGTCGCCATGCCCAGCGCGCACGCGACGACGGCCGCGACGATCCACCACGGACCTTCGATCGCTCGGATCGCGCGGTAGAGCGTGAGGAGATAGAACAATCCCATCAGCGACTCTGCGCGCTGGACAACGTACGTGACCGCGCTGGTTTGAAGCGGATGGACCGCCCACAACAAGGCGATGCACAGCGCCAGAGGTGTCAGACTGGTGTCTGACACGTGTCTGACACCCGTCGCCAGCGTGCGGCGGACGATCCCGAACAGCGTGAGCGCCGCTAGGACGTGGATCGCGAGATTGACCGCGTGATAGCCCCACAGATCGGGGGTGAGCGCGTAGTTGAGCGCGAGCGTGAGGCTGACTATCGGACGGCCGGAGACGGTGGAATCGGGCGGCGCCGCCATCGCCGTCGACAGCGGCCAGAGATGGTGAATGTGCGGATTGTCGGCAATCGCCGGCCCATCGTCGAAGACGAACACGCCGGCAAAGCTGCTCGCGTACGCGGCGGACGTGACCGCGGCGATGAGGACGACAGCACGCAAAGACCGCCGAGGCCGCAAAGATATTTCCTCGTTGCGGGCGTGGCGGCCTTTGCGCTCGATCGTCGAGGGAATTAGAAGTTCACCTTCAGACCGAACCGGACGATCCTCGGCGCCAGAATCGTCGAGATGTAATTGCCGTTCGACGCGTCCTGACGCGTGATGCGCGCGAGCACGATTGACGCATTCACCAGATTGAAGGCGTCGACGTTGAACGAGAACCGGCGCTTGTCGAACCGGAACGTCTTGTCCCAGTGCGCGTCGAGCTGTTGGAACGTGGGATAGTGCGTCGTTCCCTGCGGCTCGATGCTGACGTTGACGGTGCCGAGCGACCCGGTCCGGTTCGGCGACTGAATCGTGCGGTTGAACTGCAAACCTTCACGCACATTGTAGAAGCCCGCCGCCGACATCCCCCACGGCAGCGCGTACATCGCGGATGCCTTGGCCAGCCAGCGTGGACCGTTCAGGCCGCTCGAATCGCGGCCGTTCTGAA
>MNEX01000175.1 GCA_001917905.1 Acidobacteria bacterium 13_1_40CM_65_14
TGCCTTCGTACTCCGCCCACGTGTCGCGGAATCCGTAGTCGCCGGCCGGCACGACGATGCCTTTGGCGATCTCGAACGCACGCTCGACGCGGTCGAAGGTGTGCGTCGTGTTGACGCGTGTCGCATCGTCGCTCTGGAAGCGCGTCGTCCACTGCGAGATCTGCTCCCGATTGATCAGCGTGCGATGGATGTCGGTGACGTAGACGAGCTCGTTGCGGATCACGAAATTGCGGACGTGGGCGAGCGTGGGCCGCGGCTGCCAGATGTACGCCGCGTCGCTGCGCTGCACGCCCGTGCGGCGCACGAAACCGACGTCGTGCTTGAATTCGGGACCAACATAGAGATGCTCGACGAAGATCTCGTGAAGGTCGGTGAACCAGTTGTACTTCGCACGGCCGGCGTAGTCGTTGCCGGTGACGCCAGGCCCGGGGGACGACATCGACTTCGCGAGAAACGCCTGGATGTCGGTGTTCTTGAACAGCGTGAAGTTCGCGTCGCCGCCGACCACGCGGTTGTAGTCGGCGCTCGTGGCCTGCCGGTTCGAGACGAAGACGCCGATGTTCGAGCGCGCCAGCACGTTGCGCTTGCCGCGGAACACGAGGTAGTTGCTGCCGGGCGTCGCGCCGAAACGGCCGGTCTGCACGTCGAGCAGACCGATGTCGAGTCCGGCCGCGTGGCCGACGAGCTTCGCGCCGCCTCTCACCGGCACGGGCACGCGATCCTCGGTCAGCCCGATGCGGCGCGAGAAGAACATCTGCAGGTTGCGCTCCTGCGCGCCGCGCGCGCCCCGGCGTCCGCTGAACCCGAATTCGAAGATCCCCGCGCGCTCCAGAAAAAACTCGCGCTTCTCGGGAAAGAAGATCGGAAACCGCGTCAGGTTGACGACGGCGTCGTCGACTTCGGTTTGCGCGAAGTCGGTGTTGGCGGTGAGCTCGGCCGTGAGGCCGGGCGTGACGCTGAAGCGCACGGTCTCGAGCCCCACGTCGCGCAAAGGCTTCACATCAGACGCGCCGTTCGCGGCGAGGTCGCGCACGCCGCCGAGCACGTACGGCTTCACGCGCAGCGTCAGGCCGGTCTCGACCTGCTCGACGCCGGTGAGATGTCCCGCCTGCGAGACCTGGAGAAACGGGTAGTCGCGGCTCCAGCCGGTCCAGTGCGCGCTCTCGTTCTTCCTCCTCATGTACCGCTTGAAGTTGACGCCGAAGGTGTCGAGGTCGCGGCCGGACCGCAGCGTCGTCAGCGGAATCTTGATCTCGGCCGTCCAGCCGTCGGCGGTCATCCGCGTTTGGGACCACCAGCGCTCGTTCCACTCCGCGTTGATGTCGTGGCCTTCGTCGGTGATGAGCGCGTCGTACTGCGTGCCCAGCGGGTTCACGGCGAAGTGAAACGCGTTGCGGTGATCGTGAAACGTGTCGAGCAGAATCTCGACGTGGTCGTCGCCGTCGAACGGGTTGTCGCGGCGCAGCTCGCGCGCGATGACGCCGCGCGGATCCGAGTCGTGACACACGAAGCCGAAATACATCGCCTCGTGGTCGACGAGCACGCGGACCTCGGTCCGCTCGGACGCCGGCTCGTTGACGTGGGGATCCTGCTGCACGAAGTCAGAGATCGCCTCGGCCTGCTGCCAGGCTGGATCGTCGAGCACACCGTCAACGCGAACGGGTGTGGTGATGCGATGTGCGCGAAGCGTCTTGGTCGCCGCCGGCGTTTGCGCAGCAGGGCGGGCGCCGGCGATGGCAACGGCCGCCAGCACCAGCACCGCGCGGGAAGTCTCTTTGGTTAGTCCATTGAGCACGCGAGCGGATTATACTTTCGCCGCGGCGCTCCAACTCGCCACCACGGAGGACGCGGGGGACACAGAGGCCATGGGTGTTCGTTTCACGTGTGAACCTCCTGTCCTCCGTGTCCTCTGTGGTGGAGATTCTGCGGCCTGAAGGGCTGCGCTACAAATCATGCGCTCCGCCTGCCTGGTGCTCTCACTCGCGATCGCTCCTGCGCAAGCGCCGGGTGTCAGCGACGCGCAGTTCACGATCGACGGCCGTACGGTTCACGCCGTTCTCCGGCTGCCGCTGGACGCCGTCGATCTGCTGCTGCGGCTCGATCGCGATCTCGATGGTCAGGTGTCGGCGGCGGAACTGGACTCTGCGCGCGCAACCGTCGGGACCTACGTCACCAAGCATCTGCAGGTCACGGTGGATGGGACGCCGTTACCGATGTCGATCGAGCGGATCGGGGTCGGGCGCGATGCAGATGCGTCCGCGTACCTCGAGGCCGCTGCCGCGGGTCAGTCGCCGTCGCGCATCGGCGCCATCGCGATCCGCAGCGACTTCTTGACGGAGATCTCAGCCGCGCACAGAACGCACGGGCAGATCAACATCGGCGGTCGCGCCGACGATTTCATGTTTCACGCCGGCGCGATCTACGAACGCCGCCTCGCTCCCAATCGTCAGACGTCGTCGTTGCTGGTCCTCGCCGCTCTCCTCGTCATCGGCGCGTTGTGGTGGGCACGGCGGCGGACCGTGCCGCTGACGGTCGCCGCGCTCCTGATCGCGAGCGCCGCGCGCGCCGATGTGATCATGTCGGCGGCCGGTTTGAACACGACGCTGAAGACGATGGAGCGGCTGACCAGAGAGAGCAGCGGCAACTCCAAATTCCAACTCGGCCTCGAGGCCGACGCGCTCGCGTCGCTGATGAATCAGGAAGTCGAATCGCACGGCATGCAGGAGCGCGAGCTGCTGGACCTCGCGCTGAGCCGCACAAAGGAGCTCGGCGTCGGCATCGCGTACAACCGCGAGAAGAAGAAGTTTTTCTACGACGGCGCCGCGTTCGCCGACTACCTCGAGGACGCGCCACGCGGCAGCCACGCCGCCGACGCGGAGTTCAAGCTGCTGTCGTATCAGTTCTACCAGTCCACGGGGACGGACCTCGCCGCGACGATCGCCGCGGCCGGCGCGAAAAAACGATTTCTCACGCGATACCCGACGTTTGGCGAGGCTGCGGAGCTGCGCTTGTACCTGGCCGTCGATTATCGCGACGTGTCTCGCCAGTACCGCGACGCCAACGACTCCGCGAACGCGGAGAAGTACAGGCTGCTCGCGCGTGCTGAATGCCGGCGCATCGCCCGACTCTATCCCGGCACCGACCAGGCCGCGGCTGCACGCCAGCTGTTGCAGCGCACGAACCCATAACCGGTGGTGTCCGGCTTCAGCCGGATCTTCAGGAGGATGTCCATGCGTGCTCGTTCGCTCGTCGTCGCCGCCGCATCATTCTTTTACTCTGCGCGTGGGGGCCCCACGCCCACACGCCTGCCACGCCTCGCCGTTTTCCTATGGTCGCGGGGCCCCACCCCCGCTTCCCTCGCTCGCGCATTCGCGCTCGCGAGAGCCGCAGGCGCTGGCTCGGCGCGCTGCGTAGCCACGGCTTTCTGCTCAGTCAGCTTCCTCGTCTTCGCAATGACCGTTGCGCGCGCGCAATCGTCCGCGCTCGTCAAAGTGACGCCGCTCGGCAGCCATGCCGGCGAGCTGTGCCGCAACGATCGCGCGCTGCTGTTCGAAGATCCGACCGGCGTCCGCATCCTCTACGATCCCGGCCGAACCGTCGACGAAACCGACTCGCGGCTGGGCGAGGTGCACGTGATGCTGCTGTCGCACGCGCACAACGATCACATCGGCGACGTGCGGCCCAACTACAGCGCGCCCGGCACCTGCGCCGCGCCGGCCACGGGTGCGGCGAACGCGAACTCGAATTTCGCGAGCATTGCGAGCTTGAAGAATGCGGCGGTGCTCGCACCGGGCGAGCTCTCCGGCTATTTGTCGCGCAAGATTCAGAACATCCGCGGATCGGCGCCCGGCGCGTGCGCGGAAGCGGGCCTCGACAACACGTTCGACGTGCCGCTTGGTGCGCCGTGCACCGCGTCGTTGCGTCCCGGCGGCAGCCGGACCGCGCGCCGCGCCGGCGCGTCGGCGATGGTGCGGATCGCGGCGGTCCAGGCGATTCACAGCAACGGTGTTGCCGCGGCGCTCGTCGACTCGCCCGGCGAAGCGCCAGGGCTCAGCGGCTACGGCGGTTCCGAAGCCGGCTTCATCATCACGTTCAGCAACGGGCTCGTCGCGTACCTGACGGGCGACACCGGCATGTTCGGCGACATGGAGACGATCATCTCGAGGTACTACAAACCGACGCTGGTCGTGCCGAACATGAGCGACACGGTGACGCTTGGACCGAACGAGACGATCTACATGATGAGAAACCTCGTCCGTCCGCGGACCGTGATGCCGTCGCACGTCAACGAGCAGGCGACGCAGGGCGGCGCGATCCGCGGCGGCACGCGCGTCGATCTCTTCCAGCTCTTCGCGCGCGATCTGGTCGACGTCGTCGTGCCGGTGAGCGACGTCACGCGCAGCTTCGATGGAGCAGGGCGCTGTGTTGGCTGTAGATAAGGCAACCGCGGAGGTCGCAGAGCACGCCGAGAAAGCCGCGCTCTGCGCGCTCTGCGTGCTCTGCGTAGTGGGTCAGTTTGAAGCAACCGCGGAGCTCGCAGAGCCCGCAGAGATTTGGTTTCTCGGCGATCTCCCCGCGCTCCGTGGTTGCTTTTCCGGTCGAATGTGAGTTGACCCACGACCTCTCTGCGGTTGCTTGCTTTGGTCGGACCATTCGTGCACACTACGCGGATTATGCGTCGCATACTGATTTCTACCGCGGCGGCCACCTGCATTCTGCTGTTCGCCGGCGGCGAGCGATCCCCGCAAGCGAACACTGACGGTCCCAGCGAGATGACCGCGCTCGACGATCTCCTCGCCGAAGATTGCATCGACGAGGTGGCGACGGGGATTGCGCAGGCAGCGAGGCGTCTGCCGCAGGAAGGCGGCGTCACCTCCGACGAGTGGCCGCCCAACGCCATCGGCGGCGTCATCCCGCCCATCCGATCGGTGTCCGATCCGTTTCCGACCTTCGACGGCATCGCGCTCGACACGGTCAACGACAAGGTGATCTTCAGCGACGAGAACCGCCATTCGCTGCTCGTGTACGACCGCACGGCCGGCGGCGCTTCGAACGATCCCGCCGAGCCGGTCCAGTACGTCTTCGGACCCAAGACCAAACTGGGATTCATCGCCGGCGTCGAGGTCGATCCGGTGCGTAAGGAGTTCTACACCGTCAACAACGACAGCGGCGATCTGCTGACGGTGTTCTCGTACGGCGATCACGGGAACGTCCAGCCGCGGCGCTCGCTCACGCTGCCGCACCAGTCGTGGGACGTCTCGCTCGCGCCCAAGCGCGACGAGATGGCCATCACCGTGCAGCAATCGAACGCGATCTCGTTCTACAAGCGCGGCGCCACCGGCACGGCCGCGCCCATCCGTACGATCCGCGGCCTGGCGACCGAGCTCGAAGATCCGCACGGCGTCTATTTCGACGAGGCGCACAACGAAATCATCACGGCGAACCACGGCAACTGGACGCAGATTCGTCCCTATTCGCCTTACGATCCGCAGACGACCGACGTCGGCGAGTACAAGTCGGGCGCGTTCCATCCGTCGGCGATCACCTTCCACGCCGCCGACGCGAACGGAGACGTCCCGCCGCTGCGGACCATCGAAGGCGATCTCACCGGACTCAACTGGCCGATGGGCATCGACGTCGATCAGACGCGCGACGAAATCGCGGTCGCCAACTACGGCGACTCGTCGGTACGCGTCTTCCGCCGCGGCGATCGCGGGAACGCGCAGGCGGTACGTGTGATTCGCGGAGCGCTGACGCAGATCGTCGGTCCCGTCTCGGTCGCGATCGACACGAAGAATGACGAGCTGTGGGTCGCCAACTACGGCGATCACACCGCGTCCGTCTTCCCGCGCACGGCGAGCGGCAACGTGCGGCCGAAGCGCGTCCTGCGCAATGCGCCGAAGGACACGCCGACGTGCGGGTTCACCAACGCGTCGGCGGCGGCGTACGACACCAAGCGCGACGCCATCCTGGTACCCAATTGAGTCAGCGTCCCGAGAATCTCGGTGTTTGCCAGGTTGGCAAACGGAAACGTCGCTCCGAGCCGGGTCATTGAAGGGCAGGCCACGAACCTCTCGCGCACGATGCACGGCATCGCGTACGACGAGATCAACGACGAGATCATCATTCCGGTCGCGTTGAGCGGCGCGGTGCTCGTGTTCAAAGGCGACGCGAAAGGTGAAGTCCCGCCGGTGCGCGCGATTCAAGGCACACGCACACGACTCGTCCGGCCGCACACGGTCGCCGTCGACCCGGTGAACAATGAAATCCTCACCGCTGATCCGAGTATGCGCGCCATCGTCGTGTTCGATCGGATGGCGAGCGGCAACGTCGCCCCCAAGCGCGTCATCAGCGGTCCCAAGACCGGCCTCCTCGACATCGTCGGGCTCGCGGCCGATCCGATCCGCAACGTCATCATCGGCGCGAGCCGCAAGGGGAACGGCGACCAGGTCGGGTTGTTCATCTTCGATCGTCTGGCGAACGGCGACGTGGCGCCGAAGGCGTTCATCGGCGGGCCGAAGTCGAAGCTCGCGCACTTCCGTCAGGTCGCGATCGATCCCGGGACCGGCAATATTTTTCTGGCGCAGCAGAACACGCGCATGAAGCAGATGGAAGCGTACGTGCTCGACAAGCCGCGCGAGGGCTTCAAGCTCAAAGACGACGACGATGACGACAGCGATTCGGGACGTCTGGATACGATGGGGTTCGTCGCTGTCTACGCGCCCGACGACAACGGCGACATCCCGCCGCGCGCGATCATCAAGGGACCGGGCATCCGCCTCGCCGGCGCAGCCGGCGTCGCGCTGAACACGAAGAAGAAGGAAATCATCGCGGTCGGCGGCAATGGCTTCCAGACGTTCCTGCTGCCGGACTTCTTCAGAGCGCTGAAAAAACCGGGATCGACGAATCAGCAGCCCTAACGTCTTCTAGAGTCCCACTCACGCGGCTCCGCGGGAGGTCGAGCGATCAGATGGCGGTCGGTCCAGACTGGCGCAGAAAACTCTGAAGACGTGAGAGGTCGAGGGTGATCGCGAGCCAACGTGTCGTACTCGTGCTGGTTGCTGTCGCATTCTTCGCGTCCAATGCGGTTGCGCAAACGCCTGCGCCCATCCTGCAGGAGCCGCAGACGATCCCGCTGTGGGAGGAAGGTGCGCCGGGCGCGCTCGGCAACGCGGCCGAAGACATCCCGACGCTGACGATCTACATGCCGCCCAACACGACCGGGCCGATGACGGCGGTCATCGTTGCGCCAGGCGGCGGCTATCGCGCCTTGTCGATGAACAAGGAAGGACGAGCGCCCGCGAACTATCTCAACGCGCTCGGCATCGCGGCATTCGTGTTGAAGTACCGGCTCGGACCGAAATATCACCATCCGATCGAGCTCGGCGACATGCAGCGAGCGATTCGAACGTTGCGTGCTCGGGCCGACCAGTGGCATCTCGATCGCGCGCGGATCGGCGTGATGGGATTTTCAGCAGGTGGGCACCTCGCGTCCACGGCGTCGACGCACTTCGATGGAGGACATGCGTCCGCGGGCGACGCGATCGAGCGCGCAAGCAGCCGGCCGGACTTTGCGATTCTCGGGTATCCCGTGATCACGCTCACGGAGCCATGGACGCATCAGGGATCGAAAACGAACTTGCTCGGAGAGACGCCCGATTCGGCTGTGGCCCGTCATCTTTCCACAGAGACCCAGGTCAACGCCGAAACGCCGCCGACATTCCTCTTTCACACGAACGCCGACACGGCGGTGCCGGTCGAGAACAGCGTCTACTATTTCCTCGCGCTGCGGAAAGCCGGAGTGCCGGCAGAAATGCACATCTTCAAGGACGGCGCGCATGGAGCCGGCATGCCGATGCAGGACCAGGCGCTGTCGGAGTGGCCCAAGGTCCTGGCGAACTGGCTTCGGGCGAGCGGATTTCTCAAGTAAACATTTTGACGTGCTGCAGAACATGAGCGCCAAGCCGTACATCGTGCGTCAGGCGAGGTCCGATGATGTCCTCGCAGTTGCCCGCATCTGGCACGTCGGGTTCATCCTCTTCGCCACGTCGTGATGAACTGGCAGGCGGCCCTCAAGAGGTGCGCCCGCGGACTCGGAACACGAACAGGCAGGTCGGCGGCTGAACGCTATTTCGTGAAGACGCTCAGCGCCAGGTATGCGGAAACTCCCCAGTTGGGTGCGTCGACGATCTGGCTGATCTTCAGGTCGACCGCGAGGCTGCACAGCACATACGCGTCTTCGCGGCTCAAGTCCTTCTCTCGGACGAGCCAGTCAATCACGCCGCGCACGGCGTTCTTCGCGTTGGTCATCAGATCCGGGCCGAGCGCGGTGTGGACGAAATATCCCTTCGCGTCGGAGCGCGCCTGCAACGAGCCGGGAGGCGTGATGAATGATGGACTTTGCCTTTGTCGAGCGTATGTTCACGTCCTGTCAGCACGGTTCCCATGACTGAGCGCCTCGACGCGGCCGAGCCACCAGACCGAAATCGTCTCGAGGACGCGTCAGGCGGTCACCGCGCGTACACCACGAACCATTTATTTTCGGTGAGACCGTCGAACTCCTGAACTGGCTTGAAGCCCGCGTCGGCCATCCATGCCTTCGCTTGCTCCTTGCTCACGGTGAGTCCGGGCTCGTCTCGATGCGAACCGCTCTTCGGATCCAACTCGACGATCGCGATGCGTCCGTTCGGCTTGACGTACTTCGCGGTGTTCTTCAGATACTCCGCGCGATCCTTGATGTGGTGCAGCACGTCATGGAACAGCGCGACGTCGACGTCGCGCGCGGGCAGACCCGGATCGGTGAACTTGCCGAGCACCGCGGTGACGTTCGGCACGTGCTGTTCCTTCGCGCGCATGTTGATGTGATCGATGAACGCCTGATCGATGTCAACCGCGTACACTTTTCCGCCGGGCGCCACGACTTTCGCGATCGGCAGACTGATCACGCCGGGCCCGGCGCCAAGATCGGCGACGACCTGACCCGGCTTCAGATCCAGCTTCTGGATGATGTAGTCGATCTTCAGGCCCGCGATGCGCTCGGGCCGTTCGAGTCGCAGGATCCAGTCAGGCGCCGGCCGGGAGGCGAGCTGGGCTCCCACGCGGGTGGCGAGCCCCAGGACGCCTACCATGAACAGAATCGCGAATGAGGTCTTGCGGATCATCCGAGTGCCTCCTGTGACTTAGGCAACGGAAGGGACGGAGATAACGGATTCACACAGAGAAACGGAGCAACGGAGGACGAACGGAGGGTTTCGAACGGAGGGTTTCGCCACTGGCGCCGCTGCGCGGCGCGCGTCGAAACCGTCAGCTCCGTTCTTTCTCCGTTACTCCGTTTCTCCGTTTGTGAAACCGTTTCCTCCGTCCCCTCCGTTATCTCCAGCGCGGACATTAAAACACGAATTTCACGCCCAGCTGCAGCTGCCGTGACGTCGTCGCCGTGTGCGTAATCTGCGACGCGCCCGGAATCGGCGTGCCGTCCGCGTTGAACAGCGCCCCCGAGTTCGGCGTCGCGAAGTTCGCGCGATTCAGGAGGTTGAACACTTCAACCCGGAACTGCAGATTCTGATTGCCGACCTTCTGGTTCTTGAAGATCGATAGATCGACGATGCGCAGATCGGGACCGCGAAGGCTGTTGCGCGGCACCGTGCCGTACTCGCCGGCCGGCGGCAGCACGAACGCGCTCAGGTCGAACCAGTTGTCGGGCGAGCCCACGATGACGTTGCTGCCGTTGCGTCCAGACGCGAAGTCCGGTTTCTGCAGCGTGCCGTCGCTCGAGAGATCTTTCGCCCAGTCGAATCCGATCAACGGCGTGAACGGCACACCGCTCGCAAGGTTCGCGATGACGCCGAGCTGCCAGCCCTGCACGAGCTGTGCGGCGGCGCCGGAGAGCGATTTGCCGAACGGCAGTTGATAGACGGCGTTGAAGATGAAGGTATGGCGCACGTCGTAGCTCGAGGGTCCGAGCTCGGCTTGCGGATTCCACCAGTCGGTCGCGCTGCCGGCGCCGTTCTCGAAGTCGCTGCCGCCGATCTGGCCGCCCGACCACGTGTCGCGCGAGTTGCCAAACGTGTACGAGCCCTGGAAGAGCAGTCCGTTCGAGAAGCGGCGATTGAGGCTCGCCGTCATGCCGTTGTACCAGGATCGCGCGATGTTGATGCGCGTGCGGATGCGGCCCCAGTCCGGGTAGCGCAGGCCCGCGCCCGGAATCACCTGATAGTGGCCGTCGGCCTGATTGAATCGCACCGGCACCGAGTTGGGGTCGCCGTAGAACGGCAGGTTGTAGCCGCGCGATCCGATGTAGCCGATCTCGCCGACCAGGTTAGGCGCAATCTCGTGCTGCAGGCTCACGTGGTACTGCACCGTATAGGGCTGCTTCGTGTTGTACTCGATGAACTCGGATCGCTTCTGCACCGCGAGTCCGGTTCCCTGCGACAGCAGCTGCTGCACCGCCGGACCGAATGTCGGCACCGTGCGGATGTCGACGCCCGCGAAGTACGGATAGATGCGGAACGTCGTGCCCCGATAGAACGACGTCGTCAGCGGCTGATAAAAGAGACCGGTGCCCGCCTTCACCGCCGTCGTGTCCTTGCCGAGTGGCTTCCACGCGATGCCGAGCCGCGGCGCGAAATCGAGCTTCGACGGGTTCTTGAAGAAATCCGATCCGGGCGTCACGCCCTTGGGCCCCGACTGCAGATCGTCGAAGCTCAGGAGGCCGGCCACGCGATTCTGCAGGTCGTACGGGATCGTGATGAATTCGTAGCGGAGCCCGTAGTTCACGGTGAGATCGTTGGAGGCCCGCCATTCGTCCTGCGCGAAGAACGCGGCGTAGGTCTGGCGCATGTTGCGCTGAGTGTCGGTGTTGGGGAGGTTGCCGGTGAAGCGGTTCACCGTGCCGCGCATGAAGTTCTGCAGATTGGTGAAGCGGAACTCGCCGCCAAAGCGCGAGTACGAGAAACCGTCGAAGTGATAGCGCTGGACGTCACCGCCGAACTTCATCGTGTGCCTCGGCGTGCTCATCGTCAGCGTATCGGAGAACTGGAACAACGTCTGGTCGTAATCGACGGGCGTCGTGGCCGTCGATCCGACCCCTGACACGCCCGATTGAATCGTGATCGAGCCGAAGTGCGGGTCCTCGGTGAAGAACATGCTCTTCGGGATATCGACGGTCGCGACGAAGTCGTCGGTTCGCTTGGTCGTGTTGACGGCCATGCGCGCGACGTTCAGGACGTTCGAGCTGAAGAGATGCTGATCCTGCGCCGTGAAGTACCGCGTGTCGGTCGTCGTCGGCTCGACAAACAGCGGATGCTCCTGATGCGCGGTCGTGTCGGAGCGGTCGCTCGAGACGCGCACGAAGACGGTGTCGGTGTTGCCGATCTGCCAGTCGACTTTGCCGACGATGAAGTTTTCGTGCGTCGGATCGACGTCGGTGTGGCGCATTTCGGCCGTGCCGTCGCCGAAGTCCTTGCCGGTGGGAATTGGATAGAGCAGGTCGAAATACGGCTTGACCAGCGGACTGATGGCCACGGCGCCCGCCGGCAGGATGCCGTTGTGCGCGGTGGCGTTCGGCAGCCGCGCGAGGCGCGTCAGCGACAGATTCTGCCGCAAGCCTTCGTAGCTGCCGAAGTAGAACAGCTTGTTCTTCACGATGGGGCCGCCGGCGGTGGCGCCGAACTGGTTGCGCGTGAACGGCGGCGTCGCGCCGCCCGGATCGAAAAAGTTGGGCGCGTCGAACTTGCTGTCCCGCAGGAACTCAAAAACAGTCCCGTGGATCGCGTTCGTGCCCGACTTGGTCACCGCGCTGATGACGCCGCCCGCCGCGCGTCCGAACTCCGCGGCGTAATCGTGCGTCTGGACGCTGAACTCTTTCACCGCGTCGACGCCGAGCAGCACGCCCGCCATGCTCGACGGCGCTTTGTCGGAGATGTCCGAGATGTTCGTGCCTTCGAGCAGATACCCGGTCATCTCGGGGCGCGCGCCGCCGATCGACACCTGCGTGTTGCCGAAGCCGCCGGTGAAATCGCGCGAGGTCGCGCGGCTGACGGTGACGCCGGGCTGCAGCGTGGCGAGCTGCATGAAGCTGCGGCCGTTCAGCGGCAGCTCGGCGATCTGCGTCGTCGTGACGACGCCGCCGGCGACGGCGCTGCTCAACTCGACGTTGGTCGCGGCGCCTTGAACCGTGACTTGTTCGCTGAGGGCGCCGAGCTTCAACACGAGATCGGCGGGCACGTCGCGGCCGATTTCCACGATCAGGGTGTCGCGTTTGGCGGGCGTGAAACCCTGGAGCTCCGCCGTCACCGCGTACGTGCCAGGTTGGAGGCTCAGCGCGCGAAAGCCGCCGCGCGCGTCGGTCATGATCGTGCGCGTGTTACCCGTCTCGACGTTGCGGACCTGAACGGTGACGCCGGGCAAGACTGCTTTGGATTCGTCAGTAATAGTGCCGGAGATGGTGCCGGTCGTGGCTTGCGCGCCCGCGAGCGCCGGAACGATCAGCGCGAGGAGCCAGACGCCGAGGGACGCCCACAGATGTGCCCGCATCGCAATCCTCCCTTTGGTCCTACCATTTGCTCGGCGTAGGGTGTATGGTTTTGACTGGCCAGTCAAGGACGAAGTGCCGCGGATCGCGGGCGTGTCGCCCCCCGATACGAGTAATCGGATCACAAGGAATCGGATCGATAATGAGCCCCGTGCGAACCGTGGGTGCCCCCGGCATGATCGTCATGATTGTCGTGCTCGCCGCCGGCGTGGCGGCGATCGCGTACGCGCGCTGGACGCGCGCCGTCGCCGACGCGGATGCGGCGCTCGCCGACGGCCGCTTCGAGCAGGCGCTGGCGAGCTATGCCGAGGCCGAAGCGCGCTTCGATCGATCCGCCGCCGCCAAACAGCTCTTCGCGTCCGACTACCGCCGCGTGATGGCGAATCAGCTCTGGGTGCTGCACCGCCTCGAGCGGTACGACGAGACGATCGACGTCGCGACCCGCGCGCCGGAAGACGCGCTGCCGCACTTCTGGTCGGGCGTCGCATTCTTCGAAAAAGGGCGCGCCGAAGAGAAGCCGGACCCGCGGCTCGGCTGGTTCAATCGCGCGGAAGAGGAATTCCGCCGCGCGGTCGAAGCCACGCCCGCCGACTGGGACACGAAGTTCGACTTCGAGCTCGTCACGCGGCTCGTCGCGGAGCTTCGAAAGCAACCGCAGACCCCGCCGAAACAATTGATGCAGTTGCTGCGTCCACAGCCGAAGCCCGGCGCCAAACCGGTCAAGCGCGTCGGATGACGACGACGTTGAACGCAGAACTCGCGGGAACCGCAGAACGCTTGGTATCGCTCTGCGTGTTCTGCGGGTTCTGCGTTGATCGTAGGCCGTGATGTTGCCTGGACGGGTATGAGATTCCTCCGCCCCGATCTGATCCGCTGGTGGCTGCTGATTCCGGTGCTCGTGGCGAGCTGGGCAATCCACTGGCACGCGACGCGCGCGTTCCGCCGTCGCACGCCGATTGCCGCTCGCTTCGCCGCGCTCTCGCGCCGCTCGACGTGGCGGCGCGACGCCGGTGTCCTCTCCGCGGCGATCGTCACCGCCGCCGCGCTCGTCTTTGCGTTGATGCGCCCGCAGGTGATCCTGGCCCGGCGCGTCGCCGACTACGAGCGCCAGGATTTGATCGTGATGCTGGATCGATCGGTGTCGATGCGCGCGCGGGACGTCATGCCGTCGCGTTTTTCGCGGGCGACGCTCGAGCTGAGAAATTTCCTGCGGCAGAAGCCGGAAGGCATCGATCGCATCGGACTCGTCGGCTTTGCCGACAGCGCCGTCGTGCTGTCGTATCTCACCGGCGACGTCGAGAGCGTGCTCTTCTATCTCGATTGGCTCGATGAGGATCCTCGGGAATCCTCGGTGATGTTCGGCACCAACCTCGGCGCCGCGCTGAAAAGCGCGAGAGACGTCGCGAGCAAGGATGACCGTCCGTCGCGCAAGCGGTTTCTGATCGTATCCGATGGCGAAGACTACGGCACCGAGCTCCGAGAGGCGCTCGAGACATTCCGCGCCGAGGGACTCCGCGTCGACTGCATCGGCATCGGCTCGGATGCCGCCGTTCCGATTCCGCTGCCGAGCGAAGGCGATGAGACGTTTCTTCGAGACGATTTCGGGCGTCGCGTGACGACGACATTCGAGGAAGCGACGCTGCGGCGCGTGGCGGCCACCACCGGCGGCCGGTTCATCCGGTCGACCAGCGGCACCGAGCTCGCGCGTGCGCTGGCGGACGTGGCGACAGGGCAGCGCAAGCAGATCGGCTGGCGAACCTCGACGGAGTACCGCGATCTGTATGGCGTCGGGCTGGCCGTCGCCGCCGTGGCAGGCGCGGCGCTGTGGCTGCTGTTATGAGCGTCGGCGACCGTCTCGCCGTGACGAACGAGCTGGCCGCCGAACACGCGGCTGCCGTCATCGCCGGTCTCGAATCGGAAATCGGCAAAGTCATCGTCGGTCAGCACACCCTGATCCGGCGACTGCTCACCGGTCTCTTCGCGGCCATTCCGTTCGCGGATGCGCGCCGCGAATCGCGCGCCGGCTGCGGCCACATCCTGCTCGAAGGCGTGCCGGGGGTCGCGAAGACGCTGACGGCGACGACGCTCGCGCATGCCATCTCGGCGCGCTTTCAACGTATTCAGCTCACGCCGGATCTTTTGCCCGCCGACATCCTCGGGACGCGCATCTACGACGCGCGGACGGCGACGTTCCGCATCGAGCAGGGACCAATCTTCACGAACATTCTCCTCGCCGACGAGATCAACCGCGCGACGCCGAAGACGCAGAGCGCGCTGCTCGAAGCGATGCAGGAACGGCAGGTGACCCTCGCCGACACCACGTTCCCGCTCGACGATCCCTTCTGGGTGCTCGCGACGCAGAATCCGGTGGAGCAGGAAGGCGTCTACGCGCTGCCCGAAGCGCAGCTCGATCGGTTCTCGATGATGCTGCGCGTCGACTATCCGAGCGCCGCCGACGAAGTGCAGATGCTGCACACGCGGCTGACCGAACAGACGATCGAGGAGCGCGCCTCGCCGGCAGACGTGACGCGGCTGCGCATGTTCATCCGCGACGCCGTGTTCGTCGACGACAAGATCATGGAGTACATCGTCCGCCTCGGCCGCGCGACGCGCGCGCCCGGGGACGTCGGTCGCGCCGATCTGAGCGAGATGATCGTGCTCGGCGTGTCGCCGCGGTCGTATCAGCACGTGCTCGCGCTCGCACGCGTGACCGCGTTCCTGCACGGGCGGACGTACGTGCTCCCCCAGGACGTGAAGGAGATTTACGCCGACGCGGCGCGGCACCGGATTGCGCGATCGATTCGCGCGCAGGCCGAGAACGTCAGCGCCGACCACATGGTCGAGGAGCTGCTCCGGGCGGTGCCGATCCCATGATCCCCGAGCACGTGATGCGCGAGCTGCGTTACATCGAGGTGTACACCGCCAAGCGGATTCGCAATTTGCGGGTGGGCGCCTACACCAGTCCGCTGCGCGGGGCCGGGTTCGATTTCGACGAACACCAGTTGTACCGGCAGGGCGACGATGTGCGGCGGATCGACTGGAACGTGACGGCGCGGATGAATGCGCCCTACGTCCGGCACACGCACGCCGAGCGCGAGCTGAACGTGATGATTGCCATCGACGTGTCGCGCTCGATGGATCTCGGCACCGCGCACGACTCGAAGAAAGAGGTGATGACGTTCATCACCGGGTCGCTGCTGTTCTCGGCGCTTTCGGATCAAATCAACACCGGCTTCCTCGCGTTTGCGGATCGCGTCATCGCCTCGTCTCCGCCGCGCCGCACGCGGGCGGCGGCGTGGATGACGCTCGAGCAGTGCTGGAGTGCTGTACCGGGCCGCGGTGGAACGCGGCTGCTGCCGGCGATTCGGCATCTCGTCAAGACGCTCAAGCGCATGAGCGTCGTGTTCATCGTGTCGGACTTCATCACCGACGAAGATCTGTTTGGGAGTGACGAGCTCAGGATGCTCGCGGCGCGGCACGACGTGATTGCGGTGGTCCCCGAGGATCGCGGCGAAACCACGCTGCCGTCGGGCCGTGGATTCTTGAACGTGCGCGACGTCGAGTCGGGCCGTCAGGTTGCGGTCGGACTCAGCGCGCGGACGCGCCGCCAGTACGCAGACGAGGTGAAGCGGCGGCGCGAGGATCTGGCGCGCGCGTTCTACCGCGTGCCGATGGATCACGTGTTCGTGCCGACCGATCAGAGTCCTGTGGAGCCGGTGCTCGAGCTGTTCGCGAGGAGAGTCACACGTTGAGGGCACGAAACCACGAAACCACGAAACCACGAAAGCACGAAAACACGAAAAACCTCGTCTAGACGTAGCGCGCCGCCTTCGCGCCGAAGGCGCTTCGGCGAGCCTCGCCGAAGCTCGTTGGCTTCGCATTCGAGCGGAGGCGGGAAGGCTTTAGAGAGATTGTGAACAAATCACGTACAACGCAGAAACCGCGGAACCCGCAGAGAAAAATGCTTAAGGTCTTTCTGCGTGTTCTGCGAGTTCTGCGTTCAACGTCGTATTTCTTCACAAGCTCTTTAGCGTCCCACGCGATCGAATCGCGACTCGTCCGAGCAGAAACAGGCCGGAAAACGCGCTGTTCCGTTGACCGAACCGCGATGTTTGTTGGAGACCGAGCGACGTACACCATCGAGCTCACCTGCAAGCGCGGCGTCGAGATCC
Source organism: Acidobacteria bacterium 13_1_40CM_65_14 (assembly GCA_001917905.1). Lineage (GTDB taxonomy): Bacteria > Acidobacteriota > Vicinamibacteria > Vicinamibacterales > CAVVIG01 > QHWF01. The sequence goes on from MNEX01000175.1 coordinate 16,705, forward strand.
TTCCCGACGATCTCTCCGGCGACAAGCTGAAGCTCGAAGGGCTCGAGCTGGCCGGGAGCGACAACTCGCGGCAGTCGGGCCGAGACGGCGCGACCACTTATCAGTTTCGCTACGTCGTGACCACGTATCGAGTTGATGCGCCGAGACTGACGATTGGTCCGATGACGGTGCGATACGCGACAGCGCGGCCTGGCCAGCGCCTCGAGGAGGCGGCGCCGGCGGGTGAGGTGCAGGTTCCGCCGGCGTCGATCGCGCTCAGAAGCGCGCTGCCGGACGAAGCGGACGTCCTCGATATTCGACGTGATCGTCCTGCGACACCGCGTCCGGCGGTGTTCGCGATGCTTCAGCCCGTGGGCGTTGGGCTCGTCATCGTGTCGATTGTTCCGGCGCTCCTCGCGATGGCGGCGGTCGTCCGCCGGCGTCGGGCACACCTCGAGCGAAGCCCGCGCCGGTCGGTGCGGAGCCTCCGGCACGAAGAGCGCGCGTCGCTCGACGCTGTACGCGCCATGGATGTCAGCAGCATCGCCGGTCGCCGTGACGCGTTCACCGCGCTCGACGCGCTCGTGCGCGCGCACGTGCGCGACGTCTGCGGGATTCCGGGACCGAGCCTGACGCCCGCGGAGATTGGGTCGGCGCTGTCGTCGCACGGCACGAGAGTTCCGGTGGAGCTCGTGACGACGGTCCTCACCACGTGCGAGCGCGCTCGCTACGCCCCTGCGCACGCGTCGCCGTCGGCGGATGTCTGCCGCGAGGCGATCGAGCAGGTCGAGCAAGTGATCGCGCCTTAGTCAATTGTGGTGTCCGGCTTCAGCCGGACCTTGTGACTGAGGTGGCGTCCGGCTTTAGCCGGACCTTCACATCGTATGCGTTTTCTTCGTCCCGATCTCGTCTGGTGGATTGGCGCCGCGCTCGTCGCCGTGGGCGTCGTGCGCTGGCGTGTGCGTCGCACCTTTGCCGCGTCGACAACCGTGCGCTGGCTGTCCGCGCCGAGGTATCGCGCGTCGATCCTTCGCGGGCTGCCGACGGCGGTCCTTGTCGTCGCGCTGATCCTGATCGGCTGCGCGCTGATGGATCCGGTGCTGCCGTACGCGCAGTCCACCATCTCGTCGCGCGGCCTCGACATCGTCGTCGCGCTCGATCTCTCGTCGAGCATGCTCGAGGAGATGGGGCGCCCGAAGCCGCCGCGATCGTTTCAGAATCTGACCTTCTCGAGCCGCGACGCGACGCTCACGCGCGCGCCCGGCGAGAACCGTCTCACCGCCACCAAGCACGCCATCAAGACGTTCGTCACCAGCCGGCGCGACGATCGCATCGGGCTCGTCGTGTTCTCCGACAACGCGTACGTGATCAGCCCGCTGACCTTCGATCGCGATTACGTGGTCCGCTACGTCGATCTCGTCGACGATCAGCTGCTGCGCGGTGAGGGGATGACGTCGATTGGCGACGGTCTCGCGCTGGCGAACCATCTGCTCGCGTCCGCCTCCGCCCGCGACGCAGCACAGCGCGGGCTACGGCGAGACCGCAATCAGGTGGTCGTGCTGTTCACTGACGGCGAGAACAACCACGGGCGCGATCCGATGGAGGTCCTCGGCGAATCGAATGCGGCGAACATCCGCGTGCACATGGTGGGGGTCGATCTCGAGGAGGAGATCCGCAACAAGCCGCAGGTGCAGCGGCTGTTCCAGAGCGTGCGCCGCTACGGCGGCCGCTACTTCAACGCCGCCACCGCACGCGATCTCGACGCCGCCTCGCGGACGATCGATTCGGTCGAGAAAGGCGTCCTCGTCAGCCGCTCGTACGTCCGCGACGCGCCTGTCTTCCAGTGGTTCGCGCTCCCGGCGCTCCTGTGTCTCGCCGCCGCCATCGGCCTCCGCGCGATTCCGTACTTCATCGATCAGACGTAGACCGCTCGCGAACTCACTAAGATCACGAAGCAGCCTCTGGCCGCAACCAAAGCCGGAGTAGCGGATCGTTCGAGCACCCAAAGCCCGCACAAAACAAACCACAGAGGCACAGAGACACGGAGCACCTCGATTCGACGGGATGGCTGGCGTAGCCGGCCATCGCATTGACCGAGACGAACGGTGGATATGAGTCGCACTGAAAATCGCCAGCGACTCATATCCATCGTTCGTCTCGGTCTGTGCGCGCCGCTTCGCGGCGCCCGTCGAATCGATCGGTGTTTACGCTGCGGGCTTGACGCACGTTTTCGCTCAGCCTCTGTGTCTTTGTGTCTCTGTGGTTGATGTCTATCGAAGACGTCGTGCTAATCGTGATCTTCGCATGGTCAGACATCGCGCGTAGTCGGCGCGAAGAGGTCGTCGATCGTCACGCGTTCTTTGACCAATCCCTGCTCGAGTGAGTACCCCGCGAGCGTCTCGAGCGCGTCGCGGTTCGCGGCGAGTCCGTACGGAAACGGATCGTCGCCGAAGGTCCGGCGCTGTGTCTCGAGAACAGCGAAGGCGGCCATCACGCTCGATCGCAGCAGATAGTCAATCTTGCCGTAGCATTGCTGCTTCGCGTTCGCGAACGCGTTGAAGAGGTTCAACGCGACCCACGGATGCTGTTCGAGCACGCGGTTCTGCACGACGACCGTGTGATTGATGTGACTGAATCCGTGCGCGCGGAAGGACCGGACGCTCTCCGCCATCGGATCCTCGAACAGCAGCCGCGCGTGCGGCGAGCGACTCAGATCGCCGACGTACGTCTTGTTCAGCCTCGACGTCATGCTGCCGTACGGACTCGGCATCACGGCGTCGATCTCACCGCGCTCGACGAGCGCCAGCAGCGTCTCGCCCTCCGGCACGCGCTCGATCGACACACCCTCGGGCGGCGTGAAGCCCGTCTGCCCCCCGTGACTCATCGCCGGTGAACGCTCGACGATCCAACGGATGGCTGCGGGCCGCACGCCGAAGTCGTGCTGCAACACACCGCGCACCCACACGGCGGCCGTCATCTGATACTCGGGCAGACCGAACCGCGCGGCCGCGAGATCGGACGGCTGCCTGATCTTCGAATCGGCGCGAACGAAGACGTAGGTGTGAAAGAACGCGCGGAACGGAAACACGGGAATCGCCGTCCACGCGCGCCCCTGACCGCGCGCGATGAGGAACGACGACAGCGACATCTCCGCCGCGTCGAACTCGTCGAACTTCAGCATGCGCCAGAACGTTTCAGACGGCGGCGAGACGATGTAGGTGAGATCGATGCCGGCCGGCTTCACCGAACCGTCACGCAGCGCGGCGGTCCGGTCGTAGTCGGCCATCGCGAGGGTGAGACGGAGATCGGGCATAGATAACGGAGATGACGGAGCGAGCCGTAACGGAGGCGGACAGAGGGAACGGTATCACACGGAGAAACGGAGAAACGGAGACGAACGGAGGTTCGACGCGCGCCGCGTAGCGGCGCCTGTCGCGGGAATCGGTCGCGGACGCCAGTCGTTCTCGGATTTCCATGCGACTCGTGTCCGCAACCGGTTCCCGCCATCAGGTGAGCCTGCTTCGCAGGCTCACGCGTCGAACCAATCGCCTCCGTTTTCTCCGTTACTCCGTTTCTCTGTGTGTACCCGTTTCCTCCGTCCCCTCCGTTTCCTCGCGCCGGCGTTTTCACCTGACGATCACCGTACCCATGTTGCGGCGCCTCAGCATGTCGTTGAACGTCGCGACATCTCTGCTGACAACGACATTGAGATCGCTGGCCGCAGCGGCGACCTGATCGGTCAACAGCTTGTGCACGTCGAGCTGTTGATCGGTCGGTGCGAAGTCGGCGAGCTGCAACGTGTCCGCCAGATGCGCCAGCTTCTCGAGCAGCTGACTCGGCATCCGCAGAAAATCCTGGCCGCGTCCGGTCGCCGTGATGTTGAACAGCCGCTCCTCGACGGCAATCACCTTCTTGTCGAGATCGTCCCCCGCGGCGATCAACTCTTTGGCCGCCGCATCGTCGCCGACGAACGTC
>MNEX01000152.1 GCA_001917905.1 Acidobacteria bacterium 13_1_40CM_65_14
CCCGCTGATTTGCGTGTTGTCGTTCCAAGTGCCTCGATAGCAACGTGTTGTCGCTGGCCTGGACGCTCCTAGGCGTTGCGCGCCACGGAACAGTTGTTGCGATCGGGGTGTTAGCTGATTGTGTGGAGAGCGAGAGTTCCATGGGCAGGAGCTCGCGCGAATCCTACGCCGTTACAGTGGCCTCGGGGCCGGTGGAATCTCGCGGATCAATCTCCGGCTCCCGAGTGTGGACAATGCCCCCTTCTGAAGGATTGCTATGAAACGAATCGCGATCACAGTTTCGATTGCCGCCGTCCTTGCCGCGACACGCCTCACGCTGATGGGCCAAGCCGGGCCGCCGCCACAAGCCGCGGCTCGGGACTTCATCGTCGTCTTCTACGATGATGAGCGCGATGTCGACGGCCTGGCGGCGGCGCATGGCCGGGCGTACGGTGCGAGCGTCTCTCACCTCTATCACAGCGCGTTGAAGGGATACGCCGCGACGATCTCGCAAGCGCGGCTCGGTGACATTCGGCGCGATCCCCGAGTGGCGTTCGTCTCCGAAGACCGGCCCGTCGAAGCGGTCGCGCAAACGCTGCCAACCGGCGTCAACCGGATCGACGGAGAGATCAGCTCGCACTATTCGTCGAATACCTGGAACATCGCCGTCGCGGTCATCGACACGGGGAGCGGACCGCATTCCGATCTGAACATCGTCGGCGGCAAGAACTGCTCGAACGGGATTAGCTTCAGCGACGGGAACGGTCATGGGACTCACGTCGCCGGGACGATCGGCGCGGTCAACAATAGCGTCGGCGTCGTGGGCGTGGCGCCGGGAATCCCGATCTACTCGGTCCGCGTGCTCAACAACCAGGGCTCCGGCAGCTGGTCATCGATCATTTGCGGCATCGACTGGGTCACCGCCAACGCATCCAGCCTCAACATCAAGGTTGCCAACATGAGCCTGGGCGGCGCGGGAACAGACGATGGCAATTGCGGGAACAGCAACAGCGACGCTCTGCATAAAGCCATCTGCTCGTCTGTGGCAGCCGGCGTGACGTACGTCGTGGCGGCCGGTAACGACAACGTCGATCTTTCCGGGTTCGTGCCCGCCGCCTATAACGAAGTGCTGGCGGTCACGGCCGTCGCGGACTTCAACGGGCAACCAGGAGGCGGGGCGGCCGCGACGTGCCGATCGGAGGTCGACGACACGTCCGCCGTTTTCAGCAACTTCACGTCCCCTGGCAGTTCAGACGAGGGCCATACCATTGCGGCTCCCGGCGTGTGCATCTACTCCACCTGGAAAGGCGGCGGCTACAACACCATTTCCGGCACGAGCATGGCCTCGCCACACGCCGCCGGCACCGCAGCACTGTGTATCGGCACCGGGGCGTGCACCGATGCGACGCCGAGCGCCGTGATCACGAAGCTGCGCACCGACGCGTCCAGTCAGCCATTCAGCTACGGCTTCGTCGGCGACCCGACCAACCCGGTCGCTGGCCGGTACTACGGTTACTTGATCTATGCGGGCGGCTACTAACGAGTCGCGCGAGCGTGTTCAGCAAGGCCGGTCCGGAGGGCCGGCCTTTGTTGTGTGTGCGCCAGGCATGGTGCGCAGCGCCGTGAGTGGCGCTGTCAACCGAATAGCGAAAGCGATTCGAGAAGTGACGTGGAGGTGCAAGTCCTCTGGGGGCCTCGATGACAGGAACCCCGAGCCGAACGGCAACTGCGGCGCAGCGATGCGTCGTGGGAAGGAAGCGCACGAGCCGCTTCGGAAATGCTGACGGTTCGTGCGCTCGTGTTTGACCGGCTTACGCCGCCGCGTCGCGGCGCCCGCGTCGAATGCGCTCCTCCGTTTCGTCTCCGTTGCTCCGATCCTCCGTGTGAATCCGTTGCCTCCGTCACCTCCGTGACCTACCGCAGTTCACGCGGACGCGAAGTGAAAATGGCAGGCGAGCCGAGCGACGAGCGTCGATCACTGGACAGGTTTTGTCAGCGGCGCCTGCAGATAGACGAACGTCATGCCGCTCCGCAGATAATTCTCGATCCGCTCGAGAACCGCCGCGTTGCGGAGCCATTCCGGCCCCGTCTCTCGCACGCGCTCCTCGATGAGCGTCGACAGGAACTCGAATCCGGCTGCGAGGGCGCGTTCCCTCAACGCGTCGAGCACGTAGTTCTCGAGCTCGACGTCGTTCTGCACCGTGGGCAGCGTGGCGGTCGCCTGCAGATAGAACGTGTTGTTCTCGCCGAACCGCGGATCGGAGCTGACGCCTTCCTCGTCGTGATTCTCGAGCGCGCTGCCGAGCGCGTAGGCCACGAACCGCCCAGACACTTTGTCCCGTAACGCGACGCCGATGGCGCGTGGATTGGTGGCCGTCGTCTCCAGCGTCGCGAGCGGGAACTGCAGCAGCGGCCGGCGGCCGGCGCGAAGCACGTCGGGCGGGTACTGTGCCGCCGCGCCGTACCGCTCCTGCTCGACCGCCAGGATCTCCTGCTTGTGCGCGTCGAAACTGGCGGGCGTGAGCTCCACGATCTCGACCGTGTCGAGCGGAATGGAGAGCGTGCCGACGCGAATCTTCGGCGGCGTGGTGGTCTCCGACGCCACGCGCCCGCCGACGAGATCCTCGATCGCCAGCCGCAGAATCGACAGCGCTTCGTCGATCGCGGACGGCTCCATGTCGTAGCGCGGATAGAACCGCACGCAGCGCTCGCCCGCCGCCAGCAGCACGAGGCCGCGGCGGAACGCGCGGTCGAGCAACGCGTCGCGCCAGTCGGCGCGCAGGACGTCGAATCCCAGCATGACGCCGGCGCCGCGGACGTTCTTCAGGATCTCGCGGTACTCTTTCGCCAGCGCGTCGAGCCCGGCTCGCGCCCGCTCGCCGGTGCGGCACACCTGATCGAGATCCAGCTTGTCCAGCAGGGCGAGGAGCCGCACCATGCCGACGGAGTCGCCTTCCCACGTCGTGTTGAATTTTTTCTCTTCCTGAAAAAACGTCGCGAGCGCCTCGCTCACGAAGAGTACGCCGTTCTGTGCTTTCTTGGCCCACGTCACCAGATCCGGAGGCGACGGCAAATCGAACAGCTCGTGCGCCCACAGGCGGCCGGTCATCCCCCAGCCGGTCTGCACTTCGTCGAAGATGAGCGGCACATCGTAGATGCGCGTCAGGACGCGCAGCTTGCGCATGAAGCGCGCGCTGGCCAGACGCACGCCGCCCTCGCCCTGAATCGGCTCGACGAGGACCGCCGCGACGCGCCGCGATCGACGCACGACGTCGGGCGTCAGGTTCGCGTGTTGCGCGTGGACGAACGCGTTCAGGTCCTGTTCCGGCTGCGCGAGGAACTCGTCGATCGCGTCCATCTCGCGCCGGTAGGTGTCCTTGCTCTTCTCGGCGCGCGGGATGCGCCCCGACACCAGCAGATCCCACAACTGTTTCAGGCTGCGCTCCTCGCGGCGCAGCGTCTCTTTCGGCGATCGCGGCTCGTCGACCGGAAACGCGATGTGCGGCCAGTCGAACGTCGGAAATCCCAGACGCGCTTTCTTCCGATGCGTGACGGCGAGGCTGCCGAGCGTGCGGCCGTGGAACGCGCCTTCGAACGACACGATGAAGCCGCCGTCGCCGTCCTCCGACGTCATGACGCGATTCAACAGCACGGACTTGATCGCGTTCTCGACCGCCTCGGCGCCGGTGTTGACGACGAAGTGGCGCGGCATGCCGGCGGGCGCGATGCGGTTCAGCTCCGCCTTGAGGCGCAGCGACAGCACGGTCTGATACTCGGAATGCGCGTAGCGCGACGCCACGAACGGCAGCGCGTTGATGATGGCCGCGACCACGGCGGGATCGTTCTCGCCGAACGCGTGTGTCGCGATGAGCGCGCCCATGTCGAGGAACCGGTACGGCTGGCCGGTGGGGTCGCGGTCGACGATCGCGAGATACGGTCCGACGGCTTGCGCGGGGTCGAACGCCACCGGCAGCGAGAAAAACAGACTGCGCGACGCGGCCTGAAACGCGGCGTGCGAGGCCGGCAGATGCCGCTCGATCAACTCCTCGAGCGAGCGCTCGCCGTCCTGCAACGCCTCTGGTACGTGCGCGCGGATCTGGCCGGCGCGGTACTGCGCGTTGAGGCGCGCCACGCGGTCGAGGAATTCGCCGGCAGGCGCAGACGCGATGTCGTTCGCGATGGTTGAGCCGGGCATGGTGCTCACCGAACCGGTGCGGTTCCGAGCATACCGCTGAAACAACGTGAACCTGCGAGCACTGGCGGGAAGGCGTCTCGAAAGGTTCGAAGATCCTTCGATCGGGGACTGCATACCCCCTGATGGGTGTATCCGAATGGCACCAATGGGCCGAAAAAAAGCCTGTGAAAAGCCCGTCTTAGGCCTTGCGAACGGCCGTGCTGTGCACAATAATCCGCCTAACTCAACTTCAAGGTGACTTTCTGAACGCCGCGAGAACCTTCCAAGGATGCTCGTGGAGGTGAAGGTGCTGCGGAAATGACGGGCGTACGTCAGCTCGTGCCCTATAGTGGCGTGCAAACTGCGTTGCCGATTGATCAAGAGCGACGCGCTGAGCGTGCCCTGGCCGTCGCTCGTGCGTTCATCGCCGTCTGTGCGCTGGCGGCGATCACGCTCTCGCCCGTTTCAGGAGAACCGCACAGGCAGATCTCCTATTCCATCCTCGTCGGCTATGTCGTCTTTGCGTTTGGTGTCGTCGTTCTCCTTGGGGTCACCCCGACACGCTGGAAGGTGTCCGCGCTGGCGATGCACGTCGTCGATCTGTCGGTGGCGGGCGGCGTCACGTTCTTCAGCAGCGGCACGAGTAGTCCGTTTTTCGTGTTGTTCCTGTTCACGCTGCTGGCCGCTGCGTATCGTTGGGGATTTGCGGAAACGCTCGCGACGGCGGGCGCCGCCGTGTCGCTGCTCGTGGTCGAAGCCGTGTTGCTCGCTTTGATGCCCGACGTGCTGCAAGGGTCGTTCGAGCCCGATCGGCTCATCATGCGCTCGACGTACGTTGTTCTGGCGGGCGTCCTGACCGGCTATCTTGCTCAGAGCGAAAAACAGTTCCGTGGAGAGGCGACGGCGATCGCCGCGATCCTGAGCCATGCGGACGCGCGCGCGGGACTCAAGCCGACGATGACGGCCGTGTTCGATTCGCTCCTTCAGCTCTTCGGCGCCAAGCGCGCGCTGCTCGTGGTGCGCGAGAATTCCAGCAACCAGGTTTTCCTGTGGGAGGCGAATCGGTCAGGCGCCGGCACCACTGCGGCGATTCACTTCGCGAACCTCGAACCGAACAACCTCGCGACCTATATGTTCGCGCCGGAGGCTGCGGCCTGGCACGCGGTCCGGCGGCGTGCCTCACGTGGCGACCGGTGCGACATCGTTGCGGTCGATCATCGAGGCTGGCGTCTCCCGGCCGATCCGTGCAGCTTCCCGCCCGCGTTTCTCGCGGCGATCCAGCCGTTCGATCGACTCATGGCGGTCGGGATCGAGCTCGGAAGCGAATGGACGGGACGGCTGTTCCTCGTGAATCCGCTCATCGCGGCTGATCGGTACTCGGGGCTTGCGTTTGCCCAGCGCGTCGTACGGCAGATCGCACCGGCCATACAAAACATCTATTTGCTGCGCCGCCTGCGTGCCTCCGCCAGCGCGATCGAGCGCGGGCGGATCGCGCGCGAACTGCACGACGGCGTGATTCAGACCGTCGCCGGCGTCGAGATCCAGGTCGCCGCGTTGGGTCTTCGGATCGCGAACGAATCCCCGAGCTTGGGGCAGGAACTGGGCCGGCTGCACACGACGCTGCGGCAGGAAGGCGCGCGCCTCCGCGATTTCATGCAGCAGATGCGGCCGCTCGACCTCGACTCCGACAAGCTCGTGGACGCCCTGGCCGACTTCGTCCAGCGATTCGAGCGCGACACTGGCATCGGCGCGCGATTCGTCACGCAACTCGATCGCGTCGCCCTGACGCCGCGCGCATGCCGCGAAGTCGCGCGGATTCTGGAGGAGGCGCTCGTCAACGTCCGGCGGCACAGCGGCGCGCGCAACGTGTACGTCCGGCTGTCGACCGTCAACGGCGACTGCCGTCTCTCGATCGACGACGATGGCTGCGGGTTTCCATTCAGGGGACGGTTGTCCCAGGCTGACCTCGACGCCTCCCGCAAAGGTCCGATGGTCATCAACGAGCGCGTCCGCCAAATTGGAGGGGCCTTGACGGTCGAATCCGATCCGGGTCGCGGCGCGCGCCTCGAAATTGCGGTTCCGCTATCACATTATGCAAACCATAGACAACGCGCGGTCCCGCTTTCACATTATGCCAACCACAGCTAACGCGGCGATTCGCATCGTGATCGCCGACGACCACCCGGTCTTCCGGGAGGGGCTCGTCAAACTGCTGGAGGCCAAGCCGGACTTGCACGTTGTGGGGGTGGCGTGCGACGGGGCTGACGCGATGGCGCTCGTCGCGAAACTCGAGCCCGACCTGCTCCTGCTCGACCTGGCGATGCCCCGAATGACCGGGCTGGCGGCGTTGCACGAGCTCAAGGACCGCTCGACCCGCACGCGCATCATCATGGTGACCGCGGCGATCGACCGCACGGAGATCATCACCGCGCTTCAGCTCGGCGCGCAAGGCGTCGTCCTGAAGGGTTCAGCGAGCGAAGTCCTGTTCAAGAGTATTCGCGCCGTGATGGCCGGGCAGTACTGGGTGGGGCGCAACCGCGTCGCCGATTTGACGACGGCGCTGCACGAGCTGGCGGCGTCGCATCCGCAACCGACCCGAAAACAGTTCGGTCTCACGCCGCGGGAGCTCGAGATCATCGGCGTGATTCTCGGCGGCTATTCCAACAACGACATCGCCGTCAAATTCTCAATCAGCGAGAAGACGGTGAAACACCATCTGACGAACATCTTCGACAAGCTCGGCGTGTCCAATCGGCTCGAGCTGGCGCTGTTCGCGCTGCATCATCATCTCGCCGCGACGGTGCCGGTGCCCGTTCCTTCAGAAAACACAAAGGCGTCTTGAATCGTTAGAAGCCGCGGATCAACATCGGGAGCTGCGCTCCGAACTGCGCGACTTCTTCCACCGTGAGGCGATCCCGCAGCGCATGCCGCGTCGCCCGCATCGCGGCGTACGCCTGGTGCTGGTCGCGCGAGGACAGCGCGTCCATCACGTCGTTGAGCCACTCGTTGGTCTTGTGCACCGTCGCGTCGAACACATCGAGTCTGGTTGCTGTCGTCATCGCGAATCCCCCGCTGAATCATCTTTGCGATCGAACCACTGGCCGATGCCACGCACAACCACAGACTGGTTCCTTTTGGGCGAGTGCGTTTGGATCGATGGGCTGGTGGAGCAGTCATCCGGCGCGAATCGTGCCCTACGCGCAGCGTGTAGACGAAGTGCGTACAAAGGAAGTGTGCCGATGATCGTGCCATTCACCGACAGCGTGGCGGGAACGACGATCTACATCAATCCGGACTACGTCGGCGACTACGAGCCGTACGCGACGAGTCACGACGCGCTGGATCGCGACGTCAGCGTTCAGGAAGAAGTGCGCAACGCCGCGCGCGCCCTTGTAGAGGCGGTCACGCTGGCGCGAGCCGGGCGGTTTCCGCGGCCTGACCGGACGCTGCGCGACCCGCGGCCGAAATAGGCACGAATTGCCTGTTGGTTGACGCGTTTTGCGGCGCAGACAAACGCTGACAACCGATGACGACAAAGTGCAAGATCAGGCCGGATTTCACGCCGAAAGGTCCGTATAATTGCGGGAATGAAAAGGTTTGCGTTGGCGGGCCTGGGCACCGCCGTTCTCGTGGCGGGCCCGCTCGCGAGCGGTCAGCCCGCGCAGCCTGCCGTCACTCCCGCCAAGCCCGCGATGGCGGTCGCTCATACCCCGGCGACGCTCCCGGCCCTGTCGACATTGACGGCGGACGCGCAGACGGCGCTCGTCAAGCAGTACTGCGCCGGGTGCCATAGCGAGAAGGGCAAAGCCGGCGGCCTGACGCTCGCGAGCTTCGACGCGGCGCACATCGATCAAAGCGCCGACATCGGCGAAAAAATGATCCGCAAGCTGCGCGCCGGCATGATGCCGCCGCCCGGTGCGCGCCGCCCCGAAGGCGACACGCTCAAGCACTTCGCGGTTGCGCTCGAAACCAAGATCGACGCCGCCGCCGCGCTCAAACCGAATCCCGGCCGGCGCACGTTTCAGCGTCTGAACCGCGCCGAGTACGCGCGGTCGGTCAAAGACCTGCTCGACGTCGACGTCGACATCAACGCCTTCCTCCCGCCCGACACGATGAGCGCCGGCTTCGACAACATCGCCGACGTGCAGGGCGTGTCGCCGACGCTGCTCGAAGGCTACCTGCGCGCCGCGGCGAGGATCTCCAGCGTCGCGCTGGGCGATCGCTCGGCGAGCCCGACTGAAGCCACCTACAAAGTGCCGCGCACGCAGTCGCAGATGAAGCACATCGACGGCACGCCCTGGGGCACGCGCGGCGGCATTGCGGTCACGCACACCTTCCCGGCCGACGGCGAGTACACGTTCCGCGTCATGCTGCACGGCACGCCGGTGGGCGATCTGTTCGGCAGCGTGTTCAGCCGCAATGAGCAGCTCGAGATTTCGATCAACGGCGAGCGCGCGGCGCTCGTCGACATCGACTACCGGATGAGCGAGAAGGACAAGACCGGCCTGAACGTGATCACGCCGCGCCTCCACGTCAAGGCCGGACCGCAGCGGCTCGCGGCGGCGTTCATTCAGAAGTTCGACGGCGTGGTCGACGACCTCGTGGCGCCGATCGATTACACGCTGGCGGACACCGAATACGGCGACAGCGTCGGCATCACCGCGCTGCCGCACGTGCGCGACTTCAGCATCACCGGGCCGTACACCGTGACCGGCGTGTCGGATACGCCGAGCCGCCGCAAGATCTTCCTCTGCCGGCCCGTGTCGGCGACGACCGACCCTTCGACCCTTCGAGAGCCTCAGGGTCGCCCCGAGCAAGGTCGAGGGGCGACAAGCTCAGGGTCGTCCCTAGCAACGTCGAGGGGCGACGAGATTCCGTGCGCGCGCAAGATCGTCGCGCAGCTCGCGACCCAGGCGTACCGCCGCACGGCGAGCAACGAGGACATCGAGTCGTTGATGCAGTTCTACGCCGACGGCCGCAGGGGCAAGGACTTCGAGGCGGGCATCCGCGCCGCCGTGCAGGCGCTGCTCGCGAGCCCGCACTTCCTGTTCCGGCTCGAGGAGATTCCGGCGGGCGTCAAGCCGGGACAGAACTATCGCATCACCGATCTCGATCTGGCGTCGCGGCTGTCCTACTTCGTCTGGGGCACGATTCCCGACGCCGAGCTGCAGAAAGTGGCGGCGAACACCACGCTGCACACGCCGGCAGTGCTGGAGAAACAGGTCCGCCGCATGCTCGCCGACCCGAAGGCCGAAGCGATGTCGACGCGGTTCGCGTCGCAGTGGCTGCGCCTGCAGGACGTCGAGAAGATTCATCCCGACGCGCTGCTGTTTCCGTCGTTCGACCATGGGCTGGCCGAGTCGTACACGCGCGAGACCGAGCTGCTCTTCGACAGCATCGTGCGCGAGGACCGCGACATCCTCGATCTGTTCACGGCCGACTACACGTTCGTGAACGAGCGTATCGCGAAGGTCTATCGCATCCCGAACATCACGGGCGAGACGTTCCAGCGCGTGAAGCTGGCCGACGAGAACCGGCGCGGCATCCTCGGACATGGCAGCATCCTGATGCTCACCTCGGTCGCCGATCGGACCTCGCCGGTGCAGCGCGGCAAGTGGATCATGGAAACGCTGCTCGGGTCGCCGCCGCCGCCGCCGCCGCCCAACGTGCCACCGCTCGAGGACACCAAGTCCGCGACCGACACGGGCAAGACGTTGTCGGTCCGCGAGCGGATGGAGGAGCACCGGAAGAATCCGGCGTGCGCGTCGTGTCACCGCGTCATCGATCCGCTCGGCCTCGCGCTCGAGAACTTCGACGTGGTCGGCGCGTGGCGCATCAAGGACAACGGCGTCGGCGTCGATACGGCGGCGAAACTGTACGACGGCACCGAGCTGAACGGACCGGCGAGCCTGCGCAAGGCGCTCATCGACCATTCCGATTCGGTCATCCGCAATTTCACCGAAAACCTGATGGCGTACGCGCTCGGCCGCCGCGTCGAGTACTACGATCAGCCGGCGGTTCGCGCCATCGCGAAGAAGGCGGCGCAGAACGGAAACACGTTTTCGTCGTTCGTGCTGGGGATCGTGAACAGCGCGGCGTTCCAGATGGCGAAGGCCGAACCCGCGGTGACGACAGAGGTAGCCGGCAAGTAACTGGACGTTCTGTTCTTGATACACGCGAGCGCGCCTGCGGCTCGAGCGAGCGCAACGCGCGAGCGAGGCGAGCGGGGGTGGGGCCTCGCGAGCATTGGAAATGATGCGAGGGCGTCAGGCGCGTGGGGTAGGGCCCGCGGCGACGTTCTGTTCTGGATACACGCGAGCGCTACGGCGCGAGGGCGTCAGGCGAGTGGGGCCCGCGGCGACGTTCTGTTCTGGATACACGCGAGCGCTACGGCGCGAGCGTGTTAGCGCGTGGGGGTGGGGCCCCACGCGTGTAAAAAATGAGGGCGAGATGAGCTTTCTGACAAAGAAACACCTTTCGCGCCGGACGGTCCTGAAGTCGATGGGTGTGACCGTCGCGCTGCCGTTCCTGGATGCGATGACGCCGGCCGCGAGGGCCTATGCGAAGACGGCCGCCGGGCAGGCGGCCCACGCAGCATCGAAGGTGCGCTTCGTCGCCATGGAAATGGTGCACGGCTGCGCGGGCAGCACGGCGTTCGGCAACAAGAAGAACCTGTGGGCGCCCGAGAAGGTCGGCCGCGACTTCGATCTGTCGCAAACCAGCCTGAGCTCGCTCGAGCCGTTCCGCGACGACGTCACCATCATCAGCAACACCGACCTGCGGAACGCCGAGGCGTTCACGCTGCCCGAGATTGGCGGCGACCACTTCCGTTCGAGCGCAGTGTTCCTCACGCAGTCGCACCCGAAGCAGACCGAAGGGAACGACGTCTACTCAGGCACGTCAATCGATCAGCTGTACGCGAAGAAGTACGGGCAGGACACGCCGATCCCGTCGATGCAGCTTTCGATCGAGAACGTCGATCAGGCCGGCGGCTGCACCTACGGCTACTCCTGCATCTACACCGACACGATCAGCTGGGCGTCGCCGACGCAGCCGCTGCCGATGGTCCGCGACCCGCGCGTCGTGTTCGACCAGTTGTTCGGCGTCGGCGCGACGCCCGAGGAGCGCATCGCGAACCTCCGCACGGACAAGAGCATCCTCGACTGGGTCACCGGACAGATCAGCTCGCTGCGGAAGGAGATCGGCGCGAGCGACAAGCAGCGCCTGGCCGAGTACCTCGACAACATCCGCGAGATCGAGCGCCGCATCCAGCGCGTCGAAGCGCGCAACGCCAGCGGCGAGCTGCGGGCGTTTCCCGACGCGCCGATCGGCGTCCCCGATTCGTTCGAAGAGCACGTCCACATCCTGATGGACCTCATCGCGCTGGCGTTCGCCGCCGACACGACGCGCGTCTTTTCATTCAAGCTCGGACGCGACGCGTCCGGCCGCGCGTACCCGGAGAGCGGCGTGACGACCGGCTTCCACAATGCGTCGCACCACGGCGAGCGCGAGGATCGCATTCTCGAGTTCTCGAAGATCAACCGGTACCACGTGAGCATGGTGCCGTATCTGCTCGAGAGGCTGAAGAACACGCCCGACGGCGACAGCAACCTGCTCGCGAACAGCCTGATCATGTACGGCTCGCCGATGGCCGATTCCAACATCCACAACCATCGCCGCGCGCCGCTGTTCGTCGCCGGCCACGCGGGCGGCAAGTTGAAGGGTGGCCTGCACGTCAAAGCCGCCGACGGGACGCCGATGGCCAACTCGATGCTCACGATGCTGCACATGCTCGGCCGCGACGACATCGAGAAGTTCGGCGACAGCACTGGCGAGCTCGATTTGAATAACCCGGCGCCGCCTGCAACAACGGACGCGGCGGCGAAAGGATAAGCGACCGCCTGTAGCGCGGCCCTGTCAGGGCCGCGATCGCGGGCCTGAAAGGCCCGCGCTCCTGGAGATGAGGATGATGCGACGAACGTTGATCACCATGAGCGCGATTGGCGCGCTGTGTCTTTCGGCGCTGCTGCATGCGGCCGCGCCGGCGATGTCGCTGGCCGACGCCGCGATGCAGGGCAACAAGGACGCCGTGCGGACCCTGTTGAAGCAGGGCGCCGACGTGAACACGGCGCAGGGCGACGGCATGACCGCGCTGCACTGGGCCGCGCAGAAAGGCGACGTCGACCTTGCGACGACGCTGCTCTACGCGGGCGCCAACGTGAAGGCGGCGACGCGCGTCGGCGGCTACACGCCGCTCCTCATCGCCAGCAAGATCGGGAACGCGCCGATGATTGAGGCGCTGGTGGCCGGTGGCGCCGATCCGGGCTCGGCGACGATGAACGGGACGACCGCGCTGATGTTCGCGGCGCAGGCGGGCAACGCCGACGCCGTGAAGGCGCTCATTGCGCGCGGCGCCGACGTCAACGCGAAGGAAAAGGTCAAAGGCGAGAGCGCGCTGATGATTGCCGCGGCGTACGGACGCGCCGACGTCATCCGCGTGCTCACCGCCAAGGGCGCCGATCCGAAGGTCACGACGAAGGTGATGGACCTGGCGGCGTTCAACAAGGAAGAGCAGGAGCGCTTCGCGCAGTTCCAGCAGCAGCAGCAGGCCCAGGCCGCGGCTCGCGGCGGCCGCGGCGGTGCGCCGGAGCCCAATCGCGGCGGCCGCGGCTTCAATCCGAACGCCAAGCCGGGCATCGATCGTCAGTACAACTTCACCGAGCTCGTCGGATATTGGGGCGGCATGGCGCCGCTGCACTTCGCGGCGCGGCAGGGACAGATCGACGCGGCCAAGGCGCTCCTCGAGGCGGGCGCCGACATCAATCAGCGCTCGTCCGGTGACCACAGCACGCCGATGCTCGTCGCCGCCATCAACGGGCACTTCGATCTCGCGAAGGTGCTGCTCGACAAAGGCGCCGACCCCAACGCCGCGCAGCACAACGGCGTGACGCCGCTCTACGCCGCGCTCAACTGCCAGTGGGCCGCCAAGGCACTCTATCCGCAGCCGCGCGCGTACGAGCAGCAGCAGGCGTCCTATCTCGATCTCATGAAGGCGCTGCTCGACAAGGGCGCCGACCCGAACGTCCGCCTGACGAAAAAGGTGTGGTACTCGCAATACGACTTCGATCAGTCCGGCGTCGACGAGATCGGCGCGACGCCGTTCTGGCGCGCGGCCTACAGCGCCGACGTCGAGGCGATGAAGCTGCTCGTCGCCCACGGCGCCGATTTCAATATCCCGACCTCGAAGGGCGCGGGCCGGCCGCGGACCGGCGACATCGGCGAGCGCGCGGTGCAGGACATCTCAGGACTGCCGCCGATTCCGGTCGGTGGACCGGGCGTGCCGCCGCTGCTCGCGGCCGCCGGCCAGGGCTACGGCGAGGGCTTCGCCGCCAACCACCATCGCTTCGCGCCCGGCGGGATGCTCGCGGCGGTGAAGTACCTGGTGGAAGAACTGCACGTCGACGTCAACGCGCGAGAGCACGAAGGCAACACCGCGATTCACAACGCGGCGGCGCGCGGCGACAACGAGATGATTCAGTATCTGATTTCGAAAGGCGCCGATCCGAAGATCATCAACCGCGCCGGCCAGACGACGGTCGACATGGCCAACGGTCCGGTGCAGCGCATCTCGCCGTTCCCCGAGACGATCAAGCTGCTCGAAGGCATGGGCGTGAAGAACAATCACAAGTGCGTCGGCTGCTGATTCGAAGAACCAAGAACGCAAAGACCGCTTCCCTGTCTTAGCGGCCTTTGCGTTCTCGGGTCTTTCAGAGATCCTCA
This sequence comes from Acidobacteria bacterium 13_1_40CM_65_14, assembly GCA_001917905.1. Lineage (GTDB taxonomy): Bacteria > Acidobacteriota > Vicinamibacteria > Vicinamibacterales > CAVVIG01 > QHWF01. The sequence continues at coordinate 13,934 of MNEX01000152.1, forward strand.
ATCCAACGATCCGTTTCGTTTCTCAAATCCTCCAACACATCCTCAAATCCTCGAGCTCTTCGATCCGTAGATTCATTAAGATCCGCCCGGAGGTTGCCATGACCGACCGTCGGATCTCCGAGCTCGTCCGCGTCCTGTTGTTCCTGATCATCGCCTCGTGTGCCGCCGGGACGGCGCGCGCGCAGAGTGCGATTGCCGGCGTCGTGAAGGACGCGTCGGGCGCGGTGCTGCCTGGCGTGACCGTCGAGGCGTCGAGTCCGGCGCTCATCGAAGGATCGCGCAGCGCCGTCACCGACAGTGCCGGCACGTACAAGATCGCCGACCTGCGGCCGGGCGAGTACACGGTCGCGTTCACGCTCACCGGGTTCCGCAGCGTCAGGCGCGAAGGCATCACCCTGCCGGTGACGTTCACCGCGACGGTCAACGCCGAGCTCTCGATCGGCCAGCTCGAGGAATCGATCACCGTGACCGGCGCGTCGCCGCTCGTCGACGTGCACAGCTCCGTCTCGCAGTCGGTGATGAGCCGCGAGCGGCTCGACACGATTCCGACCGGCAAGGATCCGTTCGCGGTCGGCCAGCTGATCCCCGGCGTGACGACCAATACGCCGGACGTCGGCGGGACGCAGGTGATGCAGCAGCCGACGCTGCAGGTGCACGGCTCGTCGAACAACGACGACGTGTTCATGGTCGACAGCGTGCAGATCCAGCACATCGGCTTCGGCGGCAACCAGACCGGCTTCTATTTCAACGACGGCCTGATGGAGGAGATCAGCTACCAGACCAGCTCGCTGCCGGCGGAGGCGCCGGTGGGCGGCGTGCAGATCAACATGATTCCGCGCGACGGCGGCAACACCTTCCACGGCTCGGTGTTCTCGACGGGCGCGAACGAGCACATGCAGTCGGACAACCTGTCGGACGATCTCGTCACACTCGGATTCAAGAAGCAGAACCGCGTGCAGAGCGTGTACGACGTGAACCTGACGCTCGGCGGTCCGGTGAAGCGGGATCGGCTCTGGTTCTTCTCGACGTTCCGGCGTTGGAGCGCCAACAATTTCCTCGGCAACACCTTCACGTCGACCGGCGAGCAGGCGGTCGACGATCAGCACATCAGCGACGCGACGATCCGCGTCACCGCTCAGGTGAGCAAACGCAACAAGCTGTCGATCCATTACGACCGCAGCTGGAAATGGCGCGGCCACCGTGCCAACAACTGGGTGCCGGCGAACCTCAACGATCCCATCTCGGACGTCGTGCAGACGACGCAGCTCAATTACATCGGCGAGATCAAATGGAGCTCTCCGGTGAGCAACCGGCTGCTCGCCGAAGCGGCGATGTTCACGCTCCCGGTCAACTACACGCTCGGCTTCGAGCCCGATGCGGCGCCCGACGCCATCGCCACGTTCGATCAGATCCGCTCGGCGATCAGCGGCGTCGCGCCGCGCATGGACACCAACAACGCGCGCATGTCCACCTACGCCGGCAGCGTGTCGTACGTCACCGGATCGCACAGCCTCAAGGCCGGGGCCCAGGTGCGCACCGGGAATTCGCAGGAGCGGTTCACGATCCGCGGCGACATCCTGCAGATCACGAACAACGGGGTGCCCAATTCGGTGCGGCTGGTGAACACGCCGAGTGGCCACAAGGAATCGGGCGTCAACACCGGCATCTACGCGCAGGACTCGTGGCGGATCGGCCGCTGGACGTTCAACCCCGGCGTGCGCTACGAGCGGTTCGTCATGTCGATTCCGTCGCAGGGCGCGCCCGCCGGCACGTGGGTGCCCGCACGCGACTTCGCCGCCCAGGACGCCATCGTCAACTGGAACACGATTTCGCCGCGCTTCGGCTTCGCGTGGGACGTGTTCGGTGACGGCGAGACCGCGGTGAAAGGCGGCGTCAGCCGGTACGATCGCCTGGAAGGCATCACGATCATCCAGCCGCTGAACCAGCGCAACATCGCGTTCCAGCTCTGTCCGTGGTCCGACGCGAACAATGATCTGCTCGCGCAGGTGAGCGAGATTGCACGCGACCGGTGCTCCGGCTCGCTGCAGCCGACGCTCGGCAACGTCGATCCGAACCTGACGCGTCCCCACCAGTGGGAGTACACCGTGATGGTGCAGCGGCAGGTGGGGCGCAACACGTCGGTCAGCGCCGGCTACTACGGCCGGCGGTACACCGATCTGTACTCGACGGTGAATGCGGCGGTGCCGCCGACCGCGTACTCACCGGTGACGATCACCAATCCGCTGACGAACGCGCCGCTCGTCGTCTACAACCAGGATCCGGCGACGCGCGGTCAGGTGCGCAACGTGCTGACGACGATTCCCGACCTGGAGCAGCATTACAACGGCGTCGAGTTCCAGGTGAACACGCGGCTGACCAACGCGACGATCTTCGGCGGCCTGACAATCGGCCGCGACTACGGCGATCAGGACACATTTCCGTCGCCGCTCTCGAGCGACTTGAACAATCCGAACGTCCGGATCAACAACCGCGGTGCGATCGGGTTCGACTCGACCTATCAGATCCGCGGCGGCTTCAGCTCGCGGCTGCCGTACGACGTCCAGTTCTCAGGATCGATTCGCGAAGCGACGGGGCTGCCGCAAACGCGCGTGTATCCGGTGACGACGTCGGTCGTGCCGGGGCTCACGCAGGTGACGCAAAACGTGCAGGTGACGCCGCGCGGCGAGTTCCGCTACCCGTGGCAGAACCTGGTCGATCTCCGGATCGCGAAAGTCATTCGCAGCGGCGGCACCCGCATCGAGCCGACGCTCGACGTGTTCAACATCTTCAACAACAACGCGACCACCAACGTCGTCACGACCATCGGCAGCTCGCTCGGGCGGCCGTCGGCGATCGTGATGGGACGGCTTGTGCGCGTGGGGGCGCACGTCACGTTCTGAGTGCCTGAGTCGAGCGTTTGCCGAAACGCCACTCAAAGCCAACATGGAGGAACGGAGGAGCGGAGGGAACGGCGCCTCGGTTCGACGCGCGGCGCGCAGCGCCGCTCACACGGCAGAACGCGGCCGTGCGCGAGTCGCCACACGTATCGACGCGATTCGCGCGCGGCCGCTTTCTGCCGTGCGCGTGGGCCTGCTCCGCAGGCCCACGCGTCGAACCGATCGGCGTTCCTTCGCGTTTCGGCGAACCAAGGGTCCTCATAAGGCAAACCGTTCGTCTCCGTTGCCTCGATGGCCGTAAGGACTTACGAAGTTCGTGCGGCCGCGTCGCCTTCAGCATGGGACAGCGCTGTCATTGCGTGAGGACGAGACAACGCGGGCGCCGCGTGCGTCCAACAGTTAACTGCGGCACGTCTGTTGCGATCCGACCGCCGCATGCAGATACCGAAGTACACGCGTCGTGAGTTTTGTTTGCACTCGTGTCAGACCCTGTCGCTGGCGGCCATCGCGTCCGCGATTACGGGATGCGGTGGCAGTCCGACGTCCGCGAGCACCTCGTTTCCCGCGCTGCGAACCGTCAATGGGAGCGTGTCGGGCGGCGTTGTCTCGCTCACCATCGACGCGAGCTCGCCGCTCGCCTCCACCGGCAGCGCCGCGCTCGTCGCGACCTCGAGCGGCAATTTCCTCGTCTCGCGCGCCGGCGACGCGTTCACGGCGCTGACCGCCGTGTGCACGCACGAAGGGTGCGTCGTCAGCAATTTCCAGAGCGGCACCTACGAGTGTCCCTGCCATGGGTCGCAGTACAGCACCAGCGGGTCGGTCATCAAGGGGCCGGCGACGCGGTCGCTCACTCAGTTCACGACGCGCTTCGCCAACAATGTGCTGACAATCACGCTCTGAACTCTCCACCACAGAGGACACGGGGGACGCGGAGGAATGGTCCTGTTTCTTCCGTTCGATCTCCGTGTCCTCCGTGTCCACCGTGGTGCACAGGTTGGTTTCGAGACTCTCCACGGCAGATTCGAATTACAATCGCCTCGATTTCTGGAGGCGATTGTCATGTCACATGCACAGTTGTTGATCGCGGTTCTTACGGTAGTCGCCGGTGTCTTCGTTCCCCAGCCCACGAACGATCTCCCGAACCCGTACCAGACGGTCGCCAACTACTTCAAGCTGCCGGACGGCCGCACGTGGGGATCGACGAGCGCCGTCGAGATCGACAAGGACGGGACGTCGATCTGGGTCGCCGAGCGCTGCGGCGTGAACAGCTGCGCGGATCCGGCGACCGGCAAAATGTCGCCGCTCGATCCCGTGCTGAAGTTCGACGCCTCGGGCAAGCTCGTGAAAAGCTTCGGTGCGGGCATGATCGCGTTCGCGCACGGCATCTACGTCGACCGCGACGGCAACGTCTGGGTCACCGATGCGAACGACAACCGTGTGCGTCCCGCGCGCGGCGCGGCGGCCGGCACACCGGCGCCGCCTCAGCCCGCGAAGCTGGTCGGGCATCAGGTGATCAAGTTCAGTCCCGACGGCAAAGTCCTGATGACGATCGGCAAGGCCGGCGTCGCGGGCAATCCGCCCGACGCGCTGACGGAACCGAACGACGTCGTCACGGCGCCGAACGGCGACATCTTCGTCGCCGAAGGCCACAGCGGTCAGAACGCGAACGCCGCGCCAGACACGGTCGCGCGCATCTCGAAGTTCTCGAAGGACGGCAAGTTCATCAAGTCGTGGGGCAAGCTCGGGTCAGGCCCCGGTGACTTCAAGACGCCGCACAGCCTCGCGTTCGATTCGCGTGGTCGCCTCTTTGTCGCGGATCGCGGCAACGTGCGGCTGCAGATCTTCGATCAGGACGGGAAGTTCCTGAGCGAGACGAAAGATTTCAGCCGGCTGAGCGGAATCTACATCACCAAAGACGACACGCTGTACGGCGCCGATTCGGAATCGAGCCTGACGTCACACCCGGGAGGCTGGAAGCGCGGGATCCGAATCGGTAGCGCGAAGGATCTGAAGGTCACGTACCTGATTCCGGACCCGGAGAATCCCGATCCGGCGAAGACTACGGCAGGCACCAGCGCTGCGGAAGGCGTCGCGGTCGATGCGAAGGGCAATGTCTACGGCGCCGAAGTCGGACCGAAGGCCGTCAAGAAATATGTGAAGCGGTCGGGGACCTAGGAGCGCAGTCAGTCGTTGGTGACTTGGTGAGTTGGTGACTTGGTGAATTCATGACTTGGTGAATTCATTCAAAACTGATTCACAAACTCACCAACTCGCCAATTCTCACCGACACAGCTGACCCACGCCGCCGCGGCGATCGGCGCGCTTTTCGGTTCGATGAAGCGGCGTGCCTCAAGGGTTTTTCCTCCACGACACTCACGCCGCGGTACCAGAAACACGTGAAGGAACAGCTCGTGCCCTTGGTGAGGTGGTGACTTCAGCGTCACCGATCCTTCCTGTCGTCGTGGTGAGAGCGTGTGACGAACAGGTTCTTCGGAATCCTGGCCGATACCAGCGGCCAAGGAGGCGTTCATGAAATTCACGGCGGTCTTCGTGGTGGCGACGCTCGCGGTGCCCGTCGCGGTCCTCGCTCAGGATGGGCCCGTCGTGATCAGGGCGGACACCGTGTTCGACGGCAGAGGCGGGACGCTGACGAACACGAGCATCGTGGTCCAGGGATCGCAGATCACGAGAATCGATCCGGCCGCGCAGGGCGTCACGTACGACTTGCGAGGTCTCACCGTGATGCCGGGCTGGATCGACACGCACGCGCATATCGTGCAGCACTTCGATCGCACGACCGGCAAGACGCCGAGGCGCGGCGATGAGACGCCGCAGCAAGCGGCGCTGTACGCGGTCGAGAACGCATACATGACGCTCGTCGGCGGGTTCACCACGGTCCAGAGCCCCGGCGCGGAACTGGACAAGGATCTCAGGGACTGGATCGCCGACGGCCACGTGCCGGGCCCGCGGATCCTCACGTCGCTGCGCGCCATCACCGACAGAACCGGCACGCCCGACGAGATTCGCGCCTTCGTCAGGCAGGCCGTCGCCGACGGCGCCGACGTGATCAAGCTATTCGCGACCTCCAGCATTCGCGAGGGCGGCGGGCAGACGATGACCGACGAGCAGATTCGCGCGGCGTGCTCCGAAGCGCACGCGGCCGGCAAGCGCGCCATGGTGCACGCGCAGGGACCGGAAGGCGCCAAGGCCGCGATCCTCGCGGGATGTAACTCGATCGAGCACGGCAACCGTCTGACCGACGAGGTGCTGGACCTGATGGCGCAGCGGAAGATGTACTTCGATCCGAACTTCGGCCTGCTGCTCCACAACTATCTGGAGAATCGCGACCGGTTCAGTGGCGGCAACTTCAACGACGCCGGGTTCGCGTTCATGGAGAAAGGGATTCCGATCGGGATCGATACGTTCAAGCGCGCGCTCGCCCGCAACATCCCGATCGTGTTCGGCACCGACGCCGTTGCCGGCGCCAACGGCAGGAACTACGAGGAATTCGTGTACCGCGTACGCGACGGCGGCCAGAAGCCGATGGCCGCGATCGTGGCCGCGACCTCGACTGCCGCGCAGTCGCTCGATCTCGGCGACAAGATCGGCACGATTGCTCCCGGCTTCCAAGCCGACATCATCGCGACCGACGGCAACCCGCTCCAGGACATCACAGCCGTGCGGCGCGTCGTGTTCGTGATGAAAGGCGGAAAGGTGTTCAAGAACCTCGCGACCGCGGCCTCGAGCCGGGCCAAGAAATAGTTGGTGAGACCAATCTCCGCGGCGTGAGTATCGCTCCGGAGAAACCCGTTCGGCACGCCGGAAAAACGCGCCTCCGCCTCGGACTCTTCCACCGACGCGGCGATCAGGGCTGTTCCCTCGGCCGGCATTCGGGCGTCAGCCCCGTCATGGGTTTTTCAAGCGTCACGGATCGCGCGGACCGTGATCGCCTCGATGCGAGGCTCCGGCGCGCTTTTCGGTTTCACGCGGCGGCGTGCCTCAAGGGTTTTCCTCCGCGACACTCACGTCGCGGTAGAGTCCGCGTGAGTCAGCCGTCGCCCTCGCCAATTCACCAACTCGCCAATTCTCACCGGCAGGCGTCATCGGAGCGCGGAGCGTCACTTGGCGCCAGGATGACGCGGAGCGACTGTACTTTCGGCGGCATTGTCGGCGCGAGCGTCACGATCGTCAGAATCTTTCCGCGCTCGCAGCTCATCGTCCAGCCTCCGCGCAGCGCGTTCCCCACGAAGTCGAAGGCCGCCGGCGCCGTGCACGCGCCAAGCGGGGCACGCACGCGCTCGATGTCCGCGCGCCGCCGATCCTTCGACACATCCATGAACAGATTCTCGGCGGCGATGTCGTCGGCGACCTCGTCGTCCCAGCGATCGACGAGGCGCGACACCTTGTCGCGCGCCGCAATCAGCGCGGGTGATGGCTGCGGCATCCGCGGCTTCAATCCGCCGGTCTTCGCGAGCGCGTCGAAGGCGCTGTTCGTCACGCGCCCCCAGCCCGTATACGTCAGGTTGCCGAACGCGACGATGCCGACGCCGTACTCCGGCAGCCACTGCATCACCGAACCGAACCCGGGCAGTCCGCCGCTGTGCGCGACGATGTGCTCGAACGCGCAGCTTTGGGTGACGCGGAGGCCGAACGCGTAGCCGCCCGAGTTGAGCTGAATCGCGCCCGACGCCGTGCGCGTGACCGCTGCCGGCGCGGGACGCCAGACTTGCTGCATCTCGCGCAGCGACGCCCGCCGAATCGGCGCGGTCTCCGGTCCGTCGCGCGGCGGCCACGCCGACAGGAAGGCGCCGACGTAGCGGCTCAGATCGCGGACCGACGTCAGCATCCCGCCCATCGATCCGAAGGCGCCGTGCGGCAGCAGCGGCTCGTCCTTCCACTGATTGTCTTCCCACCGATAGCCGTGCGCGAGTCGATCGGGTGCCACCTTCGACGCTTCGAGCGTCGTCGAGGTCATGCCGAGCGGACGGAGGATGTTCGCCGCGACGTAGTCGTCGTACCGCTGGCCCGAGACGTTCGAGACGACGCGGCCGAGGATCGCGAAGCCGTAGTTGGAATACTCGTACGCGAGGCCTGGCGCGTTCGAGAACGGAATGCCGCCGCGCAGCATCTGTGACAGCTCGTCGTCTGTACGCGCGAGTTGGCGATCGCCCCACGGGTTGTCCTCGGGAAAGCCTTCGGCGTGCGAGAGGAGATGCCGGACGGTGATGCGGGGCGAGTCGCTCGTCGGGTACTTCAGGCCTTTCAGCTCGGGGACGTAGCGCTCGGCCGGATCGTCGAGCGACAGCTTGCCCTCGTCGCGTAGCTTCAGGATCGACATCGCGGTGAAGCTCTTGGTCATCGAGGCGATGCGGAACACCGTGTCCGCGTCGACGGGAGATTTCGACGCGACGTCACGGAATCCGGTGGCGCCCGCATGCGCGAGCTCGCCGTCGACAACGATGCCCCAGGCGGCGCCGGGCACGTGCGACTGCGTGGCGAACTCAGTGAACAGACGGTCGATTTCCGCGAATGCAGTTGTTAGCTTCGCGCGATCGCTCTGCGCACTGATATGCGCGGTGAGCAGGGCGAGACCGATGATCGTCGGGACTGCGGACAGGCGCCTGCGGCCACACCGAGCCGAGGACATGTGAATCCGAGGCGAGGTGTCAGCGACAGCTCGCGCCGGGGGTGGGGCCCCGGCGCCATTGAAAAAAAGAAGACGCGTCAGGCAACGCATTATTGACTTTCGGTCTTGCCTGGGTAACCGAGCTTCAACATGCCCGTCTTCGATCCATTCACCGACCCTTGCGTCAGCCACTCCAGCGACGCGCGGAACAGCAGCAGGTGGTTGCGCTCCCACATCGCGTTGTGCGACGAGCAGGCGAGGTCGACGAAGACTTTCTCCTGCGCGCCGAGATCCGCGTACAGCTCGCGCACGCGATCGGGCGAGACCTGCTTGTCATGCACGCCTGCGACGAGCAGCGTCGGAATCCGGGTCTTCGCGGCAAGGGCCGTCGTCCATCCCCAGACCGTAGTCTGTGGCGCGCGGCGAACGCCGGGTCCCCACGTCGCGCCGACCGGATCCGATTCGAGCATCTGCGACCAGACGGCGTCCGACGCTGCCGGATCGTACTGATCCGGGCAGCCGACCTGACGATCCCAACCTGCGGTGAATTCCTGATGCGACTGCGTGTTCATCGGCACGCCGTCCGCGGGAATTGTCGCCGGCGCAGTGGCTTGCGCCGACCGGTTGTATGCGGGCGCGAGCAGCACGAGCTTTGCGACCTTCTCCGCATGTTGACCCGCGTACCCGCCGGCGCGCGGGCCGCCGAGGGACCATCCGAAGAGGCTCACGCGATCGACATGGCGCAGCGCGCGGAGGTAATCAATCGCCGCATCGATGTCGTTCCAGTCCGACGCAATCGTCGTGAGCGCGTGCGGATAGCTCGGCGCGCACGCCGCCGTGACGAATGGCGCCTGCCGATCCTTCGCGAGGTTGCAGGGATCGTTCATCGGCGCGGGCCGCGTCGAGCGGCCGTACCCGGTCGTGTCCATCGAGAATACGTCGAAGCCGGCACGCGCCAGAAACGCCATCCAGCTGTAATCCTGGAACGGCACGTCGAACGCCACTTCGGCCGGCGTGCCCGCGCCGTGGATTAGATTTGGGACGTATGGCCCGCAATCGCCGGCACGGTCGATCGCACCCGCACGTAGTGATCGATCGTCAGCAGCTTCTCGCTATCGTCGCCATACGTCGCTGACGCGAGCAACGGGACGAAGGCGATCAACAGGAATACGAAGCGTTTCATCCCGTCACCTTCTTTTTTTCCACTGGCGCTGGGGCCCCACCCCCAGCGCGAACTTACGCTGACACCTCGCCGCGGATTTGCATGTCCGCGGCTCGGTGTGGCCGCAGGCGCTCTTGTCGGGTGCATGCTCAGACTTCAGACTTCAGACTTCCTACTTCTTGATCGCCGGATGAACGTAGCCTGCCGTCAGCACGTGGTCGGACGGCCGGAAGCTCAGATAGTCCACGTGATCGCCGATGTCGGTCCATCCATGCGGCACGCCGGCCGGAATGATGATGATGTCGCCGGTCTTCACGACACGCTTGACGACATCGGATCCGATGATCATGCCGCTGCAGGACGGTCCGTTCAGCTCCTTCGTCACCGGCGCGTCCGCCGCTGATTTGTTGCCGTTGGCGATGCGGCCGCCCGTAACCAGCGTGCCTCCACCCGACACGATGAGGTACCCCTCGGTCTGCGAATCGTGGGCGATGCCGCCCGGTGTGCCGCCTGCCGGCGGGGGAGTCGCCTGTTCGCCGCACGGCACTGGTGCCGGCGCGCCAGCGGCACGACCGCCACCGCCAGCCGCGCCGCGACCGGCGCCGCCGCCCGCCGCTGCATTCGCTCCGCCACGCGCGGCCCCGCCTCCTGCGCCCGCACCGGTACCGCGTCCGCCGCCGGTCGCGACGCGATGGATGATGCCGACCGCAAAATTCTCGTTGCCGATGTCGACGACTCTGATGGTCCGATCCACCCCGGGTGTCGCGTTGACCGCTTTCACTTCTTCGTCCGTGATGTAGGTGGCGGCCTTCGGCGTTTGCGCGAACGCAACAGCCGGCGCGAGCGCGAGCGCGATAGTAATAAGGATGCCCTTCGTCATGCGTGTCCTCCTGAGGCGCCTACTATAGAGCGATTCGGTCCGCGTTCGGAGTATCATTCGCGCCTGATATTCAGAAAGGTGGCTCCGATGATAGTTGCACGTCGAGCGAAACGGCTGATGCTCGCGACGACGATGGCGGCCGCGGCGCTCGGGCCGTCTGCCGTGCGGGTTTCGACGCAGACCGAGATGAAGCCGACCAACGAGTTGCCCAACGCGTATCAGTCGATTGAAGGCTACTTCAAGCTGCCGGAAGGGCGCACGTGGGGATCGACGAGCGCCGTCGAGATCGACAAGGACGGCAAATCGATCTGGGTCGCCGAACGCTGTCAGCAGAACGGTTGTCTCGATCGCGCGAGCGGTCAGATGTCGAATCTGCCCACGGTGCTCAAGTTCGATTCGAGCGGCAAGCTCGTGAAGAGCTTCGGCGAGGGGATGCTGATCTTCGCGCACGGCATCTTCGTCGACCGCGAGGGCAACGTGTGGGTGACCGACGGTCAGGACAACGCGCCGCTTCCGGCGCGCGGCACTGGCGCTGGCGGCGGTCAGCGCGGCGAAGGCGGACGCGGCCCGGCGCAGGGCCGCACGGGACCGCTGCCGGGATCGACGAAGGGCCATCAGGTGTTCAAGTTCAGTCCCGACGGCAAGCTGCTGTTGACGCTCGGCAAGCCGGGCGGCGCCGCCGACCCCGACTACTTCTATCAGCCGAACGACGTGGTCGTGGCGCCCAACGGCGACATCTTCGTGGCCGAGGGCCATGCGTCGGCGCCGGGATCGAACGGACGCATCCTAAAGTTCGACAAAACCGGGAAGTTGATCAAGACGTTCGGAAAGTTCGGCAGCGGACAGGGTGAGTTCGATCAGCCGCACGCGCTCGCGATGGATTCGCGCGGCCGCCTCTTCGTCGGCGATCGCAACAACAACCGCATCCAGATTTTCGATCAGAACGGCACGTTCATCACGGAGTGGAAGCAGTTCAGCCGTCCGAGCGGCCTCTTCATCGACAAGAACGACAACTTGTACAGCGCGGATTCCGAGTCGGAGTCGGTGTCGCAGAATCACAACGGCTGGAAGCGCGGCATCCGCGTTGGTAGCGCGAAAGACGGCACGGTGAAGTACTTCATCCCCGATCCCGAAGCGCGGACCCGTGCGGCCGACAACTTCACCGGGACGAGCGCGGCAGAAGGGGTCGCCGTCGATTCGCAGGGCAACATCTACGGCGCCGAAGTCGGACCGAAGCGCGTCATGAAATACACGAAGCGGTCCGGCACCT